>NZ_CP102951.1:905000-1233750 GCF_024741815.1 Pseudomonas sp. LS1212
CCGGTGGTTCTGTATGGAAGGGCCATCGCTCAACGGATAAAAGGTACTCCGGGGATAACAGGCTGATACCGCCCAAGAGTTCATATCGACGGCGGTGTTTGGCACCTCGATGTCGGCTCATCACATCCTGGGGCTGAAGCCGGTCCCAAGGGTATGGCTGTTCGCCATTTAAAGTGGTACGCGAGCTGGGTTTAGAACGTCGTGAGACAGTTCGGTCCCTATCTGCCGTGGACGTTTGAGATTTGAGAGGGGCTGCTCCTAGTACGAGAGGACCGGAGTGGACGAACCTCTGGTGTTCCGGTTGTCACGCCAGTGGCATTGCCGGGTAGCTATGTTCGGAATAGATAACCGCTGAAAGCATCTAAGCGGGAAACTAGCCTCAAGATGAGATCTCACTGGAGCCTTGAGCTCCCTGAAGGGCCGTCGAAGACTACGACGTTGATAGGTTGGGTGTGTAAGCGCTGTGAGGCGTTGAGCTAACCAATACTAATTGCCCGTGAGGCTTGACCATATAACACCCAAGCAATTTGCTGCTCCTGTAAAGAGCAGGGCCAAATTGCGGTAGTGAAGACGAAACGAACCGAAAGTTTGCGACGCACAAATCATCACATACCCGATTCGCCAAGACGTCGAAAGACGGCCTGGCAGCAGAATTTCTTGACGACCATAGAGCATTGGAACCACCTGATCCCATCCCGAACTCAGTAGTGAAACGATGCATCGCCGATGGTAGTGTGGGGTTTCCCCATGTGAGAGTAGGTCATCGTCAAGATTAAATTCCGAAACCCCATCTGCGTAAGCAGATGGGGTTTTGTCTTTATCCCGCGAAAAGCCAAGGCGACACCTCCGTGTAGCCGCGGGGAATTTGGTGTACCAAAAATGCCCGGCTATTTTCGAGTCAGAACACTAGAATAGAGCCATTTCTTTCATACAGAATCCGTTTATGCCTGATCCTGTTGAGCCCAGTCGGCTAGTGCAATTGCCGCTGGACGAGCTGGTAGCCTGCCATGAGTGTGACTTGCTGATGCGCAGACCCACGCTTGCCCACGACGAGAAAGCCCACTGTCCCCGCTGTGGATACGAGCTTTACGCCCACCGTCACAATGTCGTCAGCCGCAGCCTGGCCTTGGTGCTGGCTGCGTTGTTGTTGTACGTACCAGCGAACTTTCTGCCCATCATGCAGCTCCATCTGTTGGGCCAGGCCGCCGAAGATACGGTCTGGAGCGGTGTGGTGGGGCTGTTCAATACCGGGATGCAAGGCGTCGCGGTGGTGGTCTTTCTCTGTAGCATGGCTATTCCGCTGCTCAAACTGCTGTGCCAGTTGGCGGTGTTGCTGAGCATCCGCTTGAATATCGGCCACAGCTACGGCTTGCTGCTCTACCGCACTTATCACCACATGCGGGACTGGGGCATGCTCGAGGTTTATTTGATGGGAGTGCTGGTGGCGATCGTCAAACTGTCCGACCTGGCGGAACTGACGCTCGGGCTGGGACTGGCCTGCTTTGTCGGGCTGCTGCTGGTTCAGGTGTGGCTGGAGGTGGTGATGTCGCCGCACCAGATCTGGGTCGCGTTGTCAGGGGAGGATCCACATGCGGGCGATTGATGCAGGCATCCTGATCTGTGGCGAATGCCATGAGCTCAACCGGCAGGAGCCGGACACCGATGATCAGGTCTGCACGCGTTGCGGGGCCCTGGTGCATGCCCGGCGACCGAACAGCCTGGCACGAACCTGGGCGCTGCTGATTACTGCGGCCATTCTGTACATACCCGCCAACGTGCTGCCGATCATGACGGTCAGTACACTGGGGCAGGGAAGTCCGGACACGATCATGTCCGGGGTGATTACCTTGATGCAACACGGCATGTATCCGATTGCCGGCGTGGTGTTCGTGGCCAGTATCCTGGTCCCGACCTTCAAGCTGGTGGGCATCGCCTTGCTGCTGTATTCGGTGCAACGCCATCAGCCCTTGTCGGCCCGGCAGCGCATCTGGATGTACCGCTTCATCGAGTTCATCGGACGCTGGTCGATGCTGGACATCTTCGTCATTGCCATTCTGGTGGCCGTGGTGAATTTCGGGCGACTTGCCAGTGTCGAAGCCAACCTCGGTGCGGTGGCCTTTGCCAGTGTGGTGATTTTGACGATGCTCGCTGCAGTAACTTTTGATCCCCGACTGATTTGGGATAACACGGAGTCGGATGACGACAATGAGTGATTTGCCAACGGCTAAAACCCGCCCAGCTTCCAATTGGTCGGCCATTTGGATTCTTCCCCTGATTGCATTGATTATCGGCGGCTGGTTGGGCTGGAGGGCCTACAGCCAGTCCGGCATCGAGATTCAAGTGCGCTTTGAAAGCGGTGAAGGCATCCAGGCGAACAAGACCGAAGTGGTCTACAAAGGCATGTCGGTCGGCAAGGTCACGGCCCTGGAGCTGGACGACAAGGGTGACAACAAGGGGGTCGTCGCCACGATCGAAATGAACAAGGCCGCTGAACCGCACATGCGCAGCAACACTCGGTTCTGGCTGGTCAAGCCCAGCGTCAGCCTGGCCGGTATTACCGGGCTGGAGACCCTGGTCTCGGGCAACTACATTGCCGTCAGCCCGGGCGATGGTGAATATACCCATCGTTTCGACGCGCTTTTGACCGCGCCGCCATTGGCGGACACCGAGCCTGGCCTGCACTTGACGCTCAAGGCCGACCGGCTTGGCTCGCTCAATCGTGACAGCCCGGTGTTCTACAAGCAGATCAAGGTCGGCCGGGTAAAGAGCTATGTCTTGTCCGACGATCAGAACACGGTCGAACTCAAGGTCTTCATCGAACCTACCTACGCCAAACTGGTGCGCAAGCACACACGTTTCTGGAACGCCAGCGGCATCAGCATCGATGCCGACCTGTCCGGTGTGAAGGTACGTAGTGAATCGCTGTCGAGTATCGTTGCCGGCGGTATTGCCTTTGCAACGCCCGAGCATCGTCGGGACAGCCCGCCTACGGATCCGAGCTTGCCATTCCGGCTGTACGAAGACTTCGATGCCGCTCAGGCGGGCATTCGGATCAAGGTCAAGCTGACAGATTACGAAGGCTTGCAGGCCGGGCGTACGCCGGTCATGTACAAGGGCATCCAGGTTGGCACGCTCAAGACACTCAAGGTCGACTCGGACCTGAACAGCGCCACCTCAGAGCTCACGCTGGACCCGCTGGCCGAAGATTATCTGGTCGAGGGTACCCAGTTCTGGGTGGTCAAACCTTCCATTTCGCTGGCAGGGATCACTGGCCTGGAGGCTCTGGTCAAGGGTAATTACATCGCGATCCGTCCGGGGGACAAGAACGCTACACCACAGCGCGAGTTCGAGGCGCAACCCAAGGCCCCGCCGCTGGACCTGCGTTCGCCCGGCCTGCACCTGGTGCTCTTCAGCGAGAACCTCGGTTCGCTGGATATCGGCAGCCCGATCCTCTACAAACAGGTCAAGGTCGGTACGGTGCAGAGCTATCAGTTCTCGCGTACGCGCAAGCAGTTGGTCATCGGGGTGCACATCGAGAAGGAATACGCCAACCTGGTCAATGGTTCGACGCGCTTCTGGAACGCCAGCGGCATTACGCTAACGGGCGGTTTGTCCGGCATCGAGGTCAAGAGCGAATCGCTGCAGAGCCTGATGGCCGGTGGTATCGCCTTCGAGACGCCGAACCCCAACACGCCTTTGCAAAAGCGAATCCCGCGTTTCCGTCTGCATGAGAATCGTGAAGAAGCGAACAAGACCGGCACCACGGTGACGATCAAGGTCGAGCGCGCCGATGGCCTGAAAGCCGGAACGCCCATTCGCTTCAAGGGGCTGGATGTCGGCAAGGTCGAAGATGTCGATTTGAGCGATGACCTGCAATCGGTCCTGCTCAGCGCGCGCATCACCGAAGTGCCGGAGCACATTGCCCGTGTCGGCACGCAGTTCTGGGTGGTCAAGCCGGAATTGGGTATCGTCAAGACCGCCAACCTGGAGACGCTGGTTACCGGTCAGTACCTGGAAGTCCAGCCGGCAACCAGGAATGCCGGGCCGCAGAAGAACTTCACGGCACTGCCGCAACCACCGGACTTCTCCGAGCGCGAGGCGGGGTTGAGCCTGGTCCTCAGTGCACCTCGTCGCGGGTCGATCAAACCGGGCGTGCCGGTGACCTACCGTGAAGTGACGGTGGGCAAGGTGACCGGCTTCGAGTTGGGCGATACGGCGGATCGGGTATTGATCAAGATCCTGATCGAACCGCGCTATGCCACGTTGGTACGTGGAGGCAGTCGCTTCTGGAACAGCAGTGGCTTCGGTGTCGATTTGGGGTTGTTCAAGGGCGCCACGGTGCGCACCGAGTCGCTGGAAACCCTGATTGAGGGCGGTATTGCATTTGCCACGCCTGATGGCGAGCGCATGGGCAGTCCAGCCCGGCCACAGCAGACCTTTGCCCTGTTCGACGAGGCCGAGGAGGAGTGGCTGCAGTGGGCGCCGAAGATTCAGCTGGGTAAGTGAGATTGATAAGGCCCGCAGGGCCTTCAAAATAAAAAGGCCGCGAAAAAATCGCGGCCTTTTTTCGTTACTGGATCCGGATCAAGCCGACTCGGTCTCGACTTCCTCGACCACGGCTTTGACTTCGTCATGCCGACGAATGTACTTCCAGTCCGCCTCATCGATGTAGATGCCGTTCGGCCCGCTGCCACCTTCCAGGTCAATTGCCACCTTGGCCGAAACCTGGGGTTTCACGCTGGCCAGGATCGGCACGAAGCCCAGTTGCAGGCTGGTCTCGAGCAACGCTGCCTGGTTGCGTTCGTCGATATCGGCTGCTTCGTCGAGGTAGTACGGCAGGCGAATGCGACCGGCCAGGTCACGGTCCATCAAATGCAGCAACAGGTACATGTTGGTCAGCGCCTTGATGGTCATGGTGGTGCCGTTGGACGCGGCGCCGTCGATGTCCGTATGGATGACCGGCTGGCCGTTGACCTTGGTGATCTCGAACGCCAGCTCGAACAGGTCCTTGAGGCCCAGCTGGTTATGGTTGGCGGCCACCAGGCGGGCGAGGTATTCCTTGGCTTCTTCGTTCTTGTTGTCCTGCTCGGCGCTCTGGCTCAGGTCGAATACCGACAGGGTCTGGCCTTCCTCGTACTGACCGGCACTGTGGATAATCTGATCGATATGCTTGAGCGCTTCCTTGTTCGGCGCCAGAACAATGCGGAAGCTTGCCAGGTTGGAAACCTGACGCTTGTTGATCTCGCGGTTGAACAAGGCCAGTTGGTGTTCGAGGCTGTCGTAGTCACTGCGAATGTTGCGTAGTGTCCGGGCAATGTCGGTCACGGCGGCACGGCGAGCCTTGCCCAGGGTCAGGGCCTCTTCCTGGCGGTGGCTGTACGCGTTGATCAACAGCTGCAGGCGACGCTCGACGTCTTCTTCGCTATCGAACTTGGCCACGCCCTTGAGCCGGACCTGCGCATACAGTGCCTCGATCTGCCCGTCGCTGCGCAGCAGGCCTTGCCAGCTGTCCTGATAGTCGTTGAGCAGTGGCAGCAAGTTGTCCATGGAGTCGTCGACCGGCTCCATGAACGGCGTGCCGAATGGCAGGTCGGCCGGCAGCAGCTGACGACGGCGTAGGGCGTCATCGAGGGTGCGTTGCTTGGCTTCCAGGTCGGAAATCTGGCGGCCGACCAGTTGCAGCTTGGCCGACAGTTGCTGGACGCGTTCGGTGAAGGCATCGCTGGAGCGCTTGAGCTCGTCCTGGGCAGCCTCCATCTGCGCCAGTTGCTCCATCTTGTCGGCCTCTTCGGCACTCAGGGTCTGGGTGCGGCGGAAGTCTTCCAATGCCTTCTGGGCATCGAGCACCTGCTGGTACAGGGCTTCGGTCTGGGTCTTGCTGGCGGCGCGGTCGGCGGCCACGGCCTGCTGGGTTTTCAGTTGCTTGAGTTCTTTTTCCAGACGCTCTTTCTGATCGCGCAGCGCCGCACGGTCGGCCAGGGCTTGCAGCGCTGGCGGTTCGATGTGCGACAGATCGATCGACAGGCCGGGAGCTTCGAAACGCTCACCCTTGAAGCCATCGAGTATCGCCTCCAGGGATTTGACCCAGGCGACGTTGTCGTCCAGCGCAATGCCGTGCTCACCCAGTGGCAAGCTGAACAGGGCGCTGTTGAACAGGCGCATGAGGCGTTCGACATCCTGTTGCGAGAACTCCTCGCGCAGGCGTGCATAGCTGTTGTTGTCGGCATGGTCGAGCTGCTGCTTGACCGACTTCAGGCGCTTTTCCAGATCGCGCAGGCGCTCTTCCAGGTCTTCGGCGCTGAACTGTCGCGATTGCGCCAGGGCACCGGCCAACTCGTCGTGGGCATCCTTGGCGGCCAGCAGCTGTTGTTCCAATACACGTACGTCATCGACCAGGGCAAAGCGATGCTTGAGCACCGACAGTTCGCCGAGCCAGCGCTGAATGCCGGTAATTTCCCGCTCCAGACGCATCAGCTCCTGGGTGCCGCCACGCTGATCGTTCTGCAGCGCATCCTGTTCGCTACGGTAGTGTTCGGCCTGGATGACCAGCTCTTCCTTGCGCGCACCGGCGTAGTCCTGCCAGGTGCCGAGCAGCGAATCGAGCAGGGGCGACAGGCGGTGCAGTTTGCCGCGCAGTACTTCACGCTGTTTGACGCCATTGGCCAGGGCTTCGACCAATGGGCCGGCAGCGACCAGCGAGTTGTAGTCCTGCTCCATGCGGCGGACATCGCGGAAGGCCTCTTCACAGGCGGCGATGTAGTCGACACTGCCCGAACGCAGGCTGTGTTCGAAAGCGTCGAGGAATAGTTGCTTGAGCTTGGCTGCCGTGATTTCACGCATGTGCAGCAGGTTGATGAACAGCGCGCGGAAGGTTTTCAGGCTCTGCTCGCTGGTCGAGCGCAGTGGAATCAGGGTCAGGTCCAGCGGGATCGAGGTATGGCCGCCGACCAGCAGGCGACGCAGCTCGTCAGGCTTGAGCTCGTAGGCCTTCAGGCCTTCACGCTCAAGGTTGTTGAACAACTCTTTCTGACGCAGGCAGGTGTCGTTCTTCTGATAGTGGGCCAGGTCCAGTTCGCCGGCATAGGCGAAGAACTGGTGACCGAAACCGCCCCCCGGGCCACGGCCGACCACGCCGATCACATGGGGACCGTGGGGCAGCGAGACTTCGCAGAGGATGTAACTGGTGTCGCTGGCAAAATAGAAACGACGTGACTGCTCGAGGCTGTACTTGCCGAAGCTCATGTCCGACATGCGCGCCAGAATCGGGAACTGCAGGGCGTTGATCGAGGCACTCTTGCCCAGGTTGTTGGCACCGTAGACCGACAGCGGATGCTCCAGCGGGAACAGGCCGAGGCTGTAGCCAGCGGTATTGAGCAGTGCAAAGCGGCGAATGCCGTAGCGTTCCTGGCTCATGCATCGATCTCCTGTTGTTCTTCGGCGATGGCGCGGGCCAATGCCTGCTCTTCGGTTTCTTCGAATGGGCTCAGATCGAGCGGGTCGTCGGTTTTCAACAGCTTCTCATCGCTGTCATCGTCGACCAGTTCCGGCGTCGGCAATGGCAGGTTGCTGTGCAGGCTGGCGGCCAGGTCGCGGTCCTGCTGGACCGAGAGGCAGACGTCGAGGAAGCGGTGCATGGGCGGCAGGAAGCGGTAGATACCGTTTTCTTCGCTGGCGAAGCCCAATTGGGTCATGCGTCGCATGATTTTCTCTTCCAGCTCGTCCTGGGTCTGGACCTCGGCCTGAATGAACAGGTCACGGTACTTTTCCAGCAGCGAGGGCAGTTCGTCACGACCTAGGCTGCCGCCGTCGAGCACGGCCATCGGGTCGCGGCCCTGATCTGCCAGGTGTTCGACCAGGATGAAGGTGAACAACGACAGGCGCTGCGCGGTCTTGTTGACCTGGGCGGCGGCCAGTTCCGGGACGAAGTAGTAGAAACCGCGAGTGTCGCAGACCAGCTCGAAACCCAGCGCCTTGAACAGGCCCCGGTACTGGTCCTGGAAATTCGACAGCTGTGCGTACAGTTCCGGGTCGCGGCGGCTGATATGGAAACCCTTGAACAACTCGCGGAAGATCGGTGCCAGTTGCGACAGTTCGGAAAGATCAAGATGCATGAGGTGTGCTCGCAGAAGGGTCCAGCGGCTCGTCTCGGCCAGACATCAAGGCGAAAGAGCGCAGGCTGACCTGATGCTCATGAGTGTGATAATCGCGGCGCTCCAGGCGTTCGCGGCTGAAACGCTTCTCGCGCGACAGGCGCGAGAACCAGTAGAGCAGCTCGTCGGTCGCTCCGTCCGGCTCCTGCTCGAGCAGCCAGGCCATGAGGTCGGGCATTGGCAGCGCGTTCTCGCAACGGTCGAGCATTTCGCGCACGGTGCGCGGCGCACGGGGCGTTTCGCCCTTGTCCGTCTTGTGCGACTTGGGAAACTGCGCAGGCTTTGGCTCGAAGCGGGCCAGGGCATAGACGTAGGCCTCGACCTGGCTGGCGCTGCCCAGGAAGGTGCTTTGCGGGCGCGTAAACATTGGCATCGCCGCTTGCGGCACGGCATCGAGCCCCTTGCGACGGATGGCCGAGAGGGCGAGGGCCGCGCCACGGGTCACGGCGTTGTGCCGGCGCGCTTCCTCGCGAAGCGGCAGCAACAGCTCGCGGGCGTGACGCAGGGTCAGCTGGGCGCTGGTCTGCATCTCGAGGATTCGCGCATGGGTGCGCAGCAACATGTCGTCGTCGACCAGATGGCCCAGGCGCTGCTGTTCACTCAGCATACGCAGCAGAACGTTCTCGACCTTGCGTACGCCCTGTTCAAAGGCGCCGTCGGCATTGACCAGCTGGATCATCGGCTCGACGTATTCGTCCCAGGTCGCCAGTACTTCGGCATAACGCTGGCGCAGCGGGATCTGTCGGTCGCTGGTCTTGGCTCTTTCGGCCACGGCGACCAGCGCCTGTTCGTCGTTATCGAGCTTTTTCAGGACATCGCGCACCCGCATGTCGAGCAGGCGCAATTGGCGGGCCAGGTCATTGCCGTCGCGGATGTCGAAGGCATCCTGGATGTGCCCGGCCAGGCGCTCGAGGTGGCGCAGATAGGCTTCGATCTCCAGGCACAGGCCCAGCCGGTGCTCGCGACGCAGGTAGGCGAGGAAGTCATGGATCTGGGCGTTGAGTTCAAAGCGGTTCGGGCTTTTGGCCACCGGCACCAGAATATCCAGGCGGATCCATACGTCCAGCAGGCTGGTAATGTCTTGTGGCGTACTGTCCAACTGTTGGGCCGCCAGTTGCTGGCGCAGTTCGCCAAGGCTCAGGGTGCCTTGGTCGAAGTGCTCGCACAGCGGCTCGAGCAGGGCCCAGTGTTCGGCGAGGGCGCGCAGGACGCGCTTGGGTTCGATCATTGGATGGTCGACTCGTTGCCAGATAAAAGCGGCGATTGTACTGCATCATTCGCCTGGCGATTCATCCCCCTGATCGCTCGGATCACCGGCGTGCTGTTTTTCTGCTGATCTACTGCGGCGAAGAAAGGCGAAGGGCGTTAGAATTAACGACTTAACCCAGCCACAGATGGCCGACCCTTGTTAATCGAGTCCCGCCGCCGCGCTTACCTGAATGCCATGCAAGTGGTGCACTGGCTGCCGCGTACCGAGCTGCCGTTCGCCGCGCCGTCGCGCCCGGAGCTGCTGTTGCCCGTGGAGCCGCTGCCTGAGCCGGTGTCGGTACAGGAAGAGGCTGTGCCGGTTGCTGCAGCGGTGGTCCGCCCGGCCGAGCGGCCGAAAATCGAAGTGCCGCGCCCCAGTGCGAGTCCTCGGGTGGCGAGCAAGCCGGCCGCCGAGATCGAACCTGCGCCTGTCGTGCCCAAGGTCGCGGCCGTTCCGCCTCCACGCTTTACCCTGCAGCTGCTGCGGGCAGGCTCGTGCCTGCTGCTGGTCGAGCTGGCGACCGGTGAGCCCTTCCAGAGCCGGGATCCGTCTTATCTGTTGCTAAAGGACATGCTGCGCGCCGCCGGCTTGCCGGACAGCCCGCAAATCATTGGCGAGCCTGTGCGTTGGCCGTTGCTGGTGCGCGGTAATCTCGACCAGGGCCCCGAGGCTGCGCGGGATTTCGTCCAGGGTTTTGTCCAGGCACGCCTGGAAGAGGCGCCGTGCACCTGTCTCTGGCTGATCGGTCTGCCGGCCATCCGCTTTGCCGGGCAAGCCGATGCCCAGGCCTATTGCCTCGAATTGCCGGTCGAGGGCCTGGGCGCTGCCTGGGCGCTGCCGGGTCTGGAATTATTGATGGACGAGCCGCAACGCAAGGCGGACGTCTGGAAAGCCATGCGTCGGCTGATGGCGCGCTGGAAACAAACCGATGAGTGACGCTGTAACCTTCCGCCCGATGACCGAGGCGGACCTGGACGCTGTATTGAAAGTCGAATATGCCGCGTTCAGTCATCCCTGGACCCGTGGAATCTTCCTCGACGGGCTCAAGTCCTACGAAATCTGGTTAATGTTCGAAGGCAATCAGCAAGTCGGGCACGGCGTCATCAATGTCATTATCGACGAGGCACACTTGCTCAATATCACGGTGAAGCCGGAAAGCCAGGGCCGCGGCCTGGGCTTGCGCCTGCTGGAACAGCTGATGTCGCGTGCCTACCAGTTGAACGCGCGCGAGTGCTTCCTGGAGGTACGGGCCAGCAATCAGCCGGCCTACCGCTTGTATGAGCGCTATGGTTTCAATGAGATCGGCCGCCGACGCGATTATTATCCAGCAGTGGGCGGGCGCGAAGACGCGCTGGTGATGGCCTGCACCTTGCTCGAATAAGTCTTTGCTGGCTAGCCTTCGGGCTTGCCGTCCAGCGGGTCGCGACGAGCCAGCTCCGCTTCATCGAGCCCATTGCCGCCGCCGATGTCGTCTTCGTTGACGACTGTCAGCTCACAATCGGCGGGCTTTCCGTTACCGAGCTCATGGGCTGAGCGCGCGCCGTCTTCGTCGATCATGGTTTCCAGGTCCAGGTCGTCAGCTGTCAGCTCGTGATCCGGTGTGGAAGCGCCGGTCATGCCCGCTTCGCGAACCCGCTGTGGAGGAATCTGCTGGTTAAGTTCTTTTTCCGGAATCAGGTCACCGATCTTGCCGGTGGGTTCGTCGACATCGAACTGGAGTTCTTCGATCGAGCCCATGCGGTCTTCGTTATCATCGATGGGCGGCGGTTCCGGTGCGTGCAACGGGCGAAGTGGCTGGGTCATGGCTACTACTCATGCTTGGGGCCTTATTTAAGAATAGACCCGGTACGCAACGTGAGAATTCAAAGGTTTTGCCCCGACCAGCGACAGGGAGACGTGACCTCGGGCGTTCGCCGCCTGTCAAAGCTGCGCATCATTTATGAGGCTTGAACATGAACGACTTACAAGAACTGATCGATAACAACGCGCGTTGGGCCGATGCAATCAAGCAGGAAGATCCTGATTTCTTCGCCAAGCTGGCGCGCCAGCAAACCCCTGAATACCTCTGGATCGGTTGTTCGGATGCGCGAGTACCGGCCAATGAAATCGTCGGCATGCTCCCGGGCGATCTGTTCGTGCACCGCAACGTGGCCAACGTGGTGCTGCATACCGACCTGAACTGCCTGTCGGTGATCCAGTACGCAGTGGACGTACTCAAGGTCAAGCACATCCTGGTCACCGGGCACTATGGCTGTGGCGGCGTACGCGCGGCGATGCAGGATCGCCAGCTGGGCCTGATCGACGGCTGGCTGCGTTCGATTCGCGACCTGTATTACGAAAAACGCGTGGAACTGGGCCAGTTAGCGACGGAAGAAGAACGTGTCGACCGGCTGTGCGAGTTGAACGTGATCCAGCAAGTGGCCAACGTCGGCCACACCAGCATCATTCAGAACGCCTGGCACCGCGGCCAGAGCCTGTCGATCCATGGTTGCATCTATGGGATCAAGGATGGTCGCTGGAAGAGCCTGAACGCGACCATCAGCGGCTTTGAGCAACTGCCGCCGCAATATCGCCTGCGGCCGATCGACTGAGTCGGCCTAAGTCGGTTCATCCAGACTGCGAAGGGTCCGATTGACGGGCCCTGTCGCGCATTTGGTCTTGGCCTGCGCTGCGGTCATGTTACGCACCGAGCTGTAGAACAGTTCGCAGGTCTGCTTTTTGGCGGTGACCTGCCATTTGCGTGTACAAGCGTCGAGCGTCGCCTTTGCATCGGCCTTGTGATTACGCCCCATTCCAGCCTGCCAGCACGCCGCGCTCAGGTCTTGCCCCATGATTCTCAACCCGGCCTGATCGGCCTTGTCCTGATCGCCGCTGTAGTTGTTCCTGTCTGCCGCATACCAGATGTAGCTGGGGTGATTGGCGCCAAGCACGGCGACGCTCTGGCCCGGTGTCGGGTTGATGCTGGCAAGGCCAAGGACTTTGAGCGTTGGTCCATACTGCTGCTTGACCCAGTTACGCACGGGCGCGCCGAATGCGACCATCGGCAGCGAGTCGCCGGCGGTAGCCTGGCTGAGTTGCTGGACCATTCGGGTCTGGTAGTCCTGAAAGTAGCCATAGACGCCTTCCAGATCCTTGCCGGCGCTGGCGGGGGCCGCGATCGGGGCAATGTCGATGATTGTCTGGTAGGCGGATACCGTTGCGGGTCAGTAGCGAGGCCCAGCGATCGCTGGTGGCCGAACGCAGGTAGTCCTGGGCCTGAGTCAGCGAGTAGTCGGGCGGGAAGTGCAGCAGCTCAATGCTGCGGCGCTGCTCCAGCGCCATGCCCAGCGGCAGGAACAGGTTCCAGTTGTAGGCCCATTTGCCGTCGCGGTTTAGCCGGTTGGCACTCTGGAACGCCAGGTCGCCGGCATCGAGAAGCGCCTTGAGGGGCTTTTCGTAATCCTGTGGCACCTCGGTTATCCGGGCGTAGAGCCGATCATCGTCACGGCTGACCCTGACCGTGGCGCTCGTGTAGCCGTCGCGCCGCAGGCTCTGGCCCAGGTAGTGCTCGACCGTCTGTTCCAGCGTCCAGTTGCGAAAACAGATCACATTGCAATTGTTGGGGTAGGCGAAGAGCCGGGCGACGCGCTCCTGGCTGCCCAGGGCAATCCGGGTGTCAGCGATTGCAGGGGTGACGAACGAAAATGCCAGCAGACCTGCGGCAAGGAGGGGCAGGGGGGCGGTTATGGGCATGCGAGACTCCTTCTCAAAATGCTCCCTTGATTGGGAAGGCTTGCCATACTGAAACACGGCTGGCGATCTGCCTAGCAGGGTTTCGTATCAATGTCTGACGCTCGCAGGGGGCCACTCATTGCTCAAAGGGATGCTGGCGCTGCTGCTTCTGAGTGCCCTGGTGGTTCAGGCGGATGAGCGTGATGAGGCAGTGTTCGCCCAATGGGCTGCCATGCATGACCTCAGCGGGTTCAAGCGCATGTTGGCAGGCAATCGAATCGACGCGATCGTCCCGCTGTATCAGTTGCTGCGAACGGCCAGCGACTGGGAAAAGTGTTCGGCCGAGCCGTTTTCAGCTCCGCCGCAAAGTCTGTGGCCGTCAGTCAAGTCAACGCTGCAGCTTCTCAAGGCTCTGAGCGATATGCAGGTGCTGGGCGAGTTCGAAATGGTCTCGGGCTACCGCGACCCCCAGCTCAATGCCTGCGCCGGCGGCGCCCCCCAGAGTGCCCACACGCGCGCTTTCGCAGTCGACCTGATCATCGCTACCCCCAATGACGCTGCAGCGCGCCTATGCGCGTTCTGGAGGCTTGAAGGGGCACGCTGGAACATGGGGCTGAGCCAATATGCCTCTGGGCGCATTCATATCGATACGGCGGGTTATCGGACGTGGGGGGATGACTTTACCTACAAGAGTTCATTCTGCCGGTAGTCACGTAGTCTGGTGCACCTCGGTCGGCGTAGCCGCTGCCGCCAGGCTGCGCTGGAGTCCCGCAGGGGATCCTCCAGCGATCTCAGGATCTAGCGCCTGCTGCGCAGGCGAGCGCAGCCTCTGGCAGCGGCTACAGCGACCGCGTCGTACCTTGCCTTAGTGCTGTGTCAGCTTCGGCAAAGCGGGATTCCCGACGTGTTGGTTCCCTCCAGTGACGCGTTGACCAACGCCTTCGCCATTTCTAGCAAATGGAAAATTGCAATCGCCTGGCTGCGATTGCTGTCTTGCAGGGTGTTGGCGATTTCAAGGGAGGTGGCCGAAGCACAGCCAAGCAATTCCGTTGCGTGTATCAGGGCATCTTCGACATTGATGTCCTTGCAAACGGCGAACAGTTTCTTGTCACCGTAGCTAGCGCCAAAGGTGGTTTCGGAAGTGAAAAAATGAGCCAGTTGCTCATTCGTTTCGTGAGGTGGGTCCGGGGTGATCTTTTTCATGGTGAAGCTCCGATAGAGTGGAGCTGCCATCGAACGCTGCTAAACGATAGGGTGGCAGCTGTGCGCGGGTTAGCAGACCGGTCTATCGGAACCCGGCGCATCCGAAGATGCCCCACGCACAGCCACCATAAAGTGCAGGCGATAAAAAAGCGCCTGACTTGAGGGTGGCGCTTGAGCGCCGATAGATGCGGACTGCTAAATCCGGTCGCTGGGTTTGCAGCGACGGGAAAAGGTTAGAGGCGAGGCTCTGACACAGCAAGCTCGATCGGTCTCAAGAATTAGTAGGCCTTTTCCTAAGGCGCAATGGAAGGCTTACTTTTCTGCAGGCATAAAAAAAGGGCCTACCTTTCGGTAAGCCCTTTTTAGTACTTGGTGGCTACACAGGGACTTGAACCCCGGACCCCAGCATTATGAATGCTATGCTCTAACCAACTGAGCTATGTAGCCAAGTGGCGCGCATTATTCGCTGAGAAGGGATATGCGTCAAGCCTTTTTTTAAAATTTTTCTACACGCTATCAAAAGGTTAGCGATTCAATGGGCTTGGTGCCCGGTAAAAAACGCTGGCGCGGGGCTCGGCGGATTCTGGATAATTGGATCCAAATCGCTGATTGGAATGTTTTCCCGTGGCCGTGAGCAATACCCAGTCCAGTACGACCTCTTCTGCGGCCATCGGCCAGAGCAGTCCTTTTGTGATGCGCATCATTGCAGCCTGTGCGCTGGCGCATCTGATCAATGACCTGATCCAGGCGGTACTGCCCGCGATCTACCCGATGCTCAAGGCGAACTACGGCTTGAGCTTCACCCAGATCGGGCTGATTACCCTGACCTTCCAGGCCACCGCCTCCCTGCTGCAGCCGTGGGTAGGGTTTTATACCGATCGCAGGCCCATGCCGAATCTTCTGCCGCTGGGCACGCTCTGTACCCTGGTGGGAATCTTGATGCTGGCATTCGTCGGCAGCTTTGCGATGATTCTCCTGGCGTCGGCGCTGGTGGGGATCGGTTCCTCGACCTTCCATCCGGAAACCTCGCGCATCGCCCGGCTGGCTTCCGGGGGGCGTTACGGGCTGGCACAATCGACCTTTCAGGTGGGGGGGAACGCAGGCTCTGCCTTTGGGCCGCTGTTGGCGGCGGCAATCGTCATTCCGTTCGGCCAAGGCAATGTTGCCTGGTTCGGCTTGTTTGCGATATTCGCTGTGGTGGTGACCTATGCGCTGAGCCGCTGGTACCGCGAGCATTTGAACCTGTTCAAGGCCAGGCGAGGGCAGGGCGCCACGCACGGGCTGTCGCGACAGCGGGTTATCGGTGCGCTGGTAGTGCTCGGGCTGCTGGTGTTCTCCAAATACTTCTACATGGCCAGCTTCACCAGCTACTTCACCTTTTACCTGATCGAGAAATTCGACCTGTCGGTGGCCAGTTCGCAGTTGCATCTGTTCCTGTTCCTCGGTGCGGTAGCGGCAGGGACCTTTTTCGGTGGACCGATCGGCGACCGCATCGGGCGTAAGGCCGTGATCTGGTTCTCCATCCTCGGGGTTGCCCCCTTCACCTTGCTGCTGCCTTATGTAGACCTGTTCTGGACCAGCGTCCTGAGCGTAATTATCGGCTTTATCCTGGCCTCGGCATTCTCCGCCATCGTGGTCTACGCCCAGGAACTGGTGCCCGGCAATGTCGGCATGATTGCCGGGGTGTTCTTCGGTCTGATGTTCGGTTTCGGCGGGATCGGCGCGGCCTTGCTCGGGTATCTGGCGGATGTCCGCGGCATCGAATACGTCTACAGCCTGTGCTCGTACCTGCCGTTGCTCGGCGTACTGGCGATTTTGTTGCCGCGCAGGAAAAAGGTCTGATGCCGGCGTAGGCGCCGGATGCAAAAAAGCCGCGCAATTGCGCGGCTTTTTCTTGGGGCGGCAGGTGTCAGACGTTAAAGCGGAAGTGCATCACGTCACCGTCCTTGACGATGTAGTCCTTGCCTTCCAGGCGCCATTTGCCGGCTTCCTTGGTCCCGGCTTCGCCCTTGTACTGGATGAAGTCGTTATAGGCGATCACTTCGGCGCGGATGAAGCCTTTTTCGAAGTCGGTATGGATCACGCCGGCGGCTTGTGGCGCGGTGGCGCCAACGCGGACGGTCCAGGCGCGGACTTCTTCGACACCGGCGGTGAAGTAGGTCTGCAGGTGAAGCAGTTCGTAACCGGCGCGGATCACGCGGTTCAGGCCAGGCTCTTCAAGGCCCAGGGCCTCGAGGAACATGTCCTTTTCTTCGCCGTCATCAAGCTCGGCGATTTCCGCTTCGATCTTGTTGCACACCGGCACCACGACCGCGCCTTCTTCCTCGGCAATGGCCCTGACCACGTCCAGGTACGGGTTGTTCTCGAAGCCGTCTTCTGCGACGTTGGCGATGTACATGACCGGCTTGGTGGTCAGCAAGTGGAAACCACGGATCACGGCTTTCTCGTCGGCACCCATGTTCTTCATCAGGCTGCGCGCAGGCTTGCCTTCGGTGAAATGGGCGATGAGTTGCTCCAGCAAACCCTTCTGGATCACTGCGTCCTTGTCACCACCCTTGGCGTTGCGCGTGACTTTCTGCAGTTGCTTCTCGCAGCTGTCGAGGTCGGCGAAGATCAGTTCGAGTTCGATGATCTCGATGTCGCGCTTGGGGTCGACACTGTTGGAAACGTGGATCACGTTATCGTCTTCGAAGCAGCGGACCACGTGGGCGATGGCATCGGTCTCGCGGATGTTGGCGAGGAACTTGTTGCCCAGGCCTTCACCTTTCGACGCGCCGGCGACCAGGCCTGCGATGTCGACGAATTCCATGGTGGTCGGCAGGATGCGCTTGGGTTTGACGATTGCGGCCAGGGCTTCCAGGCGCGAATCGGGCATCGGCACGATACCGCTGTTCGGCTCAATGGTGCAGAAGGGGAAGTTTTCCGCCGCGATACCGGATTTGGTCAAGGCGTTGAACAAGGTGGACTTGCCGACATTGGGCAGGCCGACGATACCGCAGTTGAAACCCATGGTGTATCCCCTCTTCGTGAAGTCAGGCCTTCTGGCTGTGCAGGTTTTTCATCGCGCGATTCCACTCGCCAGCGAAGATATCCGGCAGCACGCCGAGGGCAAAATCGATACTGGCATCCAGCTTTTCCTGTTCGGCACGCGGCGCGCGACTCAGGACGAAATTGGACACCTGGCTACTGACACCCGGGTGGCCGATGCCAAGCCGCAGACGGTGAAAGCTGTTGTTGTTGCCGAGCTGCGCGATGATGTCGCGCAGACCGTTGTGCCCGCCATGGCCGCCGCCCTGCTTGAGCTTGGCAACCCCCGGGGGCAGGTCGAGTTCGTCGTGCGCCACCAGAATCGCCTCCGGAGGTATCCGGAAGAAATTCGCCAATGCCGCTACGGCCTGGCCGCTGCGGTTCATGTAGGTGGTGGGGATCAGCAGGCGAACATCCTGGCCTTGATGGCTGAAACGAGCCGTCAGGCCGAAATACTTGCGATCGGCAACCAGATTGACACCTTGGGCCGACGCGATGCGCTCAACGAAAAGAGCCCCTGCGTTATGCCGGGTCTGTTCGTATTCGGGGCCAGGGTTTCCCAGGCCAACGATCAGTTGAATGGCGGTCACGACAGGGGCTCTTCCCAGGAATTGTGGATAACATCGCCACCAGTTGGGCTGGCGGCGGGAGCGAACGAGAATTGCTCATTTACCATTGTAAACTCCGCGATCTCGTCCGCTTTCTCGCAGGGCTCTCGCTCGCGATGTTACCTAAGCAACTCCGGCTAACCGAGTAACGAATTACTCTGCAGCAGGTTCTACTGGTACACGTGGAGCGTGAACGTTGGCTACTGCCAGGTCGTTGCCGTGAGCCAGTGCCACGAACTCAACGCCGTTTGGCGCCTTGAGGTCGGACAGGTGGATGATCGCGCCGATTTCAGCGTTAGCCAGGTCGACTTCGATGAACTCAGGCAGATCTTTCGGCAGGCAGCTGACTTCGATTTCGCCAACAATGTGGGAGATCTCGCCACCTTTCTTGACCGGTGCTTCTTCGTTGATGAAGTGCACTGGAACAACAGCGGTCAGCTTCTGACCAGCAACGACGCGAACGAAGTCAGCGTGCATTACGTGGCCTTTGGCTGGGTGACGTTGCAGCGCCTTGATCACGACGTTCTGCTTGGTGCCGCCAACGTTCAGTTCGATAACGTGGCTGAAAGCAGCTTCGTTTTCCAGCAGCTTGGCAACTTCTTTAGCCAGCATGCTGATGGATTCAGGGGCTTTGTCGCCGCCGTATACGACTGCTGGAACCAGGCTTGCGAGACGACGCAGGCGGCGGCTCGCACCTTTCCCCAGGTCGGAACGCACTTCAGCATTCAGAGTAAAATCGTTCATTTTGTATCTCCAAAATAACCACACTCGCCCCAGCGTTTGCGACCAGCGCTAAAGGCGATATGGGCAAAAAAGCCCCGCCCCGACAGATGTGCCGGGGCGGGGCGCTTTTCGTCAACGAGATGCGTGCGAAGGGCTGAGCCCTTAGCGGAACATCGCGCTGATCGATTCTTCGTTGCTGATGCGGCGAACCGCTTCGGCGACTACCGGTGCGATATCCAGTTGACGGATACGCGCACAGGCTTGTGCTGCAGCGGACAGCGGGATGGTGTTGGTCACCACCAGCTCGTCCAGCACGGAATTTTCAATGTTTTCGATCGCCCGACCCGACAGCACAGGGTGTGTGCAGTAGGCAAAGACCTTGGCAGCGCCATGCTCTTTCAACGCCTTGGCCGCATGGCACAGGGTGCCGGCGGTATCGACCATGTCATCGACCAGAATACAGGTACGCCCTTCGACATCACCGATGATATGCATCACTTCGGACTGATTGGCTTTCTCACGGCGCTTGTCGATGATCCCGAGATCCACGCCTAGGGACTTGGCAACGGCACGTGCACGCACGACGCCACCGATATCCGGGGATACGATCATCAGGTTTTCGAAGCGTTGATCTTCGATGTCATCCACCAGAACGGGGGAGCCGTAGATGTTATCTACCGGAATATCGAAGAAACCCTGGATTTGGTCAGCATGCAGATCAACCGTGAGAACACGGTCGATCCCGACTACGGTCAGCATGTCAGCAACGACTTTCGCGCTGATAGCGACGCGTGCGGAACGCGGACGGCGATCCTGGCGGGCATAACCAAAGTAAGGAATCACCGCAGTGATTCGGGACGCTGAGGAACGGCGGAAGGCATCGGCCATCACAACCAGTTCCATCAGATTGTCGTTGGTCGGAGCGCAGGTCGGCTGAATGATAAAGACGTCTTTACCGCGGACGTTTTCATTAATCTCAGTGCTGATTTCGCCGTCGGAAAATTTACCGACAGAGACGTCACCCAGTGGGATATGCAGCTGACGTACGACACGCCGAGCCAGATCGGGGTTGGCGTTCCCCGTAAAGACCATCATCTTGGACACGCGCAGTACCTGAAGGCTGAGGGTATACCTGGATGAGTATAAGGAAAATGGCAGGGGCGGCTGGATTCGAACCAACGCATGGCAGGATCAAAACCTGCTGCCTTACCGCTTGGCGACGCCCCTGTATCTGTTGCTGCGAGTACCTGATACTCGATTCCTAGAGCAGACTTTGCAGCTTGCGATGCAACATCGAAATGTTGCTTCCTTTTGCTACAAACCCTGTTTGGGTCCCTGCAAGAAGGGCCAAAACTTTATCAGCTTCAGCTTTGCTTGGGAAGGCCCCAAACACACAACTTCCAGTTCCGGTGAGTCTAGCATCAGTGAATTTGTTTAGCAAATTCAGTGAGTTACGTATTTCTGGGTAACTCTGCTCTACCACCGGTTGGCAGTCATTTCGACTGTTTCCCTTGGGAACGGGGCGCATATTAATGGGCGTTGAATCACGTGTCAACAATGGATGTGAAAAAATTTCTGCTGTACTTACAGATACTTGCGGGACAAGCACGACATACCAGGGTTCTTCGGGATCTACCGGGGTGAGGATCTCGCCCACGCCCTCGGCGAACGCCGCGTGCCCACGCACGAAAACCGGCACGTCGGCCCCCAGTTTCAGGCCCAGTGCGGCCAGGCGATCTTCACTCACGTCCAGCTTCCAGAGGTAATTGAGCCCCAGCAGCGTGGTGGCTGCATCGGAACTGCCGCCGCCGATCCCGCCGCCCATGGGCAGGATTTTTTTCAGCCAGATATCCGCCCCGAGTTTGCCGCCGGACAGATTTTGCAGTTGTCGAGCGGCCTTGACGATCAGGTTGCTCTCATGGGGAACGTTGTCGATTTCCGTGCGCAGATGTATTTCGCCATCGTCGCGCAAGGCGAAAGACAGCTCGTCGCCGTAATCGAGAAACTGAAAGAGGGTCTGCAACTCGTGATAGCCGTCAGGACGGCGCCCGAGAATGTGCAGCATCAGGTTGAGCTTGGCCGGGGCGGGCAGGGTCAGGGTAGGCTGGGACATGTCAGTGCCCCAGTTGGCGTGGTTGCCAATCCTTGACGACGAGTGTCACGTCGAGGTCGCGGCCATGCAGCTTGAGGCGTTCAGGCAGCCAGTAGCCCTTGTGCTGGGTGTAGCTCAAATATTCGACGCTCCAGCCATCCTGCTCGAGGTTGGCCAGGCGGCTGTCGCTGTCCAGGGTCAGACGACTCTTGCTGTCGGGGGCGGGCAAGCCACGTACCCACCAGACCAGATGCGAGACCGGCAGTTTCCAGCCCATTTGCTCTTCAAGCAGGTTTTCGGGGCTATGGGCTTCATAGCGGCCCTGGTTGGCAACTTCCAGCACGACCTGGCCGGGGCGGCCGGTGAGGCGGGCGGCGCCGCGCCCGAGCGGGCCGGACAGGCGGATGTCGTAGTACTCCTGGCGCTGCAGCCAGAACAATGTGCCACTGCCCGAATCCTTTGGCGCACGGATGCCGACCTTGCCGTTGATTTGCCAGCCGTCGAGTTGACTCAGCTGCTCTTTGTGCTCGCGCCATTGTTGGCGATTGCCCTGACCTTCGAGGGCTTCCCTGGGGCCCAGGGCGGCACAGCCGGCGAGCAGGGCGATGAAGCTGAACGTAATGAAGTGGCGCAAAAACATGGCTTTAGAGGGTCTCGGATCCGGTCAGGCGCAGCACGGTGCTGCGCAGGATAGGGCTGTCGGGTTGGTCCTTGAGCGCTTTGCTCCAGACTTTTCGGGCTTCGCGTTGCTTGCCGTTGGCCCAGAGCACTTCGCCCAGGTGAGCGGCGACTTCGTGATCGGGGAAGCGTTCCAGGGCCTGGCGCAACAGGCGTTCGGCCTCATCGAGGTTACCCAGGCGATAGTTCACCCAGCCGAGGCTGTCGAGAACCGCCGGGTCTTCCGGATTGAGCTTGTGCGCCTGTTCGATCAGCGTTTTGGCTTCGGCATAGCGGGTAGTGCGATCGGACAGGGTGTAACCCAGGGCATTGAGGGCCATGGCGTTGTCCGGCTCGCGCTTGATGATGGTGCGCAGGTCTTTTTCCATCTGCGCCAGGTCGTTGCGCTTTTCAGCCAGCATGGCTCGGGTGTAGAGCAGGTTCAGGTCCTCGGGATACTGCTTGAGGGCTTGTTCGAGCACTTGCCAGGCTTGCTGTTGCTTGTTGTTGTTGACCAGGGTCTCGGATTCGATCAAGTACAACTGGATAGCGTAATCGGGCTGGATTTCACGGGCCGCTGACAGGCGCTGGGAGGCCTCGGCCGAACGCCCGTTGGCCACCAGGATGTCGGCCTGGCGCAACTGTGCCGGTAGATAGTCGTTGCCGGGGCCGACTTGCGCATACTCGATCAAGGCGCCTTGCGGATCCTTGCGTTCTTCATGGACGCGGCCCAGGTTCAAATGCGCCGAGTCGACATGGCTGCCACGGGCGATAAGGTCTTCCAGGTAACCGGCAGCCTCATCCCAGGCCTTGGCCTCCATGCACACCAGTGCCAGTGAATAGCGCAGTTCATCGTCATCGGGATATTGCTGAACCAGGCTCGAGAATTCGACCTTGGCGTCGTCGAGCCGGTCCTGTTCGACCAGTGTGCGCGCGTAGGTCAGGCGCAGGCGCTTGTCATCGGGGTATTGGCGAATGCTCTTTTCCAGCAGCGGTATGGCTTCCTTGCCCCGATTGAGGCTTTGCAACAGGCGGGCACGCAAAAGCATCGGGGCAATTTCGCCTTCTTCCGGCGGGTTGTCTTCGAGCAGCCTCAGCGCCCCTTGGGAATCACCGTTCTGCTGCAACAACAGGGCCTTGCCGAACAGCAATTGACTGTTGTTCGGGTATTTGGCCAGCAGGCGGTCGAAACTTTGCAGCAAGCCGTCGCGGGTGTCCTGATCGGTTTCGGCAGCCGACAGGGCGAGGAAATCGAAATGGGTATCGCCCTGACCTTGCAGGACCTTTTCCATATAGGCCATCGAGTCGTCGTAGCGACCTGCGCGCGCCAGCTGAACGGCCGCTGCGCGCTGGGCATCGAGGTTGCCAGTGTCGTTTCGTGCCCAGATCAATGCCGTGTCGAGGGCCGCCGGATCGGCGCCCAGGTACTCGGCGATTCGAAAGGCGCGCTCGGAAATACCCGGATCCTGCGTGTTGATCGCCTGGGTTACATAGTTGTCCAGGGCGATATCGAAGCGATTGCGCTGGCCGGCCAATTCCGCAGCCAGGAGGCTGTAGATCGTGTCCTGGCTGAATGATCCATACACCTGGGGCTTGGCTTCAGGCGCCTTGGCGGTTTCTTCGACGGGCGGTGAGCCGTCTTGTGAAACGGGCAACCAGGCCTGGCAACCCTGGAGCATGACAAAGGCAAGGAACAATGCGGAAGATCTATTCATATTGGGGAATTGGCGACTAACCTGCGGTCGGATCATCATGACACAAGCGCTAGGGCAAACCCATAATTGATGGCACATCCAGACACGGACTATTGAGACAATAGAGAGCGGAGGTTGTTCTCAATCTAGCGAAGTAGGACAATTGTCGGCTTCTCGACATCATCAGCGACCTTGAATGGCCTTTCTTGCCCTCGGTATCAACCATAAGACTGCCTCAGTAGACGTGCGCGAGCGCGTGGCGTTTACCCCTGAGCAGCTGGTCGAGGCCTTGCAGCAGCTCTGCCGCCTGACCCACAGCCGCGAAGCTGCGATCCTCTCGACCTGTAATCGCAGCGAGCTGTATATAGAACAGGATCACCTGGGGGCCGACAGCGTTCTGCGCTGGCTGGCCGAATACCACCAGTTGAGCCTGGACGAGCTGCGTGCCAGTGCGTACATCCATGAAGATGACGCGGCGGTAAGGCACATGATGCGGGTCGCCTCCGGGCTCGATTCGCTGGTGCTGGGCGAGCCGCAGATCCTCGGCCAGATGAAATCGGCCTATGCCGTGGCCCGCGAGGCGGGCACCATTGGTCCGCTGCTGGGGCGTTTGTTCCAGGCCACCTTCAGCGCGGCCAAGCAGGTGCGTACCGACACCGCCATCGGCGAGAACCCGGTTTCGGTGGCCTTTGCCGCGGTGAGCCTGGCCAAGCAGATTTTCAGCGATCTGGCCCGTAGCCAGGCCTTGCTGATCGGTGCTGGCGAGACTATCACCCTGGTTGCCCGCCATCTGCACGAGCAGGGCGTCAAGCGTATCGTGGTGGCTAACCGGACGCTGGAGCGCGCGAGTACTCTGGCCGAACAGTTCGGTGCGCATGCCGTGCTGCTTTCCGATATCCCGCATGAGCTGGTCAACAGCGACATCGTGATCAGTTCTACTGCAAGCCAGTTGCCGATTTTGGGCAAGGGCGCGGTGGAAAGCGCGCTGAAGCTGCGCAAACACAAGCCGATTTTCATGGTCGATATCGCCGTACCGCGCGATATCGAACCGGAAGTCGGCGAGATGGACGACGTTTACCTCTATTCGGTCGATGACCTGCACGAAGTCGTTGCAGAGAATCTCAAGAGCCGACAAGGTGCAGCTCAGGCGGCTGAAGAGCTGGTTGCCGTGGGCGCCGAAGACTTCATGCTGCGCTTGCGTGAGTTGGCGGCAGTCGATGTGCTCAAGGCCTACCGCCAGCAGAGCGAGCGCATGCGCGACGAGGAGCTGCAAAAGGCCCAGCGGTTGCTGGCCAATGGCACCAGCGCCGAAGACGTGCTGGTGCAACTGGCCCGTGGTCTGACCAACAAATTGTTGCATGCACCGAGCGTGCAACTGAAAAAGCTGTCTGCCGAAGGCCGCCTCGATGCGCTGGCCATGGCCCAAGAACTCTTTGCCCTCGGTGAGGGCCCGACGGATAAAACCCCGCAATGAAAGCGTCACTGCGCAATAAACTGGAGACCATCCAGGACCGTTTCGAGGAATTGACTGCCCTGTTGGGCGATGCCGAAGTCATTTCCGAGCAAACCCGATTTCGTGCCTATTCCAAGGAGTACGCCGAACTCGAGCCTATCGCGGCAGCCTGGCAGCGCTGGTGCAAGGTCCAGGATGATCTGGAAGGGGCGCAGGCATTGCTCAAGGACAGCGACCCGGACATGCGTGAAATGGCCGTGGAAGAAGTCCGCGAAGCCAAGGAGCAACTCGTCGAGCTCGAAGGCCAGTTGCAACGCATGCTGCTGCCCAAGGATCCCAACGACGGTCGCAACGTGTTCCTGGAAATTCGTGCCGGCACCGGTGGCGATGAGGCGGCGATTTTCTCCGGCGACCTGTTCCGCATGTATTCACGCTATGCCGAACGGCGCGGCTGGCGGCTCGAGATCCTCTCCGAGAACGAAGGCGAGCACGGCGGCTACAAAGAGGTCATTGCCCGGGTCGAAGGCGAGCACGTCTACGGCAAGCTGAAATTCGAATCCGGCGCTCACCGCGTCCAGCGCGTGCCGGAGACCGAGTCCCAGGGCCGTGTGCATACGTCCGCCTGCACCGTGGCGGTGTTGCCCGAACCCGACGAACAGGTGGCGATCGAGATCAACCCGGCCGATCTGCGCGTCGATACCTACCGCTCTTCGGGGGCCGGTGGCCAGCACGTCAACAAGACCGATTCGGCAATCCGCATCACCCACTTGCCGACCGGTATCGTGGTCGAGTGCCAGGAAGAACGCTCCCAGCACAAGAACCGCGCGCGGGCCATGTCGTGGCTTTCGGCCAAATTGAACGACATGCAGACCAGCGCCGCGCAGAATGCGATTGCCAGCGAACGCAAGTTGCTGGTGGGCTCGGGCGACCGATCCGAGCGCATTCGCACCTACAACTATCCACAAGGCCGCGTGACGGATCACCGCATCAATCTGACCTTGTATTCCCTCGATGAGGTCCTGGCAGGTGGCGTCGACGCGGTAATCGAACCGCTGCTGGCCGAGTACCAGGCCGATCAACTTGCAGCACTGGGTGAGTAAATGACGATTATTGCCAGCCTGCTCCGAGGCGCAGAGCTTCCCGACTCACCGACGGCACGTCTGGATATCGAGCTGTTGCTCGCCGCTGCCTTGGGCAAGAGCCGCAGCTACCTGCACACCTGGCCCGAGCGGATTGTCAGCAGCGAGGCGGCGGACACTTTCTCCTCTTACCTGCAGCGACGCCGCGCCGGCGAGCCTGTGGCCTATATCCTTGGCCAGCAAGGTTTCTGGAAGCTGGACCTGGAAGTCGCGCCACATACGCTGATCCCGCGTCCGGAAACCGAATTGCTGGTGGAAGCGGCACTCAATCTGTTGCCGGCGACCATGGCCCGGGTTCTGGACCTGGGCACGGGTACCGGTGCGATTGCCCTGGCCGTGGCCTGCGAGCGTCCGGCCTGGCAGGTGACGGCGGTCGACCGGGTACTTGAGGCCGCGGCCCTGGCCGAGCGCAATCGCCAGCGCTTGCAACTCGAGAACGTAACGGTGCTCAGCAGTCACTGGTTCAGTGCGCTTGAGGGCAAACGCTTCGACTTGATCATCAGTAACCCACCGTACATTGCCGCCACCGACCCGCATCTGGTGGCGGGTGATGTGCGCTTTGAACCTGCCAGCGCGCTGGTGGCAGGCGATGACGGGCTCGATGATTTGCGGACAATCATTGCCCAGGCGCCGGGACACCTCGAGACCGGCGGCTGGCTGTTGCTCGAGCATGGGTACGATCAGGCCGCTGTCGTGCGCGAGTTGCTGGCCAGACATGATTTCGAGCAGATCGAAAGCCGCCTTGACCTTTCCGGTCACGAGCGCATCAGCCTGGGGCGTCTATCGTGCTGACCGACCAGGAATTGCTGCGTTACAGCCGCCAGATTCTGCTGCAGCAGATCGATATCGACGGCCAATTGCGACTCAAGGCAAGCCGTGCATTGATCGTCGGGCTGGGCGGGCTCGGCTCGCCCGTGGCGTTGTACCTGGCGGCGGCCGGGGTCGGCGAATTGCATCTGGCAGACTTCGACACTGTCGATGTGACCAACCTGCAGCGCCAGGTCTTGCACGATAGCCAGACGGTAGGCATGAGCAAGGTCGACTCGGCCATTGCTCGCCTGGGTGCGATCAACCCTGAGGTTGCCCTGGTCGCCCACCGTGCGGCGCTGGACGAGGACTCACTGGCTGCGGCCGTGGCGGCGGTGGATCTGGTGCTCGATTGTTCGGACAATTTTTCGACCCGCGAGGCCGTCAATGCGGCCTGCGTGGCGGCGGGCAAACCGCTGGTCAGCGGGGCGGCGATCCGCCTGGAAGGCCAGCTTTCGGTGTTCGATCCCAGGCGCGGTGACAGCCCTTGCTACCACTGCCTGTACGGGCATGGCAGCGAAGCTGAACTGACCTGCAGTGAAGCCGGCGTGGTCGGCCCGCTGGTGGGGCTGGTCGGTAGTCTGCAGGCGCTCGAAGCGCTGAAGCTGCTGGCCGGTTTCGGTGAGCCTCTGGTCGGTCGATTGTTGTTGATCGATGCCTTGGGTAGCCGGTTCCGAGAGTTGCGAGTCAAGCGCGACCCGGCCTGTCGTGTCTGTGCAGATGCCCATGCCTGACGCGAACCAGGCGCCGATCGGCGTGTTCGATTCCGGGGTCGGCGGCTTGTCGGTGTTGGGTGAGATCCGTCATCTGTTGCCTGATGAGTCGCTGCTGTATGTTGCAGATTGCGGGCACATTCCTTATGGCGAGAAATCCCCCGAGTTCATTCGCCAGCGCTGCCGCAAGGTAGCCGAGTTTTTTCATGCCCGGGGTGCCAAGGCATTCGTGCTGGCCTGCAATACCGCTACCGTGGCGGCGGTTGCCGATTTGCGCGAACAGTACCCACACTGGCCCATCATCGGCATGGAGCCTGCGGTGAAGCCGGCAGCGGCCGCCACCCGCACGGGGGTGGTCGGCGTTCTGGCCACCACCGGGACCTTGCAGAGTGCAAAGTTCGCGGCCTTGCTCGACCGCTTCGCCAACGATGTACGGGTGATCACCCGACCTTGCCCAGGCCTGGTGGAACTCATCGAGCAGGGTGAGCTGCAAAGCCCGGCCCTGCGTGAACTGCTGGCCGGTTATGTCGAGCCTTTGCTGGCCGGTGGCTGCGACACGCTGATTCTCGGCTGCACTCACTACCCCTTCCTCAAGCCTCTGCTGCACGAAATGGTGCCTGAATCGGTGGCAATCATCGATACCGGCGCGGCGGTAGCCAGGCAACTCAAACGACTGCTCGGTGAAAGGGCGTTGTTGGCAACAGGGCCGTCGTTGCCTGCGCAGTTCTGGACGAGTGCCGATACCGAGCATTTTAGCAAGATCCTACCTATGCTCTGGATTAAGAGTGGCGACGTGCATAAATTCGACCTGTGAGAAAGTGCGCAAAGCATTCGATTCGGGTGAACTAACACGCAACCACCGATTTCTATAAGTTGCCGAGTGCGGCGACAAAAAAGTCCAACAGCTGTATTGGAAAGCAGGATGTTGCTCATGAATAAACTACTTGGTCTGGCTGCGCTTGCAGTCATCAGTCTGGGGCAATCGCTCACAGTGCAGGCAGCGGATGTTTCCTTTTCCGTAGGTCAGACCGCTGAGTCCACCATGACCTATCGCCTGGGCCTGCAGTCGAATTGGGATGCCAGTTGGTGGCAAACCAGTGTCGGGCGCATTACCGGTTATTGGGATGGTGCCTACACCTATTGGGACGGTGACGAGACCAGCAGCAACCATAGTCTTTCATTCGCTCCGGTCTTCGTTTATGAGTTCGCTGGCGAGTCGATCAAGCCTTATATCGAGATTGGTGTCGGTGTGGCGGCTTTCTCCAGTACTGAAGTAGAAAGCAATGAACTAGGGTCATCCTTCCAGTTCGAAGACCGTATTGGTTTGGGCCTGCGATTTGCCGGAGGGCAGGAAGTCGGCATTCGCGCCATCCACTATTCAAATGGCGGATTGCAGAAACCCAACGACGGTATCGAAAGCTACGCCGTGCATTACCGTATGCCGCTGTAAGGGTGAGCACTTTACGCAGTCTGGCGGTGGGGTGTCAGTGCTGCACCTTGTGCGGCAACGGCCAGAGGTTGGCAAGGAGCAGGGCGGGGAAAACGATTTCCCTGGGCCGCGATTGCAGGCGGTCGTTCAAGTAAATCGCAGCTTTTTCAGCGGGCCATAACAACGGTGTCGCGACCTTGCCCTTGGCGCAAGAGAGCGAGCCATCGGGGACAGGGCAGACCACTGTCATATCGATTTCGTCCCGGGCCAGCTCGCGTTTCATCCTCTTGAGCAAAATGTTCAGGCCGGTAGGCGGCACACCGTCTTTGCTACCGGGCAGCGGTAGCCAGGTAATCGAGCTGGCAATGGCCACCACATGCGGTTCGTGCCCTTGGCGAAGCAGAGGCAACGCCGATTCGAAGCAGTGTTGACTGGCCAACAGATTGGTTGCGATGACGCGCTCGAACACCTTGTCATCCAACGCGCCGGCATCGACATATTCACACGTCCCGGCATTCAGAATCAGAGTATCCAATGTGCCCCAGGCCTGGGCGATTCGCTCGCCAATGGCCCGAGCCTCGACGCGGTCACTCAGGTTTCCCGGTGCATACAGGACCTGTCCGGGAAAGCGCTCTGCCATTCCCATCAATGAAGCGCTGCAATTGCCGCTCAAGGCCAGCTGGGCACCACCGAGCAACAGGTGCTCGGCCAGCGCTGAGCCCAGGCCACTGCTGGCGCCGGTCAACCAGATACGTCGTGACATGCTCATCCGATGCTCCTTTTGGCCGGGCAGGCAGAGGGGCTAAAAACATGGCAGGTACTACGGTCGGTCCGGCCTCGTAGATCGCTGCGCAACCAGATCAGATGCATGCTTTTCCTGTTCATGCCGGTTGTGACTGGAGAAGCTTCAGTTGTTGCAGGCACTGATAGGCTGACAGGAGATCCTCGCTCAGATGCAATCCTGCAATAACAGTGAGCGATTCACGCAGTTCAGCCTTATGGATGATGACCGCAGGCCCACACAGGAGTTTCGGACAATCGATGCCCTTCAATAACCGCCCGAGCTGGGTAGGGTTGAGTGCTTTGCTGGCACTGAGCAGCACCGCGCGTGCTGCGAGCCGGTCGATGGCCAGGGCCAGTTCGCCGGCCGGCAACGGCCAATCAAATACCTCCACGGGGCAGCCAGCGCTACTGACCAGCCAGGCGATCAGCCACAGCTGTGGGTCCAGTGGCAGGTCGGAATGGTTGATCAACAAGAGCGGCGGACCATTGAGTTGCCGGTTGTTGTGATAGATCCGCGCGCCGAGTTTGCTGCGCAGCCAGGAATGGAAGAACACTCGCTCCATCTGCATGCCGAATTGGCCCTGCCAGCGCTGTTCCAGGTCGACCATCAACGGGATCAGCAGTTGTTCGCACAGGGTCGTGGGAGGGTAGAGCGCCATCGCTTGATTGATGCTTTCATCGAGACGGCGCTCGGCCAGCTCACCGACGCTTTGTAGCACGCTTTGACGCATGGCCAGCCACTCACTGGTTTCTGACTCCCGCAGGCCCTGGGGCGGGGAGTGGAGCAGCGCCTTGACCTGGCTTACCGACACGCCACGGTTGAGCCAGGTCAGAATGTTCTGGATCCGCTGGACATGCCCATCGTTGTAGAGCCGGTGCCCCTTGGCCGTACGCTGCGGCACGATCAAGCCATAGCGGCGTTCCCAGGCACGCAGGGTTATGGCATTGACGCCCGTCTGGCGCGCCACTTCGCGGATCGGCAGCCAGCCTTCGGCTTGATTGCAGAGCGCTTTGGGGGGTGGTAGGGCCATGGCTTCAGTTCGCATTTTGCAGGTGGGTACTGTCCGGGTGCTGCTGCAGGTAAACCTGTTGGAGCAGGTACGGGTCGGGATGTTGGCGCAGGTGCTGCTTGAGCAGGGTAATCGGCACCACCAGCGGCACGGTGCCTTTATGGTATCGGTCGATCGACTGGTGGATTTCCTGTCGGTCTTCGGCGCTGATGGATTTGCGCAGGTAACCGCTCAGGTGCAGCAAGACATTCGTGTGGTTGCCGCGGCTGGCAGGGTGCTTGAGCGCCTGGATCAACTGGCTGAAGTATTGCGGGCCCAGCTGTGCGGCATCGGCGTTTCCCATGCTGCCCAGCAGTTTGCCCAGCGCCTTGTACTGCGGTGGGTTGTGGGCCATGAGCAAATATTTGTAGCGGGCATGAAAGCTCGTCAGTGCACGCCGGGTCAACCCGCTTCGAAGCAGTTGTTGCCAGTCGGCATGGGCACGCGGCTCATCGAAGCAGGACATGTCTCACCTCCGTAGAGGAACCTGTACATAAAGGCCGTCATGCACAATCTTGGTTCATCATAAAAGTGTTGGTGTACAAGTCAAATAGTTTGTATAACTTTGATGAACGGATTTTTTACAGGGCATGGCTTGCATACAAGGGCCGCCATCGACGCGCAATGGATCTGCCCCTGATCAATCAAGGTGTTCGAGCAGGCGCCGAGCCGCTTCCTGGCCACTGAGCCATGCACCTTCGACCCGGCCCGACAGGCACCAGTCACCACATACGTACAGGCCCAGGTCGGCATCGGCCAGGGCGCCCCATTCATGTGCGACAGCCGGTCGGGCATACAGCCAGCGGTGGGCGAGGGTAAAAGTCGGCGCAGGCACCACGCAGCCGAGCAGTTCGGCAAATGCACCGTGCAATTGCTCGATCGCTTGCTCCTTGGCCAGGCCGATATGCTTCTTGCTCCAACTACTGCTGGCGTGTAGCACCCAGGTGTCAGGGGTGCTTTCGCGACCGGGCTTGCTGCGGTTGAGGGCGAGCCAGTCCAGTGGGCCGTCCTGGACGAAGCAGCCTTGCACGGGGGTGTCCAGCGGTGTATCGAAAGCCAGGGCAACCGCCCAGGTGGGCTCCATTTTCACACCCGCCGCGACGTTTGCGAGCTTCGGTGCAACCGTCGTCAGCAGGGCATTGGCCTGGGGCGCCGGGACAGCAATGATCACATGACTGAAGGGGCCGTGGTCGCAGTCTTCGATGTCATGTAGAAACCAATGCTGTTCGCCTCGGAAGACGTCGCTGATCCGGCAGGAAAAGGTTCTTGGCAAATCACCGAGCATGGCCCGGGTGATGGCGCCCATGCACGGTACTCCGACCCATCGGGTCTGCTCGTCGGGAGACGGCATGAGATTGCCGGCACGGTAGTTATAAAGCTGCGGCGTCCACTCTTGGATACAACCCTTGGCTTGCCACTGCTGTATCTGTTCGACAAAACGGCGATCCCGCGCAGTGAAATACTGTGCGCCCAAGTCCAGCGCACCGGCATCGCTGCGCTTGCTGGACATGCGCCCGCCGCAGCCGTGGCTCTTGTCGAACAAGTGAACGGCCTGCCCGGCTTTGTGCAAAGCCTGGGCCGCCGAGAGTCCGGCGATGCCGGTGCCGATGATTGCGATAGGTACAGTCATAGTGGCCTCGTTACCCTCTATACACAGACTACGCTGTAGCACAAACCTGTACAATAATGAATTTCGGTACAACTTGCTCCATTCATGGCTGACAGGGTTTGGCCTATGGTTTATTTGTGAGTGTCTGCAGTTAAAGAGCCTTGCTCTTAAAAATAGACTAGTGATCGACGCTCAACGCCACGCGAGGATGCGCACATGCACATATTGCTGACCGGCGGTACGGGTTTGATGGGGCGACAGCTCTGCCAGCACTGGTTGGGGCAAGGGCATCGACTCACGGTGTGGAGCAGGCGCCCCGGGCAGGTGGCCAAACTTTGCGGTGCCGCCGTCAGGGGGATCGGCCAGCTCCAGGAGTATGGAGCAGAGCCAATCGATGCGGTGATCAACCTGGCCGGCGAACCGATTGCCGATCGACCCTGGACAGCCCGGCGCCGGGCATTGCTCTGGGGTAGCCGCATCACGTTGACCGAGCAGTTGCTGTCGTGGCTCGAACAACGATCACAACGGCCGGCAGTGTTGATCTCGGGTTCGGCGACAGGCTGGTACGGCGATGCCGGCGAGCGTGAGCTGAGCGAGGATTCGCAGCCGGTCAAAGAGGATTTCGCCAGCCATCTTTGCCTCGCCTGGGAAGAAACCGCGCAACGTGCCGAAACCTTGGGCATTCGGGTGGTGCTGGTGCGCACCGGGCTGGTACTGGCCAGCGAGGGCGGGCTGCTTTCACGTCTGCGCCTGCCTTTCAAACTGGGCCTGGGCGGTCCGATCGGCGATGGCCGGCAGTGGATGCCGTGGATCCATATACACGATCAAATCGCCCTGATTGACTTTCTTTTGCACCGCGCTGACGCCAGCGGTCCTTATAATGCCTGCGCCCCGGAGCCGGTACGCAATGGCGAGTTCGCCAAGCGATTGGGCAAGGTCCTGCACCGCCCGGCCATTATGCCGATGCCGGCGTTGCTCCTGCGCGCGGGGCTCGGCGAGTTGTCCGGGTTGTTGCTGGGCGGGCAGAGGGCCCGGCCGGTTCGTTTACTGGCGGCAGGTTTCACCTTCCGTTTCAATGATGTGGAATCGGCCCTGGACGAGCTGTCCAGTCGCCTCTGAAATAGGACGTTGCATGACCGATCATGCTTTGCTGCTGGTCAATCTGGGCTCACCGGCTTCCACCGAGGTGGCCGATGTTCGCAGTTATCTCAATCAGTTTCTCATGGACCCCTACGTCATCGACCTGCCCTGGCCGATTCGGCGACTGTTGGTCTCGCTGATTCTCATCAAGCGACCGGAACAGTCAGCCCATGCCTATGCCTCGATCTGGTGGGACGAAGGCTCGCCCCTGGTGGTACTGACCCGACGCCTGCAGCAGGCGATGAGCGAGCACTGGCCCCATGGCCCGGTAGAAATGGCCATGCGTTACGGTGAGCCGTCGCTCGAGACCGTCCTGGCCAGGTTGGCAGCCCAGGGCGTTGGCAAGGTGACTCTGGCGCCGCTGTATCCGCAATTTGCCGACAGTACCGTAACCACTGTGGTGGAGCTGGCCAGGCAGATCGTGCGCGACCAGCAGTTGCCCTTGCAGCTGTCGCTGTTGCAGCCCTTCTATGATCAGCCCGAGTACATCGATGCTTTGGTCGCCAGCGCCAAACCTTACCTGGAGCAGCCGTACGATCATTTGTTGTTGAGCTTCCATGGTTTGCCCGAGCGCCATCTGAAGAAGCTCGACCCCACTGGCAAGCATTGCTTTGCGGATGCCGATTGCTGCCGTGATGCATCGCCGGAAGTCCTCGCCGTCTGCTATCGCGGGCAGTGCCTGCGTACCGCTCAAGCCTTTGCCGAGCGCATGGGCTTGCCCGAGGGCTCGTGGTCGGTGTCGTTCCAGTCGCGCCTGGGCCGGGCCAAATGGATCGAACCCTATACCGAAGCGCGGCTCGACGAATTGGCCAGGCAGGGCGTGAAGAAAATCATGGTCATGTGCCCGGCCTTCGTTGCCGATTGCATCGAGACGCTGGAGGAGATCGGTGATCGCGGGCGCGAGCAGTTCCTGGAGGCTGGCGGTGAGGAGTTGGTGTTGGTGCCTTGCCTGAACAATCACCCGGAGTGGGTGCAGGCGTTGAAGACGCTGTGTGAGCGGGCGGTCTAGCGTAGTGGGGGTGACTGTTCCGGCCTCATCGCGGGCAAGCCCGCGATGCTTTTAGCTACGGCAACTGATCATCCAGTGCCTTGTTCTTCCAGCTCTCATGGCCAGGCAGCAGCAGGTTCAAGGCAATGGCAACCACGGCGCACAGGGCAATGCCCTTGAGGCCGAAGTCGTCAGGGCCGGTACCGCTGCCGATCAGAACGCCACCGATGCCGAATACTAGGGTGACCGAGACGATCACCAGGTTGCGCGCTTCGCCCAGATCGATCTTGTGGCGGATCATGGTGTTCATCCCCACCGCGGCGATCGAACCGAACAGCAGGCACAGGATCCCGCCCATGACCGGCACCGGGATGCTTTGCAGCAGGGCGCCGAACTTGCCGATGAAGGCCAGGCTGATGGCGAAAATCGCCGCCCAGGTCATGATCTTCGGGTTGTAGTTCTTGGTCAGCATCACCGCGCCGGTCACTTCGGCATAGGTGGTGTTGGGCGGTCCGCCGAACAGCCCGGCGGCAGTCGTGGCTATACCGTCACCGAAGAGGGTGCGGTGCAGGCCGGGTTTCTTCAGGTAGTCGCGACCGGTCACGCTGCCGACGGCGATAACCCCGCCGATATGCTCGATGGCCGGGGCCAGGGCCACAGGTACGATGAACAGGATGGCCTGCCAGTTGAACTCCGGTGCGGTGAAGTGCGGCAGGGCGAGCCATGGCGCCGCCGCAATCTTCGCGGTATCGACCACGCCGAAGTAGAACGACAGGGCAAAGCCTACCAGTACCCCGGAGATGATCGGCACCAGGCGGAAGATGCCCTTGCCGAATACGGCGACGATCAGGGTGGTCAGCAGCGCCGGCATGGAAATCAACATGGCGGTGCTGTAGGGGATCAGCTCGGTACCATCGCCGGCCTTGCCCATGGCCATGTTCGCGGCAATCGGCGCCATCGCCAGGCCAATGGAAATGATCACCGGGCCGATGACTACCGGCGGCAGCAACCGGTCGATGAAGCCGGTGCCCTTGATCTTCACCGCCAGGCCCAGGAACGTATAAACGAACCCGGCCGCCATCACCCCGCCCATGGTCGCGGCCAGGCCGAACTGGCCCTTGGCGAGTATGATCGGCGTGATGAAGGCAAAGCTCGAGGCCAGGAACACCGGGACCTGGCGCCCGGTGACCAGTTGGAACAGCAGAGTCCCTAAACCTGCGGTAAACAGCGCGACATTCGGGTCGAGGCCTGTAATCAGCGGCATCAATACCAGTGCGCCAAAGGCTACGAAAAGCATTTGCGCGCCGGAGACGACCTGCCGCCAGAGCGGGTCCTTGAACTCATCCGGCATTATCAGGCGTCCTTCTGTTTGGTGCCGAATATCTTGTCACCGGCATCGCCCAGGCCCGGGATGATGTAACCGTGTTCGTTCAGGCATTGATCGATGGACGCGGTGTAGATCTGCACGTCCGGGTGGGCCTTCTCGACCACCGCGATGCCTTCGGGGGCGGCCACCAGCACCATGGCGCGAATATCCTTGCAACCGGCCTTTTTCAGCAAGTCGATGGTCGCAACCATGGAACCGCCGGTTGCCAGCATCGGGTCGATGATCATCGCCAGGCGCTCGTCGATTTCCGGGACCAGCTTTTCCAGGTAGGTATGCGCTTCCAGGGTTTCTTCGTTGCGGGCAACGCCCACGGCGCTGACCTTGGCGCCTGGGATCAGGCTGAGCACGCCGTCTAGCATGCCGATGCCGGCGCGCAGGATCGGTACCACGGTAATCTTCTTGCCTGCGATCTTTTCGACCTGGACAGTGCCGCACCAGCCTTCGATATCGTAGCTTTCAAGGGGCAGGTCTTTGGTCGCTTCGTAAGTCAGCAAAGCGCCGACTTCCTGGGCGAGCTCGCGGAAACTCTTCGTGCTGATGTCGGCGCGGCGCATCAGGCCGAGCTTGTGGCGGATCAGCGGGTGGCGGATCTCACGGATGGGCATAGGGTAAGGCTCCGGGGGGGGGGGGGCGGGCAAAAAACGGCGCTAGATTAATCTATTCAGCCATTGAGTCCTACAAGCATTATTGGACGTTAGTCCAGAAATGCTTGATCTGATCCGAGCGGATGCGTACCTTTGCCCGCTTTTCTTCCACCGCCCCCTGGAGAGCGCCATGTCCGCTAATCTCGAGCACATCCGTCAAGTCATGCGAGAGGCCGACTGCCTGTACACCGAAGCTGAAGTCGAAGCGGCCATCGCCCGCGTCGGTGCACAAATCAATGCCGACCTGGCAGAAAGCAATCCGGTGGTCTTCTGTGTCATGAACGGCGGCCTGATCTTCGCAGGCAAGTTGTTGACGCACCTGAATTTCCCGCTTGAGTCCTCCTACCTGCATGCGACCCGTTATCGCAACGAAACCAGCGGCGGCGACCTGTTCTGGAAGGCCAAGCCGGAAGTTTCCTTCATCGATCGTGACGTCTTGATCATCGACGACATTCTCGACGAAGGGCACACCCTGGGTGCCATTATCGATTTCTGCAAACATGCCGGTGCCCGCGCCGTGCACACGGCCGTACTGATCGACAAGGACCATGACCGCAAGGCCCGTCCCGACCTCCAGGCGAACTATGTCGGCCTGCCTTGCATCGACCGTTACATCTTCGGTTACGGCATGGACTACAAGGGCTACTGGCGCAACGCGGCCGGCATCTACGCCGTCAAGGGGCTGTAACCCATGAGCCAGCCCGGTTTTCTCGACCAGTCGCTATTTGCCGAACTTGCACAGAAAGCCGCGGCTAACCCGCGCGGGCGCCAGCACCACAACTTCCATCAGATGGAAGAGCCTTGCCACCGGATGGCCGTGGGGCTGCAGCCTGCGACCTACATCCCGCCGCACCGGCACCTGGGTGCCGACAAGGCTGAGACCTTGATCGTGCTCAAGGGCAAGTTGGGGCTGCTGATTTTCAGCGAGAGCGGGGAAGTCCTGGTCAAGCGTGTGTTGCAGGCCGGTGGCGACTGCCTGGGCGTCGATTTACCGCCGGGCATTTTCCATGGCCTTGTGGTGCTTGAAGCCGACTCGTCGATGTTCGAGTGCAAGGCCGGGCCTTACCGGCCGGTGGGCGAGGGTGAGCTGGCCAGTTGGGCGCCGCGTGAAGGCGAGGCTGGGGTGGCCGAGTACCAGACGTGGATGCGGGCCCAGTTCGACTGACGGGCCTCATCGCGGGCAAGCCCGCTCCTTGTATCGCCTCAGACCTCTGTAGGAGCGGGCTTGCCCGCGATAGCCGCCCCGCAGGACCTCCAGACTGTCCTCATGCTAGAGTGCCCAGCTTCTTTCTCGGAGCCTGCCATGCACTCGCTGACTCGCTTTTTAGCCATCTTCCTGCTCTCCCTCAGCCTGCCACTGGCCGCTGCCCCCATGCACAGCCAATTCCTGCCCCCCGACGACCTGTCCCTGCGCACCGAGCAGCCCGAGCAACAGCAACTGCTGCAAGTCACCGATTTCTCGGTCGTGGTCGGCAATCAGCGCCAGTCCAACCAGCAACCCATTCCGGTGACGTCGCCGCTGCTGCTGCGCCTCAAGGGCAAACCCTTGAGCAAGGGCGCAACCCTGTCCCGAGTGCTGATCAGTTTCGATGCCGAGAGCAAAAGCCTGAAAAAGCCGGTATTCGATGAGAAGAACCGTACCTTGACCCTCAATTATCCGCTGGCCCAGTACCGGGTAATCCTCGACCTGCTGCGCAATGACACCGTCTATGTCCAGTTCCTGGCCTATGCAAACGGGCATATCTGGGTCGATTTGCATACAGGCGCCATACGCGCGCGTTGAGCCGCAAGGCGGGCGGGGGGTAAACTGCCCGCCCGTGAGATGTCCGTGTTCGTTCAGTTGGAGTCGGCAATGCGTAAAGATAAGAAGCAAGTGATTGGTGATGAGATCGGCGATGCGCAGATCAAGTTGTTCCTTGATTTCGAACCCGTCGACGCCACATCGCCGTCGCTGCATAAATTGATCAAGGCCTACCGTGGCCTGCGCATCGACGATTTCGAGCGTTTTGTCGGTTTCTTCGTCGAAGCGGGTTACGACCTGGCTGGCAAGGATGAGCACGGCAATGATTTCATTGCTCTGATCCAGGATCAGCGCAATGCCCCGGAATACATCGAGATCATCAACAAGGCCCGCGGCTGAATTGATGGCATAAAAAAAACGCCCCGAAGGGCGTTCTTTTATGGGTGCGAATCAGGCGTAGCTTTGTGCTGCGCTGTTGTTCTCCACCAGGCCCAGGCATTCGTCGCTATGGGTGCTGACCTTGCGGTACAGCGCAGCGTCGGATTCCAGGGCCTTTTCCCGAGCAGGGAAGATTTCCTTGAGCTTGGCAGCCCAGACCGTGCAGGTTTTTTCCGGGAAGCAGCGTTCGATCAGTTCGAGCATGATCGAGACCGTCACCGAGGCGCCTGGCGATGCACCCAGCAGGGCGGCGAGCGAGCCGTCCTTGGCCGAGACCAGTTCGGTGCCGAACTGCAGGACGCCGCCTTTTTTCGGGTCTTTCTTGATGATCTGCACGCGCTGACCAGCGACTTCCAGGCGCCAGTCTTCAGCCTTGGCCTGCGGATAGAAGCGGCGCAGCGATTCCAGGCGTTGCTCCATGGACTGCATCACTTCGCTCATCAGATACTTGGTCAAGTCCATGTTGTCGCGAGCCACGGCCAGCATCGGGCCGATGTTGGCGGCGCGAACCGACATCGGCAGGTCGAGGAACGAGCCATGCTTGAGGAACTTGGTGGTGAAACCGGCGTAGGGGCCGAACAGCAGGGAAGTCTTGCCGTCGACGACGCGGGTATCCAGGTGGGGTACCGACATGGGCGGCGAACCGACCGCTGCCTGGCTGTAGACCTTGGCCTGGTGCTGTTTTACCACTTCCGGGTTGTCGCAGCGTAGCCACTGGCCGCTGACCGGGAAACCACCAAAGCCCTTGCCTTCTTCGATGCCAGACAGTTGCAGCAGCGGCAGGGCCGCGCCACCGGCGCCAAGGAACACGAAGCGGGCGTCGACTTCGCGGGTCGAACCGCTGTTGACGTCCTTGATGCTGACGGTCCAGCCATTGGATTTGTTACGGCTAAGGCTGGTGACCTTCTTGCAGTACTTGACCTGGGCATCGGGTGCGCTGGCCAGGTGCTTGAGCAATTTGTTGGTCAGTGCGCCGAAGTTGACGTCGGTGCCGTTCATGCAGCGGGTGGCGGCGATTTTCTGGTCGGCAGGGCGCCCAGGCATCATCAGCGGCATCCACTGGGCCATGGTGGCCTTGTCTTCGGAGTATTCCATTTCGGCGAAGGCATGGTGCTGCTTGAGCAGTTCATAGCGCTTCTTCAGGAAATCGATGCCCTTGTCACCTTCAACGTAGCTCAGGTGCGGCACCGGAGCGATGAAGGACTTGGACGAGCCAAATGTGCCTTTCTTGGTCAGATAGGACCAGAATTGCTTCGACACCTCGAACTGGGCGTTGATGTGCACGGCTTTCTTGATGTCGACGGAACCGTCGGCAGCCTGTGGCGTGTAGTTCAACTCACACAGCCCGGCGTGGCCGGTCCCGGCATTGTTCCAGGGGTTGGAACTTTCCGCGGCACCGGAGTCCATCAACTCGACGACTTCCAGCTTGATCGCCGGGTCGAGTTCCTTGAGCAGTACTGCCAGGGTGGCACTCATGATGCCGGCCCCTACCAATACCACGTCGACTGCTTCGTTCTGCGCCATGTAACGCGTCTCCAAAATCTTCAGCACCAAATTGACAGCATAGGATCCTGACGTATGCCAGGATCGCCATGTCCGATTCTTCGCAATTCCTGCAACTTCAGCGGACGCTACCTTTCGGGCTATCGAGTCCATATGAACTCATTTTACGGCCCGGGCGGCAATTCGACTTATGGCCGAGGCATCCGTTTTGCGTAGTGGACAGGCATCAGGCTCCCATCGTGAATGAGGAGTCCATGCAGCTCATCAGGGTTGATCGGGACACAGTCGGTGCTTTTACACATGCCAAACTATTCATTGCTCGCCACACTCTCGTGAAGTTGTGAAAACCCGTTTTTTCACGCTCTTTTGGAGTCGTGAACCTCAAAAAGGGCTGCGCGGGGCAGCTCTGGCAGGCCAGAGGAAGAGATGGGCGCCGAAAAAAGGCGGGTGCACATCCAGCTCACATGACCTGTGTGGGCGGCTCTCTGTGGGCGGTGCGGGGGAGCTGATGCAATGCGTCAGCGATGCTGCGAGGCCCGATCAGGAGACGTCCTTATAATCGGGGGGAGATTATAGCGATGAAATGCGCAGAATTGATGTTAATTAACTGACTTTTATTGGCGCGTCGGTCAGGCGGTTAGGGCGCGTTGCATCCGGTTGAGTTCGGGACGACGGGTAAGGTGGGCACTGGCGGGCAGAAACTGGCCCAGCCACTGCAGGCGAATTTCATTGATTTCCACCCAGCCGGCGCCGACCGGTGGCTGAGAGCATTGCTTGAACGCCTGGCAGCGGCCATTGCCATCGAGCCGGGCAAAGCAGCGGTAAGCCCTGCGGGGAAAAAACCATGACCATAGGGATTGCATCACGTGTCACCTCTTCTGAACTGCCTGCAAGGTTGCCCCATTGGCATGACATGCGCGTGACAGGAACTGGCTTTGCGCCGATGGGTCTGACAGTAACCAGTGCCGATGATCTCTGGTGAGTCCCATGCGGGGCCCGGTATACTGCGGCCCTATTTAGAGCCAATTGCTGGAGAGATGAGCATGTTGCAACGCCTGTTGTTCGGTTTGATCGCTGTGACCAGTCTGACCCTGGCCGGTTGTGCCCACAGTCCGCAACAGCTCAGCCCGCAGCCCAAGCTCACCGCCCAGCTTGCACCGGTCGGCCATGGTCAGCCGGTGGTAGTGAAGGTTGTCGACGGGCGTGCCTCGCCAACCCTGGGTACGCGCGGTGGCCTGTACCCGGAAACCAGCGCTATCAGCGTCCCTGCCAATGATATCCTGCCCAAGCTGCAGGCCCAGGCCGAAGCCGCCGTGCGCCTGCTGGGCTTCACGCCAACGCCGAACGCATACAACGCGCCGCAGTTGACCGTGACCCTGGCCGATCTGAAGTATCAGTCGCCCAAGGAAGGCCTGTACGTGACCGAGGCCACCATCAGCGCCACCTTCCGCGCCGATGTCGCCAACGCCAACCGCCGCTACAGCGGTCGCTACGGCGCGTCCCTGGACCAGCGCTTCGGCATGGCCCCCAACCAGCAAACCAACACCAAGCTGGTCAGCGACGTGCTCAGCGACGCCCTGACCCGTTTGTTCAAGGACCCGACCGTGGGCCAGGTACTGGGCGAGTAAGGTTCAAGCTGCAAGCTTCGAGCAGCAAAAATAAAGCCGGTGCCATCCTTGGGGTGACATCGGTTTTTTTTGTTCCAGGGTTGGGTCATTGGTCGTAAAGGAAAGGTTTTTTCGGGCGGCTTGGGTAAACTTCGCGCCGCCTGAACGGTTTCGATTGGCTTTTATTCGAGGTTTTCGATGTCGCTGCAAGTGATCTGGTCGCTGTTCGCTTCCCACCCGGCCAAGTTGGTCAATGTCCTGGCCTTGCTGTTCGCCTGCCCGGGCGCCTGGTTGTTGCATGCCACTCGTCGTCGCGAGCAGCTGGCGGTGGGTAGTGTTGTTGCGCAGGGTGAACAGCGCGGTGTCGATGGCCGGACCTTGAAGATGAACCGGTTTTTTTATCGGTTTGGCTTTGGGTGCCTGGGGGTGGCGCTGCTGGTGTCGTGGATCAGCACGAAGCTCTGATTTTTACGACCGCTTCGCGGTCGATCGCGGGCAAGCCCGCTCCCACAGAGATGGTGCGGACCACGCAACCCCCTTGTGGGAGCGGGCTTGCCCGCGATGAGGCCCTCACTTACAACGCAAGCCCCGCCTTGACCCGGTACTGATTACGCACCGGCGTCGCATATTGTTGCACCAGGTACGGCCGGTGCTCGGCCGGGCAAGCGTCCAGGCGACGTTGCCACTCAGCCCTGGCGCGCTCCAGCTCATCGGCGGCAAACACCTTCTCGGCACTGGGAACCTGCAGCGTCGGGTCGGCATCGGCCCATTGCGCGTAGGCCAGGTAGTGCGCCGGGAACAGCCGGTAGCCGCCGAGAATCTGCCGATCGATCTCCACCGCCAACTGCTTGGTATCGTCGAATTGTCCGGTGATCGGCGCTGCAAAGTTCACGTGCACCCGCCCTTTGTAGCCGGTGATGCCCTGGGCGATGCTGACGTCATCTTCGCCCGGTGCCTTGCTGTAGGTGCCGGTGGTGGCGCGTATGTACAGCTCGCGGGCCTTGGCCTGGTCACAGGGGTCGTATTCATAGCTGATCGACACCGGCGTCAGGTTCAACGAGCCAATGACCTCGGCGAACGGCTCATCCTTGCGGCTCATGTGGAACATCTTGAGGATCGCCGAATCGGTACGGTCGTCGCCGTCCTTGGCACGGCCTTCGGCCTGGGCAATCCAGATCGACTGGCAATCGTTGCGAATCGAATGGTTGATATAGGCCGAGAGCAGTTGATAGGCCGCCATCTTTTCGCGTCGCCCGGTAATGGAGCGGTGCACGATGAAACTCTTGTTCAGGCGCATCAGATCGCTGACGAAAGGCTTCTGCAGCAGGTTGTCACCGATGGCGATGCGCGGCGTCGGCAGGCCGGCGTGGTACACGGCGTAGTTGACGAACGCCGGGTCCATCACGATATCGCGATGGTTGGCCAGGAACAGGTAGGCACTGCCTGTCTTGAACTGCTCCACGCCGGTATAGGTCACACCATCAGTGGCCTTGGCAATTGTATGGTCGACATAAACCTCGACTTTATCCTGCAAGGTCGAGACGCAATTGACCCCGGCGAACTCGCGGCGCAGTCGATGAGCTATAAGTGGTTTGAGCAACCAGCCGAAGGTGCCCGCAATGCGCGGGAAGCGGAAGTGGGTGAGGATATCGAGGAACGCCTGATCGCTGAGCAACCGTGCCAGAACGGCAGGTACCTCGGCGTCGTCGTAAGGTCGGATGGCATCGAATTCGCCCATCATGCTCTCTTGTTGGAAACGGCTAGGGTAATAGTTAAGGCTTTGGTCTGAAAATTGGCTCAGACTCGAATCGGGCCTTCAAATAGACCGGCGATTATACGCACAAGTCACCTGGGAGACCGCGATGCTGGTAACTGACCGATATGATTGCCCGTATTGTGGCGAAGAGTGCGAGGCGGTGCTCGATCTGTCTGGTGGCGATCAACAGTATGTCGAGGACTGCCCGGTGTGCTGTCGCCCGATTGTTTTCAAACTTCAGACCGATGGTGAAGAGTGGATGCTCGACGTGTACAGCGAGAATGAATGATGGAACGCATCTACGAGCCGGAAAACCTGCTGGAAGCCGAGTTGCTGCTGGGGATGCTGGCCAGCGAAGGCGTCGAGGCCTACCTGGCCGGCCGCGATCTGGTGGGCGGGGTGGGTGAGCTGCCGCCCCTCGGTCTGCTGAGCCTGACGGTGGAGAACGACCAGGCCGATTACGCACGGCAGTTGATCGCCGAGTACAATGCAGCCCTGCCGCTTCCGGGCGAAGAACCGGATAGTTTTCCCGGCACGCTGGTCTGTTGACCGGTGGCCGGCTACCCAAGAGTCTTGTTGCCCCATGTGTGGACGCTATGCGCTGTTTCGTTGGTCCCCTGCATTCGCTTCGTTACCCGGTTTCCCGGCCGATCAGAAGGCGCAGTGGAACATTTCGCCTGGCGATTCGGTGCTCATCCAGCGCAGTACCGATGGCCAGCTCGATCTGGCTCGTGCGCGCTGGGGGCTGACCCCGGCCTGGTTGACCGACCTGTCGCGCACGCCGGCCCATGCCCGGGCGGAAACCCTGGCCGAGCAGCCGATGTTTCGTGAAGCGTTTCGTCTGCGCCGCTGCCTGCTGCCGGCCAACGGCTTCTACGAATGGCGCGGCACGGTGCGCAAGCGTCCCTACTGGCTGACCCCGGGGGAGGGGTCATCACTGTTTTTCGCCGCGGTATGGGAAGCGTATCCCGTGCAGGGGCAGGTCTGGCTGAGCACTGCGGTGGTGACCCAGGCGGCCGTCAATCAACGGCGCCCGCTGATACTCGATGCCGCAGGGCAAGCCGCCTGGCTGGATGCCGATACGCCATTGCCGGCCTTGCAGTCATTGTTGGCCAGCCCCCAGGCGCCGCTGCGTGAACGAGCGCTGAGTAATCTTGTCAATGATCCGAAGCTCAACGCGCCGGAGTGCCTGACGCCGGCTTGAGGCCGGCTTCGATCAAGGTGGCGCATCTACATTTGTCGGCCTGGGATACCGGCCGAGTTTCCAAGGGGTTTTTCATGCGTAAGTCATTTGTCGTCGGCGCCTTGAGTGCCAGTGTCCTGCTCAGTGGCTGCCAGGCGGTCAACACCACCAGTGCCGGTGCGGTGGGTGTCGAGCGCCAGCAATACATGTTCAGCATGCTGTCGACGGACCAGGTCAACCAGATGTACGCCCAGTCCTACCAGCAGACCCTGGGGGAGGCCTCCAGCAAGGGCGTGCTGGACAAGACCAGTACCGATGCCAGGCGGGTCCGGGCGATTGCCGATCGCCTGATCGCCCAGACACCGAAATTTCGCCCCGATGCGGCGCAGTGGCAGTGGGAAGTCAATCTGATCAAGAGCGATGAGCTCAACGCCAACTGCGGTCCGGGCGGCAAGATTTTTTTCTACAGCGGGCTGATCGACAAGCTGAAGCTGAGCGACGATGAGATCGCAGCGGTCATGGGCCATGAAATCGCTCACGCCTTGCGCGAGCATGGCCGCGAAGCCATGTCCAAGGCCTATGGCATAGAAATGGCGAAGACGGGGGCCGGTGCCCTGCTTGGTCTGGGTCAGAGCAGCATGGCGCTTGCCGACACGGTCGTGCAATACAGCCTGACCCTGCCCAACAGCCGCAGCAACGAAAACGAGGCTGACCTGATCGGCCTGGAGCTGGCGGCGCGGGCCGGGTACAACCCGAATGCGGCAATCACCTTGTGGAACAAGATGACCGCCGTATCGGGTGGTTCGCAGCCGGAGTTCATGAGCACTCACCCGGCCTCCGCCAGCCGGATTGAAGCATTGGAAGCGGCGATACCCAAGGTCATGCCGCTGTATGAGCAGGCCAGGAAATCCTGATACAGCTCACTGCAACAACTGCCGCTGCCGAAGGCTCGGTGCGCCGCTGCGACGCTCGCGTGCGAAGCGCGCGCAAGATCTCTAGATCGCCGGGGAGCCCCTGCGGGTCTCCGGCGCAGCCTGGCGGCAGCGGCTACGCCCACCGAGGTACGCCGACCCCATGTAGCAGCTGCCGTAAGGCTGCGTCCGCTTCCCGTCAGGACACCCAGCCGCTGACCTGCATCGCCGTGTACACCGCTACCGACGCCAGGACGAAGAAGGCGCTGGCCGCCAGACGGCGAATCAAGGTCAGTGGCAGCTTCTCGGCGGCAAAGTTGCCCGCCAGCACCACCGGTACGTTGGCAATCAGCATGCCCAGGGTGGTACCGATGATGACCAGCCACAGGTGCGGGTATTGTGCGGCGAGCATGACCGTGGCGATCTGGGTCTTGTCACCGATCTCGGCAATGAAGAAAGCGATCAGGGTCGTCAGGAATGGCCCGAAGCGTCGTGCGGTGCTGGCCTCGTCATCGTCCATCTTGTCCGGCACCAGGGTCCATAATGCAGTGGCGGCGAAGCTGGCGGCGAGAGTCCAGTGCAGGGTTGCATCGCTGAAGAAGCTGCTGAACCAGGCACCTACGGCGCCAGCGGCGGCGTGGTTTGCCAGGGTCGCAGCAATGATGCCGGCGATGATTGGCCAGGGTTTGCGAAAGCGCGCGGCCAGGATCAGTGCGAGCAATTGGGTCTTGTCGCCGATTTCGGCCAAGGCCACGATCGCGGTGGGGACGAGCAGGGATTCCAGCATCAGGGTTTTCCTACGGGGGCGGGCCGACACGGCTATGACACGTACAGCCTCCCCGCCCCGGGTAAGGTGTGCGTGTCATAGGTCTTGTCAAACCCTGAGGTCCGTCTGTGCGGACTTCGGGTCGCATGCGCCATGGCCTGTGGACCAAGTATGTTGACGCATGCCGGACGAGCTGGCGCTCGTGGGAGACTACTCCCCTAGGACGGTGCGGATTCTGCCTAGGCAAAGCCGATTGGGCAAGTGAAGTTTTTAACCGCGTGTTGCCTGATAGATCTTGAAGCCCTGGCCTTGGGCGCGAACCTGGCACTCGCCGAAGCGCTCCTCGATCAGCGGTTGATAGCGCAGGAAACTATTGGCTACCAGTCGAAGTTCGCCGCCTTTTTTCAGATGTTCGGCTGCTTTTCTCAACATGGTTTCCGAGGCTTGGTAGTCGGTGTGCACCCCGGTGTGGAACGGCGGATTGCTCAGGATCGCATTGAGCCCCCTGGGGGCGGCGTCGATGCCATCACCGCAGATGACTTCTCCGGTCAGACCATTGGCGGCCAGGGTCAGGCGACTGCTGGCGGCGGCGAAGGCGTCGACATCGAGCAGGGTCAACTGGATTTGCGGATAACGGCGTTTGATGGCTGCACCCAGCACCCCGGCTCCACAGCCAAAGTCCAACACGTGGCCATCAGGCAGATTGTCCAGGTGTTCGAGCAACAGCGCCGTCCCGCGATCGAGCCGGCCATGGCTGAATACGCCCGGCAGGCTGACGATTTCCAGCGGGCCCTCGGCCAGTGGCAGGCTGTAGCGTTGCGCCAGGTTTTCGAGTTCGACCGCTGGCGGCGGCGTCTCGATCACTACCTGCCACAGCTGGCAATGCCGGGCGCTGTCGAGTTTGCGTGGCTTGCCGAACGCGTGCAGTTGCTTGGCCGCGCCCTCGATGCCGCCGCGTTTTTCCCCGACCAGGTACAGCTCGCGGCCAGCCAGGCGCGAGGCCAGGGCGTTGAGCAGGTAGTTGGCCAGGTCGCGGGACTTGGGCAAGAACAGCACCGCGGCTTCGAACGGCTGCTCCGGTACCGTGACGCCAAACTGGCTACGGCCGGCGAAGCGCGCGTCGAGCGCCGCCTGGTCGCCGGCGTGCCAGCTCCAGCCATGGGCCTTGGGCAGTTTCCCGAGCAGGTCATCGGCAGGCAGCCCGGCCAACATCAGCGGGCCCTGGAACAATTCTGCCTGTCGAAGCAACACTTCACTGCGCGAGTCCATGGAAGGCTCCTGAAAAAGTGGCGAAGTCTACCAGAGCCGGCCGGCTCAGCTGACTACCCGGCGTGGTGCGTCGGCGAAAAAAGCCTGGGCGTTCTCCATCAACTGGTCGACGATACGTTGCCGTGCCTCTCGGCTGCCCCAGGCGCAGTGCGGGGTGACGATCAGGCGAGGAATGTCGGCGGCCAACAAAGGGTTGCCGTGCACAGGCGGTTCGACGCTGAGCACGTCGGTCGCCGCGCCGCCGAGGTGGCCGCTGCGCAGGGCATCGGCCAGGGCCTGCTCGTCGATCAGGCCGCCGCGGCCGGTATTGATGACAAAGGCGCCGGGCTTGAGCTGGTTCAGTTGGGCGGCGCCGATCATATGCAGGGTATTTTCGTTGAGCGGGCAGTGCAGGGTCAGGGCATCGACCTGCGGCAGCAGTTCATCCAGGGCCAGGCGGTCGGCGCGTTCCGGCCGGCCGGGCAACTGGCCCAGCAGCACACGCATGCCAAAGGCTTCGGCCAGGCGGCCGACCGCGCTGCCCAGTTCGCCATGGCCGAGCAGACCGAGGGTCTTGCCTTCCAGTTCGACGATCGGAAAGTCCAGCAGGCAGAACTGTCTGGACTGTTGCCAGCGCCCCTCGGCCACGACCTTCTGATAGTCGGGCAGGCGCGTCGCCAGGGCGAGCAGCAGCATCAAGGTGTGCTGGGCAACCGACGGGGTGCCATAGCCCTGACAGTTGCTCACGCAAATGCCCTGGGCGCGGGCGGCGTCCAGATCGACATTGTTGGTGCCAGTGGCGGCGACCAGGATCAGTTTCAAGTCCGGGCAGGCAGCCAGGGTCTGGGCGTCGAGCATGACCTTGTTGCTGATGACGACGCTGGCCCCCTGCAAGCGTTCGCGCACCTGCTGCGGCGAGCTGGAGGGGTACACCTGCAATTGATCGAAGCAGCCCTGCAAGCCACTGAGGTCGAGGTCGCCAAGGTCCAGCGAGCTGTGATCGAGGAAGACGGCGCGGCGATTGTTACTCATCAACTGTACCTTTTGTGCTGCCTGGTGAAGGGGTAATGTTACCAGCCTGACACAGCTGTTTCCGAAGTTGCCTTGGAGGCTCCATGTACTGGACCGAATTTCTTGCCGTTGCCCTGATTCACCTGCTGGCGGTGGCCAGCCCCGGTCCCGATTTCGCCGTGGTGGTGCGCGAGAGCGTGACCCATGGCCGCCGCGCAGGCACCTGGACCGCATTGGGCGTGGGTACCGCGATCTTCCTGCATGTGGGGTATTCGCTGTTGGGCATCGGCCTGATCGTGTCCCAGTCGATCGTACTGTTCAATGCCTTGAAGTGGGCGGCGGCAGCGTACCTGGTCTACATCGGTATCAAGGCACTGCGCGCAGGCCCGGCGAGCCCGGAGGCTGCGGCCGTGGCCGCTTCGACGGTCGAGCGCACCCCGCGTGGCGCCTTCGTCGCCGGTTTCATGACCAACGGCTTGAACCCCAAGGCGACCCTGTTCTTCCTGTCGCTGTTCACGGTCGTGATCAACCCGCATACGCCGCTGGCGGTACAGGCTGGCTACGGAGTCTACCTGGCCGTGGCCACCGGGGTGTGGTTCTGCCTGGTGGCGATGCTGTTCAGCCAGCAACGCGTGCGCGCAGGCTTCGCGCGGATGGGCCACTGGTTCGACCGGACCATGGGCGCGGTATTGGTGGCGTTGGGCATCAAGATCGCCTTCACCGAAATGCATTGATCCGGCGGGGTTGATTCAGGGCGCTCAGGTGAGGCGAGCGTCCTGAACGCGCCCCGGCGTTAACGGCGCGTTCCAAATCATTCCTTCGGCTGATTTGGATGTAACACGAGGGATCTAGAGTGTGAGTGTCTTTGCCAAGCCTTTGAACTCAGAAAAGGGATCCTTATGTTGCAGACTCGCGTAATTCCGCCAGCCGACGGCGCCTACCAGTACCCTCTGTTGATCAAACGGCTGCTGCTGTCGGGCAGCCGCTACGAGAAAACTCGCGAGATCGTCTACCGGGACCAGCTGCGCTACAACTACCTGACCCTCAACGAACGCATTGCGCGCCTGGCCAATGTGCTGACGCAAGCCGGAGTCAAGGCCGGCGATACCGTCGCGGTGATGGACTGGGACAGTCATCGCTATCTGGAATGCATGTTCGCCATCCCGATGATCGGCGCGGTGATCCACACCATCAACGTGCGCCTGTCTCCCGAACAGATTCTCTACACCATGAACCATGCCGAAGATCGCTTCGTGCTGGTCAACAGCGATTTCGTCGGGCTCTACCAGAGCTTTGCCGGCCAACTGACGACGGTCGAGAAGACCCTGCTGATTACCGATGGCGCCGAAAAGACCGCCGAGCTACCGAATCTGCTGGGCGAATACGAACAGCTGCTGGCTGCGGCCAGCCCGGTGTACGACTTCCCGGACTTCGACGAAAATTCGGTCGCCACAACCTTTTACACCACCGGCACCACTGGCAACCCGAAGGGCGTGTACTTCACTCACCGGCAACTGGTGTTGCACACCCTGGCCGCGGCGACGGTGACGGGCAGTGTCGACAGCGTTCGGCTATTGGGCACGAACGATGTGTACATGCCGATTACCCCAATGTTCCATGTCCATGCCTGGGGTATCCCTTACGTGGCGACCATGCTCGGGCTCAAACAGGTCTACCCGGGCCGTTATGAGCCGGACCTGCTGGTCGAACTGTGGCGCCGTGAACAAGTCAGCTTTTCCCACTGCGTGCCGACCATCCTGCAAATGCTGCTCAATGCCAAGGGCGGCCAGGGTGTCGACTTCAATGGCTGGAAAATCATCATCGGCGGCAGTGCACTGAACCATGTCTTGTACGAAGCGGCCAAGGCTCGTGGTATTCAACTGACAGCGGCCTACGGGATGTCGGAAACCTGCCCGCTGATCTCCTGCGCGCACCTGAACGAGGAGTTGCTGGCCGGCAGCGAAGACGAGCGCATCACTTACCGGATCAAGGCCGGCGTACCTACGCCATTGGTCGACGCAGCCATTGTCGACTGCGATGGCAACTTCCTGCCCGCCGATGGCGAGTCCCAGGGTGAGTTGGTATTGCGTGCGCCCTGGTTGACCATGGGCTACTTCCGCGAGCAAGAGAAGGGTGCCGAACTCTGGGAAGGCGGCTGGCTGCATACCGGTGATGTCGCAACGCTCGACAGCATGGGGGTAATCGATATTCGCGACCGGATCAAGGACGTGATCAAGACGGGCGGCGAATGGGTTTCGTCATTGGACCTCGAAGACCTGATCAGCCGGCACCCGGCGATACGTGAGGTAGCAGTGGTCGGGATCGCCGATCCGCAATGGGGCGAGCGGCCCTTCGCGTTACTGGTTGTGCATGAGGGCCAGTCAATAGATGCCAAGGCGCTCAAGGAGCATCTCAAGCCTTTCGTGGAGCTTGGGCACATCAACAAATGGGCCATTCCCAGCCAGATCGCGCTTGTTACTGAAATTCCCAAAACCAGCGTCGGCAAGCTCGACAAGAAGCGTATCCGCCTGAATGTCACTGAGTGGCAAGCCACCAACAGCACCTTCCTCTCGACGCTTTGACGCGTCCCTTGCCGTGCCCGAAAAGGCACGGCAAGCCCACCAAGCAAGCGCTTGGCTTGTCAAACCCTGTTTTTCAGCCATTCTTGCCACTGCCATATGGCGGGATGGACACAATGGCCGTGCCAGTGCGGTTGGAGACTGCAAATCACACTTTAGAGGGATCAAGCAGTACTACCTGCTGGCTATAGTCGGGTCAGGGGATTTTTAGGAACGAAGGTCTGCGCAAATGAATGCGCACTGCCACTTTGGCCGATCAGGAACATGTCAAAACACCTGTCGATCGAGGCGTTTTTAGAAGGACTCACTGCCATAAAAATAAAAGTACATGGAGTAGCGTCGATGACATCAGTAAACCAGTTCTGGCGCCGGGCGAAACTTCCCCTGGCCGTCAGTCTCGCTTCTACGCTCGCCGGTCCTGCATTCGGCGTCAGTTTCAACATCGGGGAGATTGAAGGTCAATTCGACTCGTCGCTGTCCATCGGCGCCAGCTGGTCGACCGAAAACCCCAACAAAAACCTGATTGGCGTCAACAACGGCGGCAGTGGACTGTCCCAGACGTCCGATGACGGCCACCTGAACTTCAAGAAAGGCGAAACCTTCTCGAAGATCTTCAAGGGTATCCATGACCTGGAGCTGAAATACGGCGATAGCGGGGTTTTCGTGCGCGGCAAGTACTGGTACGACTTCGAGCTCAAGGACGAAAGCCGCGAGTTCAAGGACATCAGCGACTCCAACCGCAAGGAAGGCGCCAAGTCTTCCGGCGGGCAGCTTCTCGACGCCTTCATCTACCACAATTACGCGATTGCCGAGCAACCGGGTTCCGTGCGTCTCGGTAAGCAAGTGGTGAGCTGGGGCGAGAGTACCTTCATCCAGAGCGGCATCAACGCCATCAACCCGGTCGACGTCTCGGCATTCCGCCGTCCGGGCGCCGAGATCAAGGAAGGCCTGATCCCGGTCAACATGTTCTATGTTTCGCAAAGTCTGACCGACAACCTCTCCGCCGAGGCCTTCTATCAGTTGGAGTGGGACCAGACAGTCGTCGATAACTGCGGCACCTTCTTCTCCCAGCCGGACATCATCGCCGACGGTTGCGACGATAACCTGCGGCTATTGAACAAGCGCTCCGCGGTTCCGGCCGCCGCCCTGCCATTCCTCGCTTCGCGTGGCGTGGACATCAACCAAGAAGGCGTGTTGGTCCGTCGTGGCCCCGACCGTGATGCCCGTGACAGCGGTCAATTCGGCGTTGCCTTGCGTTACATGTTCGACCCGCTGGATACCGAATTCGGCGCCTACTTCATGAACTATCACAGCCGTAACCCGATCTTCAGCGCAAGCGCCGCCGCGCCATCGGTGTATGCCGGGCTCGCCAGCCTGCCGGCTTCGCTGCGACCATTGGCGCCGCTGATCGTGGCGGGCAACTCCAGCTACTTCGTCGAGTACCCTGAAGACATTCGCCTCTATGGCTTGAGCTTCTCCACCACCTTGCCTACCGGTACCGCCTGGAGCGGTGAGATCAGCTATCGGCCAAATGCGCCGGTGCAGTTGAACTCCACGGATATCCTGTTCGCCGCCGTGCGTCCGATCGGTGGTTCGCTGGCCAACGCCTCGCTGCTCAACGCCGTGCCGGGACAGGACCTGCATGGTTACACCCGCAAGGAAGTCACCCAGTTCCAGACGACCCTGACGCACTTCTTCGATCAAGTGATGGGGGCCGAGCGGCTGACCCTGGTCGGTGAAGTTGGCGTGACCCAGGTCGGCGGCCTGGAGAGCACCTCCAAGATGCGTTACGGCCGTGATCCGGTCTACGGTCCAGGCGAACTGCCTGCCACCGGCGGCCTCAATACCTGCTCGCAGATCCTCAACACCAACACCATCAACGGCGCAGGCCCGGGTGCGGCCACCAACAACCGCAGCCGCAACTGCAACGACGACGGCTTTACCACGGCGACTTCATGGGGTTATCGCATGCGCGCCATCTGGGACTACAACGACGTTTTCGCCGGGGTCAACCTCAAGCCTAGCGTGGCCTGGTCTCACGACGTCGACGGCTACTCGCCAGGCCCTGGCGGTAACTTCGAGGAAGGTCGCAAGGCCGTCAGCCTGGGGCTCGATGCCGAGTACCAGAACACCTATACCACCAGCCTGTCCTACACCAATTTCTTCGACGGCAAGTACACCACCGTGGATGACCGCGACTTCGTTGCACTCAGCTTCGGCGTGAACTTCTAAGCATCCGGATTTCGGGACGAGTATGAAAATGAAAATTACCAAAGGTCTGTTGCAAGTCGGTGTGCTGGGCTTGTCCTTGCTCGCAACGAGCGTGATGGCGGCCGTCTCGGCCACTGAAGCGGCCAAGCTGGGCACCAGCCTGACCCCGATGGGCGCCGAAAAGGCAGGCAATGCCGACGGTTCGATCCCCGCTTGGACGCCAATGTCGAAAACGGCTGGCTCGGCCGATAGCAAGGGCTTCCTGTCCGATCCTTACGCCAGCGAAAAGCCGCTGTTCACCATCACGGCGCAAAACGTCGACCAGTACAAGGAAAAGCTCGCGCCGGGGCAGTATGCGATGTTCAAGCGCTACCCGGAAACCTTCAAGATGCCGGTCTATCCGTCCCATCGCGGCGCGACCGTGCCCGACGACGTGTTTGCCGCCATCAAAGAGAACGCCACCAAGACGACTCTGGTCAGTGGTGGCAACGGGCTGGAAAACTTCAAGACCGCCGTGCCGTTCCCGATTCCCCAGAACGGTGTGGAAGCCATCTGGAACCACATTACCCGCTATCGCGGCGGTAGCGTGAAGCGTCTGATCACCCAGGCCACCCCACAGTCGAACGGTTCGTACAGCCTGGTGTATTTCCAGGACCAGTTCGTCTTCCGCGACAAGATAAAGGACTTTGATCCGGCGAACCCGGGCAACATTCTCTTCTACTTCAAGCAGGAAGTGACGGCGCCTGCCCGTCTGGCCGGTGGCGTACTGCTGGTACACGAGACCCTCGACCAGGTGAAGGAGCCGCGTCTGGCCTGGGTCTATAATGCTGGCCAGCGTCGAGTACGCCGGGCTCCGCAAGTTTCCTATGACGGCCCGGGCACTGCCGCCGATGGTCTGCGTACTTCCGATAACCTCGATATGTACAACGGCGCGCCGGATCGTTACAACTGGAAGCTCGAAGGCAAGAAAGAGATGTACATCGCCTCCGACAGCCACAAGCTCGATTCGCCGACCCTGAAGTACGCCGACATCATCAAGGCCGGGCATATCAATCAGGACCTGGCCCGTTACGAGTTGCGCCGGGTCTGGCATGTAGTCGCCACCTTGAAGGAAGGCCAGCGGCACATCTACGCCAAGCGTGACTTCTATATCGACGAAGACACCTGGCAGGCTGCGGTGATCGATCATTACGACGGTCGTGGTCAGCTCTGGCGCGTCGCCGAGGCGCATTCCCAGAACTACTACAACAAGCAAGTGCCTTGGTACACCCTGGAAACCCTCTACGACCTGCAGTCCGGCCGTTATCTGGCCCTGGGCATGAAGAACGAAGAGAAGTCGGCTTATGACTTCGGTTTCACCGCCACCACCGCTGACTTTACCCCGGCAGCCTTGCGCCAGGCGGGTGTTCGTTAAGCGCTATTAGAACCCAAGTGATCCCCCAGAACGCCCCGGCTTGCCGGGGCGTTTCTGTTGGTGCGGGCCTATTGGCCGGGGTTGAAGCTTTTTGTTGAAGTCTTTTTGCGCTGACTTGTTATAAAAAACTTTCAGTTGCGTTGATTTAAACGCTAGTCTGCGGACATCTGCAACGCCGACCCCAGCACGTTCAACAAGAGCCGGCCATGACTGACCCGTCCCGTATGCAAGGGTTTACCCGCCACGCGACACCTGAGCCGGAAGGGCGCTTCTATCGTCCGCCATTGCCCGACGGTCATGTCGCGCGCCCGCGTTTGTGCGAGCGCTTGAGTGCCGGCCTGGGCGGTTGTCTGCTGCTGGTCAGCGCCCCGGCAGGTTTCGGCAAGAGCTCCCTGGCAATAGAGTTTTGCCAGGGGCTGCCGCAAGAATGGCGGAGCCTGTGGCTGGGCTTGAGCCGCCGTGACAACGATCCGGGGCGTTTTCTCGAACGCATGCTCGAAGGCCTGCAGCAGTACTTTCCGCAGCTGGGCAGCCAGGCGCTGGGGCTGTTGAAAATGCGCCAGCGCCACCAGCCATTCGCCTTCGAGGAGTGGCTCGACGGTCTGCTCGACGAGTTGTCCGAGCAGCTGCTGGCGGACCACCCCTTGCTGCTGGTGCTGGACGACTATCATCTGGCCCAGGGGCCGGTGCTCGATCGCTGCCTGCAGTTTTTCCTCAATCATCTGCCTGCAGGCCTGGTAGTCATGGTGACCAGTCGCCAGCGTCCCGATTGGCATCTGGCTCGGCTGCGCCTGTCTCGGCAGTTGCTTGAACTCAATGAACAAGACCTGCGCCTGACCACTGATGAATCTCTGGCAGTACTCGGCCAGCACCGCGGGCAACTGCGCGGTCAGGCCCTGGAAAGCCTGATCCTGCGCAGCGAAGGCTGGGTAGCCGGACTGCGGTTCTGGCTGCTGGCGGCTGCCGAGGTCGGTGCCGAGGCATCCCTGCCGCAGGCCTTGCACGGGGGCGAAGGACTGATCCGTGACTATCTGCTGGAGGAGGTGATCGATTGCCTGCCCCAGGAAGTCCAGTCGTTTCTCTTCGACACCGCCTGCCAGGAGCGTTTCTGCAGCGAACTGTGCGATGCCATGCGTGAAACCCACGACAGTGCCGAAATTCTCCACTACCTGCAGGCCCATCAGGTGTTTCTGGTGCCGTTGGACGAGCACGGCCACTGGTACCGTTACCATCATCTGTTCTCCGATCTGCTGCGTACCCGCCCGGCCAGCATCTCGGCGCCCAGCTTGCACCTGCGTGCCTGCCGCTGGTTCAACACCCAGGGCCTGCTCGACGAAGCGGTCGAGCAGGCCCTTCGTGCCGGGCATCTGGATGTGGCCGCCAACCTGGTGCAGAACCTGTCCGAAGAGCAGCTGTTGGCCGAGCAGAATGTCGGCATGCTGCTGCGCTGGAAGATGGATTTACCCGACAGCCTGCTCAGCAGTACCCCGCGCTTGATCGTGCTCTACAGTTGGGCGCTGGGCCTGGCGTGCCAGCTCGATGCAGCGCAGGAGCTGGCCAGCCAGTTGAGTCGCTTCCTGCCAGCGCCCTCGGCCACCGCACAGAAATCGATGCTGGCCCAATGGCTGGCCTTGAGTGGCATCATCGCCCGGGGCCGGGGTGACCGGGCGCAAACCCTGGCCTACTGCAGCGAAGCCTTGCAAAGCCTGCCACGCAAGCGCTATGGCCAGCGGCTGCTATGCCTGTCGACCTTGTCGAACCTGGCAATCGTCGACAGCGACTTCTGGCGTGCGCGTGGCTGGAACCGTGAAGCGCTGGAGCTGGCCCAGCGGGTCGGTAATCCCCTGTTCGAAGCGCTGGCCCATTACGACCGGGCCAGGGTCTTGCATGCGCGGGGAGAAGTGTTACGTTCGCTCGAGGAAATCCGTCAGGGCTTGCAACGCCTGCACGGGTTGTCGGCGCAACGGCTCTATGCCATTCGGGCGCGTCTGACCTTGTATGAAGGGTATCTGCTGACCGTGCGCCTGGACTCCCGGGCCGGCCGTGCCAAGCTGCAAGCGGGCCTGGTGGAAGCACGGGCCTGCCGTGATATCAGCGTGCTGATCGGCCATTGCGCAATTGCCGGGCTCGATGGGTGTGAGGGCCGTTTTGCCGAAGCCTTCACCGAATTGGCCGAGGCCGAGCGATTGATGCATATCTGGGACGTACCGCCGATTTTCTATCTGGCCATGATTACCCAGGTCAAATGCGAACTGTGGCTGGCCCAGGGCCGTACCGATCTGGCCGAAGCCTGGCTGTTGCGACTGTCCCAGACCTATGGCGGCGAGCAAGCGGCAGCCGCACCGGAATTTCACCCGCAACTGCCGTTGCACATCGAACTGCTGCGGGCTGCGCTCGAGGCTACCCAGCAACGCTTGCCGCAGGCCGAACAGCGCCTGGAGGTACTGGTCGAGCGCGGCCAGGCCAGCGGTGGGCAGTTGTTATGCGTCAACGCCTTGAATCAATGGATTGGCCTGTTGCTCGGCAGTGGCCGCGAAAGCCAGGCTCGGCAACTGCTCGCACGTAGCCTCGACGCAGCCAGTGGCGGAGCCCTGCAACCCTTCCAGCGGTTGATCGCCGAGCACCCGGCATGGCTGCGTGAGCAGTTGCTGCACGGCCCGAGTTGCCCGGTAAAAGCCTCGCTGCTGGCCTTGCTGCCGGCCAGCGAAATCCATGAGGTGCAGGCCAGTGGCAACGATCAACTCAGCGCCCGCGAACTGGCGGTTCTGCAGCTGATTGCTCAGGGATACTCGAATCAGGAGATCAGCAATCAGCTGTTTATCTCCCTGCATACGGTCAAGACCCATGCCAGCCATATCAACAGCAAGCTGGGTGTAGAACGGCGCACCCAGGCTGTGGCCAGGGCCAATGAGTTGGGCCTGCTGGCCTGATTGCGGGCGGCGTTCCACTTGCCCGCGATGCGGCCGCCTTAGCGCCGCAATTTTGCGCAATGATCCTCCACCGGCTGCGCCGCCGTGTACCACACATAATCGGCACTACCAGCGGCCACCGGCTTACCCACCTCAGCCAGAATCAACACCACATTCCCCTCGCCAGCCCCCAAGTCCGCCAAGTGCAACGGCACCCCCAGATCCTTGCGCACATGGAAGGCACCGGCCAACAACACCGCAGGCTGCGGCGCGGCGAGCAGGCGCTCGGCCATGCGCCGGTCACGCTGCTGCTGTACGGCAAGCATGGCCGGCATCTGGCTTTCCGGCAAAAGACCGCAATGCGACTCGCGGATATCATCGAGCAACGTGGCCTGCACGTGTTTGGTGGTGGAAACATCACCACTCAATACCGGGCGCTGCTTGTAGATCTGCATGATCTGCGCCCGGTCCAGGTTGGCTGACAGCAACGGGTACGGCTGGCGCAGCGCGTAAGTTGCCAGCGCGCCATACACCCCCCAATCCCAATTGGCCTGCCAACTCAGCGCGCGGAACGGATCGGCCGGTAGCTGCCCGGCACGGGTCGCGGCCTGCACCGCATCGACGTTTGCCTGCTGGTCCGGGTTGAGCATTTCCATCAGCAGGCTGCCTTGCGGGCGTTGCGCCGCCAACTCGCGCAGCAGCCAGAGCTGCAGGGCGTGGTGATCGGGATTGTCATGCTGCTCACCGACCAGCACCCGTGGTGCGGCAGCCAGGCGCTCGACCAGCTCTTGAGGGCTGAGGGCGCGGCCAGTGGCGAGTTCGCGGATCACCCCGAGCTCGGCATGATCACGACCTTGCGGCGCGATCGGAGCCGGTGGTGGCAATACTTGATGGGATTGGCAGGCCGCCAGCAACGTAAACAGGCAAAGCAACAGAATGCGCATCGGGTTTCCTTAAAAGGCAGTTGCCCCCTCGACCATTCGTGGAGGAGGGGGCTGTTATCAGCGCGCGATAATCAATGGGTGGCCACGTTCAGGATGCTGTTGGATAAGCACCTGCAGCCCATACACCGCCTCCAGCGCCTCGGCAGTCAAGACGTCATCCGGCGAGCCATAGGCATGCGGGCGACCTTGCTGTAACAGCAGCAGATGGTCGCAATAGCGCGCCGCCAGGTTGAGGTCGTGCAGGATCACCAATACCGCCGCCCCGCGTCCGGCGAAATCGCGTACCGCCTGCAGGATAGTGTGCTGGTGCAGCGGGTCGAGCATCGATGTCGGCTCGTCGAGTAGCAGGGTCTGCCCCTCGGCGCCCGGCCACAACTGCGCCAGCACCCGTGCCAGGTGCACGCGCTGCCGTTCACCACCAGAAAGGGCCAGGTAACTGCGCCCGGCCAGGTGGCTGGCGTCGGCGGCGCTCAGTGCCTGGGCAACGGTTTCGGCATCGCGCACGCGGCCACTGGCATGGGGCAGGCGGCCCATGCCGACCACTTCGTTCACCGAAAAGGCAAAGTTCAGCGTCGAGCTCTGGGGCAGTACCGCCAGGCGTTTCGCGCGCTCCTGGCCTGCCCAGTCGGCCAGCCGCCGTCCCTCCAGGCTGACCTCGCCTTGCGTAGCCGGCAACTCGCCGCACAAGGCGCCGAGCAAGGTGCTTTTGCCCGCCCCGTTGGGCCCCAGCACACCGAGTACTTCACCCGGTCGCAGTTCGATGTCGATGTCCGCCAACACGGTGCGAGTGCCGCGCCGTACCAGCAAGTTCTTTGCCCGCAGCATCAGGAACGCCCCCGTACCAGCAAATAGAGGAAGAAGGGCGCACCGATGAGCGCGGTCACGATCCCGATTGGCAACTCAGCCGGCGCCAACATCAGGCGCGCGACCAGATCGGCCAGCAACAACAGGCTGGCGCCGGCAAGCAACGAAGCCGGTAGCAGCACCCGGTGATCGGGGCCCACCAGCAGGCGCATCAGATGCGGCACCACCAGGCCGATGAAGCCGATCAAGCCGGCCGCTGCCACCGCGGCGCCGACGCCCAGGGCCGTACAGATCACCAGTTCCAGCTTGATCCGTTCGATATCGAAGCCCAGGTGACGGGCTTCCGACTCGCCAAGCAGCATCGCATTGAGCGCTGCCGCCCGGCGCGGCAACCACAACGAGACACCCACCGCCACGATCAGCAACGGCCACAAGCGCGGATAGCTGGCGCCGTTCAGGCTGCCAAGGTTCCAGAAGGTCAGGGTGCGCAGCGTCGCGTCGTCGGCGAGATAAGTGAACAGACCGACACCGGCGCCGGCCATGGCCGTCATCGCCACACCCGCCAGGAGCATGGTCGCGACATTGGTCTGCCCATCGCTGCGACCGAAGCGATACACCACCGCAGTGACGATCAGGCCGCCGACGAAGGCGCAAACCGATAGCAGATAGGGCTCGATCGACGGTGGCAACCCTCCCAGCATACTGCCGCTGACAATGGCCATGGCCGCACCCAGCGCCGCGCCACCGGAAACGCCGACCAGCCCCGGGTCTGCCAGCGGGTTGCGGAATAACCCCTGCATCGCCACGCCGGAAAGTGCCAACACCGAGCCGACAGCAATGCCGAGCAAACTGCGCGGCAAACGGATCTGACCGAGGATCAGCTCTGCCTGTTGCGTACCGCTGCCGTCGACCGGCAGCCCGAGCAGGCGCAGCCCGGCCAGCAGGGTATCGCTCAATGGCAGGCTGACCGGCCCCAGGGCAAGGGACAGCCAGAACACCAACAACAGCAACAGGCCAAGCGTGATCAGCATCGGACGCGGGCGAACAATGGCCGTCATCGGCTGATCTCGGCGGTCTGGGACTTCACGGCAGGATAAAACGCAGTCGCAAGCATGCTCAGTGCATCCGGCACCCGTGGGCCGAGCCCGCCCACCAGCAGCGTCGGGTCGATCACCAGTACCCGGCCATCGCGCCCGGCTCGGGTTTGCGCCAGGACCGGATTCTGTTCGAGCAGCGCAGCACGTGCTGCATCGCCCTGCAGGCGGCCACCGGCAAAAATGATCACCTCTGGATCGAGGGCCAGCATGGCTTCATTGGAAACCGGCTTGTAGCCGTTGTGTTCACCCAGGCTTTGCCCCCCGGCCTGGCTGATGATCCAGGCGGCCAGCGTGTCTTTGCCGGCCACCTGCAGGTTGCCGCCGGAATGGCTGAGCAGCATCATCACCCGGGGCGCCTGGTACTGCTGTTGGGCCTGTTTGACCCACGCGGCCTGGCTTTGCAGACGCTGGCGATACCCCCACATCAGCGCTTGTGCCTGGGCCTGGTTGCCGAGCAATTGCCCGAGCTGGGTCAGGTTGTGTTCCAGAGCCTGCACGTCGGCCCTGGCCGAGAGCAATTCGATGCGTACGCCACCGGCCTTGAGCTGCTCCAACACAGGCGGTGGTCCCATTTCATTGCTACCGAGCAGAATATCCGGCCGCAAGGCCAGAATACCTTCGGCCGCCAACTGGCGCTGGTAGCCGATGCCCGGCAGGTTTTGCAGTGAACGCGGGTACTGGCTGGTGCTGTCGACACCGACCAGTTTGCTTTCACCGCCAAGCGCAACCACCCATTCGCTGAATGCACCGCCGGCACTGACCCAGCGTTGGGGCAGGGCATCGGCGGCAGTGGCCATCTGGCTGAGCAGCGCGCCAGCGCAGGCCAGCAGTGTTGTCAAACGCATCGGGACGCTTCCTTAGCCGATCAAGGTTTTGGCGGATTCTGCCAGGGCACGCCAGTCGTCACGCTCCGGGATGCCCGGTTTGCGCGCGCCGAACAGCTGGATGACCAGCTCGCCCTCGGCATCGAAGCCTTCGTAGCTGGTGATGATCCCATCGCTGCTCGGCTTGCGCACGCGCCACAGTTCGGTCACCCCGGTGGTCTGGAGGTGCAGGTTGAATTCGGGGTCGAGCACGTTGAACCAGGTGTCCATCCAGCGCAGGTTGCTCACGGTGCCGGAGTGGATCTGGATGCAGTGCTTGTTGCCGACAAACACCATGACCGGCACTTCGCGCTTGCCCGTTTCTTCGATGACCTTGGTCAACTCGACAGTGGCCAGCGGCTCGGCCCACTCATGGCCGGCCAGGCGCAAGGCCTGGGTGCGTACCACGTCATGGCGCTTGAGCAAGGCAAAGAAGTGGTGGGTGTCCTGCAACTGCGACCATTCAGTGCGCATGGCGGCGGCATCGACTTCGTCGTCAGCGCGCGGTGCCTTGGTTTCTGGCAGGGGTTGCAGGTTCAGCTCGGCAGTCTGCTCCTCGACACGGAAATGCTCGACCAATGGCGCCCAGGCGGCTTCATCGCTTTTGGCCGTCAGGTAGACCTTGTGTATAGCCATGCCCTGACGGTCGAACACCTGAATGCTGCGCTGTGGACCGCGCGCGGTTTCTTCGTCGACGGCAAACACGCTGGCCCAGCCGCTCAGGAACAGGCGCAGATCGATGTCGGCGGAAACCACCAGGCCCATCTGACCATTGCCCATCACCGTCACGTCGCGATAGAAACCCTTGCGCTCGTGCACGCAATGCTCGTTGCGGGTCAGCGTCATGATATAGCCCAGCTCGCCCAATGCCGGCAGCAGCGCGGCCCAGTCCGGGCGCAGGCGCACGGCATCGATCCCCAGGCGGCTGGCCGTAAGCTCGGCCTCGCTGACGCCGAGCCTGGCAGCGGCATCGCGGGCACGCAGGCCCGCTTGCCCGGCACGCAGCTGTTGCCAGTTCTGGTAGAGCAGCGGCCCGGCGAGCAGGGGCGAAGTGGGTGCGGTCATGTGAACTCCTTCAGGATCAACGGTTCGCCGTCAGGGCGAATTCTATGGGTATTTCCACGCGGCTGGGCACAGCCCGGCCGTCAACGATTTCCGGGCGAAAACGCCAGTTTTTCACCGCATCGAGCGCCGCCTGATCAAGGCTGGCCACACCCGAGGATCCTGTCAGCGCGAGTTTTTGCTGCTGACCGCGCTCATCCAGCTGCACCTCGACCCGCACGATACCTTGTTGGTTGCGGCGTCGGGCCACAGAAGGGTAACGGGGTGCTGGCGGTGGGGTGACGAAGCTGGGGCGCAGGCTGACCATGGGGGTGAGCGATGGGGCGGGTGCGGCAACGGCCGGCGCCGTCGGGCTGACGGTTTTCGCGGGTGCAGGCTGGGCGTCCGTTTGCACCGTTGCAGGTGTCGAGCGAGCGGGTTGCGAGGGGCGCGACTCAGGACGCCGCTGCGGTGGCGGCGGCGTCTTGGCGATGACAGGTGATGTCGTGACCGGGTGTGGCTTGGGCTGCGTAGCCTCCAGTTTGGGCGTCACTGGCACTTTCGGCGGCGTCGGTGCCTCGATCTGCTTGAGCTCAGGTTCTGGTTGGGCACGCGGTGCCGGCACAGGTTGGGAGACCGGTGCAAGGCTGACCAGTTGAATCGCCATCGGTGGTTGCCAGGCCAGCGGCTCGGGCTCTGCCCGGAGGTCGCGCAGCAGCCAGCCCACGCTCAAATGCAGCGCGATGGAAACAAGCAGGTAAGACCAAAAGTGCTTCATGCACGTTCGTCTCGTTTTGAAAGATAATGCGCATGGTAATTATTTGCATTTACAAGTCAAGCTGGATTATCTTCTCCACCGCTGCCAAACAAGCGTTTGCATAGACCAGCCCCTCGCAGAAAGGGACAGAGCGCTGTGATTACTAAAAAAATCAGACACATGCCGGACAGCTCCACCCGCTGACGCAGGGCCGCAAAAAGGCCTGGCAGCGCGTGCCCGCTGTCAGACCCAGGAGTAATTTAGATGTCGATTCACCCGCCATTTGCCCGTCGTCCCTGGCTTGCCTTGCTGCTGCTTTCGCCATCGTTGGCCTTGGCTGCAGAGACAACGACCCAGTTCGACACAGTCAGCGTGACCGCGACCCGCACCGAGCAGACCTTGCTGCAAGTGCCGAGCACCGTTTCGGTCCATACCGAACGCGAAATCGACCAGCACAACGACAAGGACCTGAAGGACCTGGTGCGCTACGAACCGGGTGTTTCGGTCAGCGGCACCGGCGATCGTTTCGGCCTGAAGGGCGCCAATATCCGCGGCATCGACGGCAACCGCGTCCTGACCCAGGTCGACGGCGTGCGTGTGCCGCAGAGCAACTTCTTCAGCCCGTTCCAGGATGTGCGCAGCAACTACGTCGACCTCGATACCGTGAAGACCGTGGAAATCATCCGTGGGCCGGCGTCTTCGCTGTACGGCAGTGACGCCATCGGCGGTGCGGTCAGCTACCTGACCAAGGATGCCGGTAACTACCTCGACGAAGGCGACGACACCTACGCCCGTCTGAAAACCGGCTACGACGGCAGCGACGACAGCTGGCAGCGCAGCGCCACCTTCGCCGGCCGCCTGGGCAGCGTCGACGGTTTGCTCCATCTGGGACGTCGCGATGGCCAGTCCACCGACACCTGGGGCGGCAGCGGCGGTACCGGCAGCAGTCGCGAAGAGGCCAACCCGCTCGATTACACCACCAGGAACCTGCTGGCCAAATTCGGTTGGGACTATGCTGAAGGCGACCGGTTGCAGTTCACTTACGAGCGCTACCAGGACGATGCCAACAGCAACCTGCTCAGTGACCTCACCTCAAGGGCGACCCTCAGGAGCCCGGCTATTCTGGGTTCGCAGGCCGAAGACAGCATTGATCGCACCCGCTACAGCCTGGAGCACACGCTGAGCCTGGACAGCCTGATGGCCGACCAGTTGAAATGGCAGTTGAACTATCAGGAAAGCGGCAACAACCAGAAGACCCTGCAGCAGCGCCAGACAGTCACCCAGGTCAACAGCATCCGTACCCGCGACTCGCAATACGATGAGCGCCTGTGGAGCCTGAACACGCAGCTGGACAAAGAATTCGCCATGGGCGAGACCCGCCACCACCTGATCTACGGTGCCGAAGTCAAACGCATCGAGGCCAGCAACCTGCGCAAGGGCGGGGAAGTGCGCCTGGACACCGGCGCAGTGGTACGGCCGCCGGAAAACTTCCCGGTCAGTGACTTCCCGGACCCGACCAGCGATTCCCTGGGCCTGTTCGTGCAGGACAGCATCGAAATCGGCCGCTGGACGCTGTTGCCAGGCGTGCGCTACGACTACTACCGTCAGACGCCGCATGTCACCTCTGAATACCTCAATGGCCTGCCGTCGGAAACCGATCCGTCGCGCATTACCGACGATCACATCTCGCCGAAGTTCGGCGTCACTTATCAGCTGACCGAGCACGAAAGCGTCTACGGCCAATACGCCGCCGGTTTCCGCGCACCGAGCCCGACCAACATGTTCGGTGAGTTCAGCAACCCGCAGCATCGCTATCAGCAGATCGGCAACCCGGACCTGAAACCCGAAACCAGCAACAGCTTCGAGACCGGCCTGCGCGGTCGTTATGACCTGGGCAGCTTCGGCATTGCGCTGTTCTACAACAAGTACAAGGACTTCATGGAAACCGCCACAGTGGCCGACCCCAATGGCACCAACCTGACGACCTTCCAGACGCGCAACCTCAACAAGGTCACCATCCGCGGCGCCGAAGCCAAGGGCGATATCAAGCTCGACGCCTTCATGCCTGCCGGCACCCGCGCCCTGGGCTCCATCGCCTATGCCCGCGGCAAGAACGAAGAAAGCGGCCAGCCGCTCAACAGCGTCGACCCGCTCAAGGCCGTCATGGGCCTGGGCTACGATGCGCCGAGTGGTGTGTTCGGCGGCCAGCTGACCTGGACCCTGGTCAAGTCCAAGGACCGTGTCGACCACAGCGAAGATGCCGCCCGGCTGATCAACAGCCAGTTCGAAACCCCCGGCTACGGCGTGCTCGACCTCAATGCCTGGTGGCAAGTCACTGATCAGGTGTCGATCAACGGCGGGCTGTTCAACATGACCGACAAGAAGTACTGGAACTGGGGTGACGTGCAGGGGCACGATGCTGATGCGGCAGGCTTGGGTCGCCTGACACAGCCGGGGCGTTATGCGGCGGTCAATGTGATCTGGGAGATCTGATCACGCTGAGCTGAGCTGATCGCGGCCAGGGCCGCTCCCACGGATGCATTTGTGGGAGCGGCTTCTTTTGGGGGGCGTCGCATCCATGTAGCCGCTGCCGAAGGCTGCGCTGAGGTCCGCAGGACCTCCCTGCGGTCTTGAGATTTAGCGCCCGCTGCGCGGTCGAGCTGGTGCGCCACTGCGACAGCCTGTGGCAGCGGCTACGGGGCTACGGCTACAGCACCTCCCCAGTTCCCAGGCCATCTTCAAGCCAAGGCTTGCCTTCACCGGCACGCAACGTTAGGCTTCCAATGTCGCTGCAAAATCAGCGACCGGGTTTAGTCGCCCGAGCAAGCAAAAGGCGCATAGCGCCCCAAACCCATTGTGTGGCGTTTTTTTACGCCTATCGCAATGCTTTATGGTGGCTGTGCGCGGGAGGACTTCGGTCCTGCCGGGTTCCTTTTGCCCCGGTCGACTAACCTGCGTACAGCTGCCACCTAATTCGTTTAGTCGCGGTCGGTGGTAGCTCCACAGACCCCGAGTTCCAGGTGCTGGCCCGTTCGGTGGTGCATCAGATTGAGGTCGCCAAGGCGTTGGTAGAGGCGTCGATTGCAGGTATCGAGACCTGATTGACGATAGGTCCTCAGTCCTACGTTTTCCCGCAATACGGCCCCAGTCGATTGAAGCGTTTTGGCGTTGAGATTGCTCTGGGGTTTTTTGGAATATGTCCTGACCGTCGCCATAACCGACCAAATTGAGCGAAAATGGGCCATTACCCCATAGGAATACCTCATGGAAGCCTCAAAACCGGCGCTCATCCGCGAAACCTTCCCCGTCGGCCCCTTACAGTGCAACTGCACCATCATCGGCGACCCCATCACCAAAAAAGCCATCGTGGTCGACCCCGGTGGCAACCACGAGCTGATCCTCGCCCGCCTCGATGCCCTGGGCCTGAAGGTGGTCAGCATCATCCACACCCACGCCCACCTGGACCATTTCCTCGCCTCCGGGCAGTTGAAAGAGAAGACCGGCGCGACCTTGCACCTGCACAAGGACGACCAGTTCCTCTGGGACAACCTGGAAATGCAATGCAACATGTTCGGCGTGCCCTACACGCCAGTGCCATCGCCGGATCGCTGGTTGGCCGATGACGAGGAGTTGGCCTGTGGTTGCGGGGTGGCGTTGCACACGCCGGGGCATACGCCGGGTTCCATGAGCTTCTGGTTTGCCGATGCGAAGTTGTTGATTGCCGGTGATACCCTGTTTCGCCGCGGCATTGGCCGTACGGACTTGTGGGGCGGCGACCAGCCGACCATCGTGAAGTCGATCAAGCAGCGGCTTTACACGCTCGATGAGCAGGCTACCGTTGTTACCGGGCACGGTCCCGATACGCGCCTGGGCGATGAAATGCGGGAAAACCCGTTCGTGCGCGCCTGAGGCCGGGAATTTTTTGCGCTTTGTGCGTTCCAACCCCAGCAGAGGTCCGCAGCAACCACCGCTGCACTATCGAATGAAAAAGTAGGAGCTTCTCCATGTTCACCTCGCGTCGCTTGATTATTGCCGCCACCGCCGTTGCCCTGTTGTCCGGTTGTGCCTCGCAGAACCCGTACAACGAACAGGGGCAGGCGCAGCAAGGCTCCACCGGGATGAGCAAAACTGCCAAATACGGCGGCCTAGGTGCCTTGGCCGGCGCCATCGCCGGTGCCGCGATCGACCACAACAACCGTGGCAAGGGTGCACTGATCGGCGCCGCCGCCGTGGGTGCGGCTGCAGCCGGTTATGGCTACTACGCCGACAAGCAGGAAGCCGCCCTGCGTGCGAGCATGGCCAACACTGGCGTTGAAGTGCAGCGCGAAGGCGATCAGATCAAACTGATCATGCCGGGCAATATCACCTTTGCCACCGACTCGTCGGCCATCGCCCCAGGCTTCTATTCGCCGCTCAACAACTTGGCGAACTCGTTCAAGCAGTTCCCACAGAACAACATCGAGATCGTCGGTTACACCGACAGCACCGGCGGCCGCCAGCACAACATGGACCTGTCGCAGCAGCGCGCGCAGAGCGTCAGCACTTACCTGACTTCCCAGGGTGTGGATGGTTCGCGCCTGTCGGTACGTGGTGCCGGGCCTGATCAGCCGATTGCCAGCAACGCCGATGCCAATGGGCGGGCGCAGAACCGTCGGGTTGAGGTGAACCTCAAGCCGATTCCCGGGCAGACTTATCAGCAGTAATCTGGAATGAAAAAATCCCGCTCTGGTAGCGGGATTTTTTTGTCTTTGAGGGCCTCATCGCTGGCGGCGCTCCGCTTGCCAGCGATAGGGCCATCAGCGGCAACACCTACCCCGGATATTGCTGATGCATCCGCCCCAGCAACACATCCTTCTCTTCCCAAAGCTGGTTGATCCACTGCTGGAACTCCAGCCGGTAGGCATCGTCCTGGTCATAGTTCCTGCCGATGAACTGCGGCGCGATGGCCACTTCTTCGAAATGCACCACGATCTCTTTCACCCTGCCGCACAGCAGGTCCCAGAAACCGGGGCGGCCTGCCGGGTAGTGTAGGGTCACGTTGACGATCGACTGCAGTTGTTCGCCCATGGCATCAAGCACGAAAGCAATGCCGCCGGCCTTGGGCTTCAGCAGGTAACGAAAAGGCGAGTTCTGCTGTACGTGCTTGGCCTTGGTGAAACGCGTGCCTTCGACGAAGTTGAAGATACCGGTCGGCTTGCCGCGAAATTTCGCGCAGCTCTTGCGGGTGGTTTCCAGGTCCTCGCCTTTCTTCTCCGGATACTTGGCCAGGTAGGCCTTGGAGTAGCGCTTCATGAACGGAAAGCTCAGCGCCCACCAGGCCAGACCAATGACCGGAACCCAGATCAACTCCTGCTTGAGGAAGAACTTCAAGGGGCGAATGCGGCGGTTGAGCACGTACTGCAGCACCAGGATGTCGACCCAGCTCTGGTGGTTGCTGGTGATCAGGTAGGAGTGCTGGTAGTCCAGCCCTTCCAGGCCGCTGATGTGCCAACGGGTATGGCCGATCAGTTTCATCCAGGCCTTGTTGTTGCTGATCCAGGCTTCATGGATGTGGCTCATCAGCCAGTCGCTCAGGCGTTGGGCGGCAGGGAAGGGCAGGCACAGCTTGAACAGGCTGACCACGAACAGCGGCGCGCAGCAGACAAGGGTGTTGAGGCCGAGCAACAACGAGGCGATCACGCCTCGCATTGCAGCGGGTAAAGAGTCCAGCATTTCAGATTTCCACAGAGCGGTTGGCCTGGATGGCGGTAAGGGCGATGGTGTAGACGATGTCGTCGACCTGGGCGCCGCGCGGCAGGTCGTTGACCGGTTTGCGCAGGCCTTGCAGCATCGGGCCGAGGCTGACGCAGTCGGCGCTGCGCTGGACTGCCTTGTGGGTGGTGTTGCCGGTGTTCAGGTCGGGGAACACGAACACGGTCGCGCGACCGGCCACCAGGCTGTTGGGCGCAAGCTGCTGGGCGACCCGTTCGTTGGCGGCGGCGTCGTATTGCAAGGGGCCGTCGATCTGTAAGTCACGCTGGGATTCCTGCGCCAACTGGGTGGCTTCGCGGACTTTCTCGACCTCTTCGCTGCTGTCCGAATTACCGCTGGAGTAGCTGATCATGGCAACCCGTGGGGCGATACCGAAGGCGGCTGCCGAATCGGCACTCTGCAGGGCGATTTCCGCCAGCTCCGGGGCGCTCGGGTGCGGGTTCATCACGCAGTCGCCATACACCAGCACCTGCTCGGGGAACAGCATGAAGAACACCGACGACACCAGGGTGCAGCCCGGGGCGGTCTTGATCAGCTGCAGGGCCGGGCGAATGGTATTGGCCGTGGAGTGGATCACCCCCGAGACCAGCCCGTCGACTTCGTCGAGGGCCAGCATCATGGTGCCGATCACTACCGGGTCCTCCAGTTGTTGCTCGGCCATCGGTGCGTTGAGGCTCTTGGTTTTGCGCAAGGCCACCATCGGTTCGACGTAGCGTTCGCGGATCAGGTCCGGGTCGAGGATTTCCAGGCCTTCGGGCAGGGTGATGCCCTGGGCCTGGGCCACCGCGTGGACGTCCTCGGGCTTGGCCAGCAGCACGCAGCGGGCGATGCCGCGCGCCTGGCAGATGGCCGCTGCCTGCACGGTCAAGGGCTCGCTGCCTTCGGGCAGGACAATGCGTTTGTTGGCTTCCTGGGCGCGCTGGATCAACTGGTAGCGGAACACGGCCGGCGACAGGCGCATTTCCCGTGGGGTACCGCAACGCTGGTGGAGCCAGTGGGCATCCAGGTGGCTGGCGACAAAGTCGGTGATGATCTCGGCCCGTTCGCGGTCGTCGATCGGGATTTCCTTGTTCAGCTGGTTCAACCGGTTGGCGGTGTCATAGGAGCCGGTGCTGACCGAGAGCACCGGCAGGCCGGCCTGCAGCGCGCCACGGCACAGTTCCATGATGCGTGGGTCGGGCACGGTGTCGCTGGTCAGCAGCAGGCCGGCCAGGGGCACGCCGTTCATCGCTGCCAGGCTGACTGCGAGGATGATGTCATCGCGGTCGCCGGGGGTCACCACCAATACGCCGGGCTTGAGCAGCGGCACGGTGTTGAGCACGGTGCGGGCGCAGATGATGATCTTCGACATCCGTCGTTGTTCGTAGTCGCCGGCATTGAGCACCTGGGCGCCGAGCAGGTCGGCCACATCGCGGGTACGCGGGGCGTTCAGGTCGGCCTGGAAGGGGATGCAGCCGAGCAGGCGGAAATCACCGCTGCGCAGCAGAGGCGAATGCTCTTTCAGGCGCGCGGCAAAGGCCTCCATGCTTTCGTCGGTGCGCACCTTGTTGAGGATCACACCAAGCACTTTCGGGTCTTTCGGCCCGCCGAACAACTGGGCCTGCAGCTCGACACGGCCGGAGAGTTCGGTGAGCACTTCGTTTTCCGGCGCCGAGACCAGGATCACTTCGGCGTCCAGGCTCTTGGCCAGGTGCAGGTTGACCCGTGCCGCATAGCTGGCGTGACGGGTCGGAACCATGCCTTCGACGATCAGTACATCCTTGCCAACCCCGGCTTGCTGATAGAGGGTGATGATTTCCTCGAGCAATTCATCCAGCTGGCCGTCGCCCAGCATCCGCTCCACATGGGCCAGCCCCAGTGGTTTTGGCGGCTTGAGGCCGTGGGTACGGGCCACCAGTTCGGTGGAGCGCTCCGGCCCCAGGTCGCCCGGATGCGGCTGGGCGATGGGTTTGAAGAAACCGACCTTCAGCCCGGCCCGTTCAAGGGTGCGGACCAGCCCGAGGCTGATGGAGGTCAGGCCGACGCCAAAATCTGTCGGCGCGATGAAAAATGTCTGCATGCGAAGCTTCTCGATGTGAGCTGTGCAAAGGCGTTGTGTAGGGCGTGTCGTCAATTAGTTCCTGGCTTGCGTTGTCGCCTGAGCGCGTGCCGGGCCTGTTTTTGCGCAGGGCTGCGTTACTCGTCGTTCATTTGGAATGACCAAATTTCTCTCCTCGCGCCTTGCCCTGCGCAAAAACAGGCGCCGGCGCAAGCCAGGAACTAATTGACGACACGCCCTAGCCAAACTGCCGGAATCAATTGCCAAGGGTATCGCTATCGAGGCCCTGAGCACACCAGCCGCACGCAAAGGTTTTTCCGATGCGCTTTTGCCGCTGCAGCGGGTCCAGTACCCATTGGCGCATTTGCCAGGGCGGCTGGTGGCGCAGATGCTGGGTATGCCCGCAGGAAAGCTCGGCAACCCAGAAACCGTCCTCGTCTTGATGAAAACCCAGTAGTACACTGGCTTTCGCACCAGTCCGTCTGTCCGGGTTCCGTTCGCTTTCGGCCGATGGCTTGGTTACACTTGAACGTTCTTCATTCTTATGCAAAAGGTCTCGCCCCATGCTGATCGCCGCCAATAAGGCTGTCTCCATCGACTATACCCTGACCAATGACGCTGGTGAGGTCATCGACAGCTCTGCCGGCGGCGCACCGCTGGTGTACCTGCATGGCGCAGGTAACATTATTCCAGGTCTGGAAAAGGCTCTGGAAGGCAAGCAGGCCGGTGACGAACTGAAAGTGTCCATCGAACCGGAAGACGCCTACGGCGAATACCTCGCCGAGCTGGTCAGCACCCTGAGCCGCAGCATGTTCGAAGGCGTCGACGAGCTGGAAGTTGGCATGCAGTTCCACGCTTCGGCGCCCGATGGCCAAATGCAGATCGTGACCATCCGTGATCTGGACGGCGACGACGTGACCGTCGACGGCAACCACCCTCTGGCCGGTCAGCGCCTGACCTTCCAGGTCAAGATCGTCGACATCCGTGACGCCAGCCAGGAAGAAGTGGCTCATGGCCATGTTCATGGCGAAGGTGGCCATCACCACTGATTTCACTGCTAAGCTCAGTTGGCCGCTGAGGCGCCCGAGCAGGTTCGGAGAAAACTTTCGAGGTTTTCGACCGGCTTGAGAGGGCGCCTTTTTAGTGTGCTAGTGTTTTTGGTCACCCAATAGTGCGGTACCGGGATCTGGAGAGGGGAGTTCGTCATGAGTGTATTTCACGACCTTACGCTTAAAGCGCTGGACGGCCAGGATCTGCCGCTGGCGCCGTTCAAAGGTAATGTCGTGCTGGTGGTCAACGTCGCCTCCAAGTGCGGGCTGACTCCCCAGTACGAAGCGCTGGAGAGTCTCTACCAGCAGTACAAAGGCCAGGGCTTCAGTGTGCTTGGCCTGCCGTGCAACCAGTTTGCCGGTCAGGAGCCGGGTACCGAGCAAGAGATTCAGGAATTTTGCAGCGTCAATTACAAGGTGACCTTTGCGCTGGGCAGCAAGCTGGACGTGAACGGTCCGCATCGCCATCCGCTGTATCGTCAGCTGGCGGGTGAAGGCGCGGAGTTCCCTGGCGACATCACCTGGAATTTCGAAAAATTCCTGGTCGGCAAGGATGGCCGGGTCCTCGCCCGTTTCTCGCCGCGTACCGCACCGGACGATTCCTCGGTGGTCCAGGCCATCGAAAAGGCCCTGAGCTGACTTCGGACCTTTTGCAGGAGCTGCCGCAGCCTGTGGCAACTCCTGCAACCAGCACGCCCGTATCTTTTAGATCTTGATCACTCTGATCAATAGTACTGTGCTCGTTCTGCCGAGTCGCTTTATGCTCAGGCGCATCCCACGTTCAAGGAGCGCCACATGCCGGTCAAAGCTTTGTTCAAACCGTTTCACCTGGGTGCCCTGGAGCTGCCGACGCGGGTAGTGATGGCGCCGATGACGCGTTCGTTTTCCCCAGGCGGGGTGCCTAATTCCAAAGTCATCGAGTACTACCGTCGCCGTGCAGCGGCAGGTGTAGGGCTGATCATTACCGAAGGCACCACGGTCGGCCACAAAGCGGCCAATGGTTATCCCAATGTTCCGCGTTTCTACGGTGAAGATGCCTTGTCCGGCTGGAAGAAGGTGGTCGAGGCGGTGCATGCCGAAGGCGGCAAGATCGTTCCGCAGCTGTGGCATGTGGGCAGTGTGCGCCGCATCGGCGCCGAGCCGGACGCCAGCGTGCCAGGCTACGGCCCGAGCGAGAAGCTCAAGGACGGCCAGACGGTCGTGCACGGCATGACCCACGCGGACATCCGGGAAGTCTTCGCCGCCTTCGCCCAGGCGGCCCGCGATGCTCAGGCAATCGGCATGGACGGCGTGGAAATTCACGGTGCCCACGGTTACCTGATCGACCAGTTCTTCTGGGACGTCAGCAACCAGCGCACCGACGAATACGGTGGCAGCCTGGCCAATCGCTCGCGTTTCGCCATTGAACTGATTCAGGCGGTGCGTGCCGCCGTTGGCCCGGATTTCCCGATCATTTTCCGCTACTCGCAGTGGAAGCAGCAGGACTACAGCGCCCGGCTGGTGCTGACGCCTGAAGCGCTGTGCGAGTTCCTGCAACCCTTGGCCGCAGCGGGCGTGGATATCTTCCACTGCTCGACCCGCCGCTTCTGGGAGCCGGAGTTCGAGGGCTCGGAGCTGAACCTGGCGGGCTGGACGCGCAAGCTGACCGGCAAACCGACCATCACCGTGGGCAGCGTCGGCCTGGACGGCGAGTTCCTGCAGTTCATGGTCGCTACCGACAAGGTGGCGCAACCGGCCAGCCTGGAAAACCTGCTGGAGCGCCTGAACAACGAGGAGTTCGACCTGGTAGCCGTCGGCCGTGCCTTGCTGGTCGACCCGGATTGGGCGGCCAAAGTGCGTGATGGCAACGAGCAGGACATCCTGCCCTTCAGCCGTGATGCGTTGATGTCTTTGGTTTGATCAGCCGTTGAGGGTCGCTTTGGCTGACCCTTGCCACCGGCGCAACGCTTGCCCGTTCGCAGGCGTTGCGCAGTTGTTCTTCGAACTGTTCGATGATCAAGGCCCAGCCCTGGCGGCTGGCATGCTGGCGCGCATTGAGGCGTACCCTGCGCAAGGCTTCACTGTCTTCGAGCAACCAGCCGGCCGCGTCGATAAAGGCGGCTTCATCGCCGGGCATCGCCAGCGCGCCGTTGTGGCCATGGCGGATGTGCTGCGCAGCGGCGGCTTCATCGTATGCCACCACCGCCAACCCCGAGGCCAGGCCTTCAAGCACGACGTTGCCGAAGGTTTCGGTCAGGCTTGGGAACAGAAACATATCCCCTGACGCGTAGTGCGCCGCCAACGTTTCGCCACGCTGTGCCCCGCAGAAGATTGCATCGGGTAGCTGCTGCTCCAGTGCGGCCCGCTGCGGCCCGTCACCGACCACGATCAACTTCATCCGTCGCTGTGGATAAGCACTGCGCAAGGCGTCGAGGCTGCGCTTGAGCAGGCCCAGGTTCTTCTCCGGTGCCAGCCGGCCTACATGCAGCAGGGCTATGTCATCGCTGCCCAGCCCCCAGCTTTCACGCAATGCCATCGAGCGCCTGGCCGGGTTGAACAGCTGGCTGTCGACGCCACGCGACAGCAACGCCAGGCGCTCGAAGCCACGGCGCTCCAGTTCCATCCGTTGGCTGACACTGGGTACCAGGGTCAATTGGGTACGGCGGTGAAACCAGCGCAGGTAATGCGTGAGCAGGCGGGTCAACAAACCCAGCCCGTAGGTGCTGGAATACTGATGAAAATTGGTATGGAAGCCGCTGACCACCGCAATTCCCAAGCACCGGGCCGCACGCAAGGCGCTCAAGCCCAGCGGGCCCTCCGTGGCGATGTACAGCACGTCCGGGCGGTGGCGACGCCAGCGTCGCAGCAACTTGTGCATCGACGAGTGCCCCCATTGCAGGCCTGGGTAGCCTGGCAGCGCCCAGCCTCGACAGAGCAGCAGGTTCTCGTCACCTGGCATCTCATCGCCGTTCTGGCGCGGGCGCACCAGCTCCACCCGATGGCCTCGCTGGCGCAGCCCCTCGCTCAAGCGACCGAGGGTATTGGCCACGCCATTGATTTCCGGTGGGAAGGTTTCGGTGATGAGGGTGATGTGCAGGGAGGGCGCTGTCATGACCTACAGTATCGACGCGCGTGATTGCGCTGTTGTGACGCTTGTGTGATGGATCGATGACGTAGGGGCGCTTGCCTTCCAGTTGAAGGCAAGCAGGTTCGACCCTAGGGTTTTGTCGGCACCAATGCCTCGACCCCGCGCTCACGTACCCAAAAAAGCGTCGCACCGGCCACTGCCGCCGGCATCATCAGGATGTTGACCAGGGGAATCAGCAGCACCAGATACACCGACCCACCAAAGCCCAAACTCTGCCAGCGTTTTTCCCGCAGCCAGGCGAGCATCTCGTTCCAGCCCAGCTTGTGGTTGTCCGCCGGGTAGTCGATGTATTGGATGGCCATCATCCAGACGCCGAACAGCAGCCACAGCGGTGCGGCAATGAGGTTGAGCACCGGGATGAACGACAGGATGAACAGGGCGATGGCCCGCGGCAGAAAGTAGCCGAGCTTGCGCATTTCCCGCGCAAAGGTGCGTGGGACCATGGCGATCAGTTCACCCCAGCTGAAGGCCGGGAAGTCATCGGTGCCGCGCACAACCACTTCGACCTTTTCCGCGAGAAAGCCATTGAAGGGCGCGGCAATGACGTTGGCCAGCATGGTGAAGGTGAAGAACACCATGAAAATCACCAGGATCACGAACAGCGGCCAGATGATGTAGCTGAGAAAGCTCAGCCAGTCCGGCAGGCTTGGCATCAGGGAATCGACCCAGAGACCGAACTGATGGCTGGCCAGGTAGATCAGGCCGACGAACAGCAGCAGGTTGATGGCCAGGGGTAGCAGGACGAACAGGCGCAGGCCAGGGCTCAGGACCAGTTTCAGGCCTTCGCGCAGGTATTGCGGGCCAGAGAGTACGGGGGCTTGCATGGCATGCTCCAAGCAGTTGAAAACGCGCCGACCTTACCGAGTTTGAGCGCTCGGTGAAAGCGTGGCGCCGTCCAGGAAATGCACTGTAACAAAGCCGTGCAGGAAAAGTTGATAGGCATCAAGGCCTGCCCTCCCAGGCCAGGATAGAACATGCCTATGAGGTGGATTGTGAAACGATATTTCCCTAATCTTCGCCACCTCGCTAAGCTGCGCACAACTTTTAAATCGCCTTTGAACTTTGATCTCCAAGGAGTTTTCATGAGCATTCTGGTCAACAAGCAAGCCCCTGATTTCGACGCAGCCGCAGTCCTGGGCGACGGTTCCATCGTCGACAGCTTCAAACTCTCGTCCCTGCGCGGCAAATACGTCGTGCTGTTCTTCTGGCCGCTGGACTTCACCTTTGTCTGCCCGTCGGAAATCATTGCGCACAACAACCGCATGGCTAAATTCCGCGATTTGGGTGTTGAAGTCGTGGGCGTTTCCATCGATTCGCAATTCACCCACCACGCCTGGCGCAGCACGCCGGTCGAGAAGGGCGGCATCGGCGAAGTCGAGTTCACCATGGTCGCCGACGTCAAGCACGAGATCACCCGTGCCTACGGTATCGAGCACGACGACGGCGTGGCACTGCGCGCTTCGTTCCTGATCGACCAGCAAGGCGTGGTTCAGCACCAGGTCGTGAACAACCTGCCGCTGGGTCGTGAAGTTGACGAAATGGTGCGCCTGGTCGAAGCCCTGCAGTTCACCGAACAGCATGGCGAAGTCTGCCCGGCCGGCTGGCGTCCAGGCCAGAAAGGCATGAAGGCCGATGCCAAGGGTGTTGCCGATTACCTGGCCGCAAACGCCAATAGCCTGTAATTCGATTTCTCTTTTATTCCATCACGGCCGGCAAGTTATCGCCGGCCGACAGGAGTCTGTCATGTCTGAAGTACGTCATTCGCGAGTGATCATCCTCGGTTCCGGCCCTGCCGGTTACAGCGCTGCGGTCTACGCTGCCCGTGCCAACCTCAAGCCCCTGCTGATCACCGGCATGCAGGCCGGTGGCCAATTGACCACCACCACTGAAGTCGACAACTGGCCAGGTGACGTTCATGGCCTGACCGGCCCGGCGCTGATGGAGCGGATGCGCGAGCACGCCGAGCGTTTCGAGACCGAGATCGTCTTCGACCACATCAATGCCGTGGACCTGGCTGGCAAGCCATTCACGCTCACCGGCGACAGCGGGACTTACACCTGCGACGCCCTGATCATTGCCACCGGTGCCAGCGCTCGCTACCTGGGCCTGCCGTCCGAAGAAACGTTCATGGGCAAGGGCGTTTCCGCCTGCGCGACCTGCGATGGCTTCTTCTATCGCAACAAGGAAGTGGCCGTGGTCGGTGGTGGTAACACTGCTGTCGAAGAGGCGCTGTACCTGGCCAACATCGCCAGCAAGGTGACCTTGATCCACCGTCGCGAAACGTTCCGCGCCGAGAAGATCCTGATCGACAAGCTGCACGCTCGCGTTGCCGAAGGCAAGATCGTCCTCAAGCTCAACGCCACCCTGGATGAAGTGCTGGGTGACAACATGGGCGTGACCGGTGCGCGCCTGAAGAACAACGACGGCAGCTTCGACGAGCTGAAAGTCGACGGTGTGTTCATTGCCATCGGACATACCCCGAACACTTCGTTGTTCGAAGGCCAGCTGGAATTGAAAGATGGCTACCTGGTGGTTCAGGGTGGTCGTGACGGCAATGCCACTGCTACCAGTGTTGAAGGTGTCTTTGCTGCGGGCGACGTGGCTGACCACGTGTACCGTCAGGCGATTACCTCGGCTGGTGCGGGTTGCATGGCGGCGCTGGATGTCGAGCGTTACCTGGATGGGCTGCAGAACGCTTGATGGTTTGAGCGACCGCCTTGCGGTCGCATCGCGGGCAAGCCCGCTCCCACAGATCGAGATAACCGCCAGGTAATTGGCCTGACACAAATCCCCGTGGGAGCTGGCTTGCCAGCGATGAGGCAACATAAAAAAACCGGCTAATCGCCGGTTTTTTTATTGGATCAAATCAACTTTTACGCTTCAAAGGCTCACCCGCAAATTTCACCCCCGCCAAACCATGCGCAATCAATGCACGAATATTCCCATGGTCACTCCCCTCAGGCGTAGCCACCACCGAACGGTAATGCTCACCAAAGGCCAACAGCGCCTCCTGGTCGCTCAACCCTTCGAGCAGGGCCAGGCCCAGGGTCTTGCAGGAACCTTCGTTCTGCCCGGCGGCGTTTTCGACACCGCCATTGTTGAAGGCTTGCGGCTGGTAGTCGTAGCCGGCGGCAATGAACGCCAGGGTGTCGGCGAAGGCGTGTTCGCCGCTGTTCAGGCTGGCGCGCAGGGTGTTCAGGTCAGTCACGCTTTACGGATCCTTCTTAACTGTTATATGCGATATTTACGAGTGTATTCAGATAGTTACAGATAGTAACTTTTTTAGGTCATTTCGAACCACGTGCGCTCTCCACTTGACCACCTGATTGCATCGGCAAAGTGCCCAGCCGGGCTTGTCTCCCGAGCGACGGTTACAGCCATTGCTGCACGGCACTGACTAGGAGCGTGATGTTCAGCGTCACGATAATTGCCGTAATGCTCCAGGCCAGCACCGCCAGCCTGCGGCCGGCAACTAGCGAACCCATTTTCGAACGATCGGTAACGAAGCGTACCAACGGGATAACTGCCAAGGGCAACTGCATTGAAAGTATAACCTGACTGAATACCAGCAACTGTACCAAGGGTCCAACTTATGGAATACGGTAAAGAGCTGCCCGTTGATGCCGGCGGCCATGGTCGCTAGAGCATTATCGAGCAGCACGGTGTTCGGCTTGTGCGCCTTGTAGTTACGGGCGAACCAGATCTTATAGATACCGTTGTCCAGCGCCACGATGCCCTCGAACGGCAGCGCACGGCGGATATCGACCACCAGACGCTGCGGATACATTGGGTAGCGATCATCATCAGCCCCTTCGGCGATCTGCACTTCGTTGGCTTCACGAATCGCTAGCAGGCGGGTGAAGTCCCAATGTGCGGTGTCGTTCAGCACCTCGCCGACCTGCCAGACAGCGTTGGCGATGTCTCCGATCACCTCGATTTGCGGGAAATATACGGCATCGACTTCAGGCCCTTCCGAGATACATCCTGGTAGGTTTCAGAAAAACCGATCCAATACCAAGGTATCAACAAAACACGGTGCAATGTCCGGGCTTAAGGCATCGTCACTCGGAATCGGCCATCTTGCCCAAGACAGGACGTAGAACCTAGACGATTCTCATCCTAACGCTGCACAGGCGGAGTTTAGTGCAGAATCCGAATTGAATTTAGAGCAAGCCGTGCTCATTTCGGCATGGTGAACACTATAGATTGTACTCCTATAGATTTCAAGAAGGCCTGATAGCTCCTTTTGGGAAGCATGAAAATGGAGCTAAAGCAGGCGTTTGCAACCGCACTCAAGGCACTAAGGCAAAAAAAACATCGCACGCAAGAGGACTTCTATCTTGTGAGCAGCAGAACTTACATCAGCACGCTTGAGCGAGGTTTGAAAAGTCCTACGCTGGATAAATTAGAAGATATCGCCGGTGTACTCGGTGTTCATCCTGCCACCCTTGTGATCAGTACCTATATGAACAAAGACGACACCAGTTTGGATTCGATTATCCAGTGTATCCGCGCTGATTTAACTAACTGATACCGAGCGAAGCTGTGCTCAAAAACCAGCCTGAGTCGCCCTTTTTCGCATATTTCCACCTCTGCTCCATGTGCTGGGTATCGGGTCGCGTTGAAACCTATAGGGCTACAGCCTATAGTGCGCGATCAATGACCCGGCCCGGGCATGATGGACACAACCTGAATGGGGAAGACAGTGGGATACCAAGACGATTACGCCCGTGAGGGACGACCCAAGCAGGTCAGGCGCCTGAATCAATTAGTAGAAATCGAAATCGATAATTGGGGTAAGCGATGGACGCTGGACGGCATTCACGTGAGGTGCCGACATTGCGGTGGTACGCAAAAGCTTTCAGACTCCGGAAAGCCCTTTCTAGCCCAACACAAGGCTAACTGTGCTTTTGCCTGTAGCCCTTCACAAATCCCTTTCGGAGAGCTGGCCGACATTTTGTCAGGGTGGCGTTTGGAGCTATGGGATGACGAGACGGATCTCTGCTAACCAGGGACTGATCATCGTGCGCGCAAAAATTTTGCCGCTAATGGGAGCAGCGTTTTGTAACCGTTTTTCCCTTTCCGATCTAGATAGAAGCCCCGCATGTAGGCGATAGAATTATCACAATCACACCTCGTGGTATCACCAATCATTCAAGGTTCATCAGGTAACGCAGACACCAGCTACAGATTATGCCGATAGATTTTTAACGAAGGCTTGATAACTTCGTCAGAAAAACTGTAGGCCATCCAGGCCTGGATACAGCCTTTCGATCGCGGATGCATACGGCAGAGCAATGCTGGGGCTTACAACTGCCTCTATTCCTGCAGCCTGAAGCGCTTCAACCGCAGCTAGCCTTCAGGATAGGCCTGAATACTGGCCAATTCGTCTTGGACGATCCGCCTCGAGTCGATTCATGAAACCGGGCTCCACATTGATTCCGAAAAAATTCTGCGGCTTGCCTCAGGTCCATCGGAATAGATAGCAAGTCTGCGAGTCACTCACTCTGGGGCGTCGGCTGTTCAATACCTAATTTAGGATTTTCGATAAGGATGAGTTCTCTCGCTCATCTTTGGAACTCAGATCAGTGTTTGGGCTTGAGCCGTTAAGCCCGTCGACGCTTCTTACAATTCAATTGATGAAAAACGGGTTGATCATGATTCCCCCTGATAGGTCTCATGCTAGAACTTGGAGGAATCTACTTAGCGAGGGAAAGGTTCATCCATCGCATTGCCGATCATAGGCGCTCGCTGAGTAGCTTCGTAATGCCTAGTTTGAAAGGGTAGGATCTTTTGGACCTTCAATCCAAGTCCTTCGTTTAAACACCACTCCGACGCGAGATAGTCTTTACGGACTTTCCCTGGTTCACGTAGATGGACAGAGTCAAAAACCTCCGGCTTTTTTAGCAAGCTGATCGCGAGCAATGCATCTGACACACGCTCATTGGTGGCACACGAGAAACGAGTCAGCCGCTGGATCAAATACCCTGCACGGCTAATGTGCTCGCTACTAGGCTGGGTTTCCAGGAACAGCCTGATTTCGGTTTCCAGATCGGTAGAGGCGTACCAAAATTCTAAGGCAATGCGAACGAGTAACTCATCCTCAACGTCGTTCAACGGCCGTTGAACCAATCGCCTTAAATCGACCGAAAATCTCTGGGGGGGAAATTCAAACAGCATAGGTTACTCCCGCAGCATTCGACGCTCGTTGAGAGGTTTGCATGACTACACATTGTGTCAGCCTATTGCTCTTATTTTGCTATGGCTGCCTGCTTTCCAGGTATGTTAGCAGTATTGGGAGACGTCCTTTGGTGATGTGGACCCGGAAACGGCCTCGGTGTCGGTCCCCGTTTTTTGGAATTGGCCATGAATTGAAGGGGATCCTGACTATCTCCTGGCCAGATGATTGATTCAAGGGGGAGCAGGTACAAGCTGCCAGTGTGACGTTGTTGCCGCTCAAGCGGCCATGGCGCTGGAAGCGACAATCGCTATTGAGTACTCTGGAACGGTTCCAATGTTGAGGCGTGCGGCGAACCGGCTGAGCAACGCGGGGGAGATGATGCGAGCCCGAAAGCAATGGGATGGACTCCTCCTCACTTCGGCATCTTGAGTGCCAGACTGAAAGTGCGAACCACAGTCAACGGTGAGAAGGAGTCCACACATGAAGCTTATGCGAATTGGAGTCGACCTGGCCAAGAACGTGTTTCAGATCCACGGCGTGGATTGTCATGAGCTACCCGTTTGGCGGCAGCGTTTATCGCGCGATCGCTGGCTGCAAACGGTGCTGGAAAAGATCGAACCCGGCTGTGAGATCGGTATGGAAAGTTGCGGTGGTGCGCACCATTGGGCGCGGCAACTACAAGCACACGGATTTCGGGTGAGGCTGATCGCGCCGCAGTTCGTCAAACCGTACGTCAAGAGCAACAAGAACGGCGCCAACGATGCCGAGGCGATCTGCGAAGCCATGAGCCGCCCCAGCATGCGCTTCGTCGCCGTCAAGACCATCGAACAACAGGATATCCAGGCGACACACCGCATCCGGGCCGGCTTAATCGAACAGCGGACGGCCAAAGCCAATCAGATTCGTGGGCTGATCGCCGAGTATGGCCTTGTTGCACCGAAGGAATTACTGATGCTGCGTCGCGCAATACCGTGCTGGCTGGAAGATGCAGATAACGGTTTGACGGCACGCTTTCGTCGTCTGCTGAATGGCTTGTGGGGCGACCTGCGCGCACTTGACGAGCGCGTGAGCGAACTCAATGGCGAGATATCTGCGATCGCGGCAAGTGAGCCAACGGCCGTCCGCTTACAGCAGTTACGCGGTGTGGGCCCAATGATCGCTACCGCGCTCATCGCCGCTATCGGTGATGCCCGCCAGTTTGCCAATGGCCGACAATTGGCGGCCTCACTAGGGCTGACACCCAGACAACACAGTTCTGGCGGAAAGGACCGATTACTTGGTATCAGCAAACGAGGAGATGCCTATTTGCGAACGCTGATGATCCATGGTGCTCGATCGGCATGTAATCGACTGGAAAGCTGACAGTCCGACCAGGCCCAGTGCGGCAGAAAAGGGGGGCGCCCGTTCAAGATGACCGCTGCCAAACTACGCCTGGCGATGGCGGCCATGGGGCAGTCGGAAACCAAGGTATCGGTTTTGTGTGAAGAGCTGGGTATTACCCGTCAGACGCTCTATCGACATGTCTCGCCCAAGGGCGAGCTGCGGCCTGACGGAGCGAAATTACTGGAGAGAGTCCAATGAGTGGCTCAGAACGACCCCAAGCTGCCTGTCAGCACAGGCAGAAATCGGCCAAGAGCGGGCATTTTTTTGCCTGGAGAAAGCATGTGGATTGCCCAGTAGCAGATAGTGTAAATCCCGCCGTACGGTAGTATGTTCCAGCTTCTTACGTCTAAGCTTCAGTATGCCACACACTAAAAAGAGGATTGGATATGGGTATTCCACGTGGAATTCGAAATAATAACCCGGGAAACATAGATTACAATTCTAATAATAAATGGCATGGTCAGCTTCCCTACGATCCGTCAGTAGAGTCAAGGTTTGCGGTTTTCGATACGCCTCAGAACGGTATCAGAGCCATGGCAAAGCTCTTGCTGGTGTATCAAGATAAGCATGGGCTTAATACTGTTGATGGGATAATTTCTCGTTGGGCTCCATCCAACGAAAACGCGACAGGGGCTTACATTAGGGCTGTTAAAAGTCAAATTTCTCAGGCGACTGGCCAAAGCGAAAAAATTAACCTTCACAATCCGCAGGTTTTGGCAATCATGGTGGCAGCCATCATTCATCATGAAAATGGTGATATGCCTTATAGTAGTGATGTAATCTACGCAGGTGTAAATATGGCAATGACGTGATTATGCTCGCTATGAGATTGCCCCTCTCTCTGTTTGCAGACAAAATCAAGATGTCCGCATGCAAAAGTTACCTCAGATGCAAAGTGGTTGAGTGCAAACAGAACAATGCCCCCTACGCTTCATGACATCGCCCTTTTTTGGACTCGATGAGCCTTAACAATAGCCCTTCCTTGTCAGGCTTGCTCGATAGCATTGCGGGGTGAGCTTCTGCGATCGTTTTGGAATATGGTGATTGCGAAAAGTAATGGAGTTACGGCCGCATATTCGGTTGTCTGGGATGAAAAATGAAACTAGTTAATTTTCTCGAGCGTCCGCTTTTTGCCGTTTTTTGTTTGTTACGACTGGCCGATTTGGATCGGATAGCGACCACGCACCGTGACTGATCCACCCTTGTCCTCCCTCAATGTGGAGGACAAGCCATGAACACTATTGCTACATGCAGCCATCAGCCTTGGAACAAGGGAAAGCTTGTCGGACAGAAAGCGCCGCTCCGAGTCAGGGATATCTGGGCCATCCGGGTAAGACTCCAGCTCGCGGAGAAGACACGGGATCTGGCTCTCTTTAACTTGGCTATCGACAGCAAGCTGCGTGCCTGTGACTTAAACAAGCTGCGTGTGCGAGACATAGCCCATGGGGAACATGTGTCGTCACGGGCGATCGTGATGCAGCAGAAAACTCAGCGCCCAGTGCAATTTGAAATCACTGAGCAAACCCGAACAGTTCTGGAGGCCTGGATGCATCAGGCCCACCTCCGCAGCGAGGACTTCTTGTTTCCGACTCGGTTGCACGGCTCAGATCATCTATCCACCAGGCAATACGCTCGAATAGTCAAAGCCTGGGTGACAGCCATTGGCCTTGACCCAACCATGTACGGTACTCACACGCTACGGAGAACGAAAGTATCGCTGATCTATCGCAGGACGAAGAACCTGAGAGCAATCCAACTCCTGCTTGGTCATACGAAGCTTGAAAGCACCGTCAGATACCTGGGAATCGAGGTCGATGATGCCCTGGAAATGGCTGAGCAGACGGAGGTGTAATTTTTCAGCGACGGTCGCAACTAAACCGTCGCTATCGACCCAGGCTGTGTGAAAATGCGCTGCCGGTGTTGATGCATGCGTTCCTACGCGAAATCTACTGACGATCGGCTGCTCAGCAGACCTGAAATTTGCGTAGGAACACGATTTTTCGGGTGATTCCCGCTCAGGCGTACCGATCGAAAACGTTTTTACACAGCCTCGACCCATAGCGGACGTTTAGCAAGCGCAGCTCGCGAGCATGCATGAGGTCGGGGTACCTGGAATTCCCTTCGATTTCAGCGTGGGCAGCGCCGTTGCGGGATGCCATTTGTGCAGGAGCGGCCCTGCGCCGCTTGAGGATTGCCCGCGCGCCAAGTGTGGCGCGCAGGCTTAAGCTCACTCAGTGGGGGACTCGGTGTTTACAAAGGGCGGCACTTTCGCCAAAGGCAAGGTGTGACGCTAGTCGTTGGCCGCGCCTTAATCACCCGACCCGGTCCAGGATAATTGTTCAGAGAGCTCACTGAACCGCAAACCTGAAGTGTTCAGAGTGCCCTTCAGTAAACCGGCACGGAAACGACCCTCCTTCTTTATCTCGGCAATCTGCACCAGATCCGGGACACCATCACCAGTGATATCAGCCAAAATCATCTGGCCGCCGCGTACCCGCTCGGCATATTGACCAAGCGCCACCGGGTCGGCATTACCGGGCGCTTTGTTGGCAGCAACGAGTGCATCCAGTTCCTCCTGTTCAGCAAAGTATTTGAAAAAATCAGGGAAGGTGAACTCGCTAACTGCAGAAGCAGAACATGCCCCCCCAACCAATGTGGCCACGGCGACGTCCAGTTCGGCGGCCTGTGCGAGCACCTTGTTCTGCATATCCTTGAGTCGCACTCGGGAGAACACCATGTAGCTGCGGTTCGCGTCGTGGGGATCTGGCACCAGGTAGGTAGGGCGGTGCAACCATGAGGTCGGTGCATTGCGCAAGCATTCTAGCGTAGCTGTCACAGACTGCTCGCCCTTGGGCACTGCAGCTTGAGCACGCAATTGCACACCGTCCTGGCCAGCTACAAGGCTCACAAAGGTTGGGTTGGCCGATGTCGCATTAGTAATGAACGCCGGCTCCATGGACTCGGGAAAAGCCGTTAGTGTCTTTTCTCCGAGGTCGGTGGCGACATCCTCGCCAGGCTTGCCGACTGTGTAATGCCGCACCCTGGCACCTTCCTCATAGCCATCGCCATTACCGCTACCTCGGCGTGTCCAGATCAAGGAAGGCGGGGTAGCGTGCGCAACCACAAATGGTGCCCCCACATAGTTGCGATAGCGGTCGCAGGTATCCGTGCGCGGGCCTTCCGACTTGTCTTTTCTGCAATTGCGCTCCGTAACGCGATACAGGTGCCGGGCCCCAGGCTCTTCGTGAAGTTGGCGCAGCCTGGTGTCAAATGCTACGTCCACCACGCACGGCGAGCGGTCCTTGATGGCTTTGTTTGAGCTGCACGAATGGGTACTCAGGCCCATCAGGCGCACCACTCCCGGCGTGTCAGCCCCGTTGACAGGGTGCAACTCGGAAAACTTGAAATTGCGGTTCTTGATAACGAAGGCCAGCAACTGGGCGGCAGATGCATCGCTCCACATTTCCCTGTGCTCGCAATGCCCTGCGGGTTTGCGCGGTGTAAAACCGCCTGCAGCCTCGACCCAGTCCTGGCGCGTGGCCCGGCCGGGCGGAAGAATCGCGAACTCGCCATACGTATTCGTCAGTTGGTCGCGCCTCCACCAAACGAACCAGTCTTCTCCCCGAGGCGAGTCACGCACCACCATTGGCGGGCCGTTGATGGCATTGTATGAAGCTGGCAGTTCGAAGCTGGAACAGACCATGCTGCCGCCGGGCTTCCAGCCAAGAACATGCACCCGGCTCCCTGAAGGGCGGATATCGAAGTGGTAAGCGGCCTTGGTCAGCAGCCCCTCGCGTACCCACTGGCGCGGCGCATCTGCGATTCGTACGACCTGATGGGTATTGGCTCGCACCGGGTAAGGGTCGAACTCCATAAAAGTGGAGGCCTTCGCGTCTTCCAACGCCCGCGCACGTTTGAAACTGCCGAATCCGCCCAGGCGCACGCCAATGGTGACCTTGCGCGCATTGGTCTCACATTCGCTGATACTCGCACTGGGTGTGATGTACTTGCACAGGCGAAAGGCCTGCTGTTGCAACATGAAATCGCAATCGGCCTGACTGTAACCGTATGTCGCGTTGCCGTGGCGATAGCAATAATCATGGAAGGCGCAGGCTTGACGCATTTGCAATGCAATGGGGGCCTGTTCGCTGCCACGGGTAAACGCCAACGTCTGAGTACCAAGCGGCAAGCTGCAACTCAGGCCGCTGCCTTGCCCTCCCACTGACTGCACCTCATCAGCGGAAGCGGAAATGGCGTAAGCCGTTCGTGGGGTCTCTTGATCGTCAAAGCGCACTTCGTTGGCTAATACAGTGTCGGCGATTCGATCGAACGCACCGGAGCAGCCAGCAATTACGGTTACCATCGTGGTTGCAAGGGCAGCGATACCAAGAATTGATAGAGAGAACTTACTCATGGAGGAACACCTTCCCAAAGGACTCAGAACAATGAGCTTGAAGATGCGTCCAATACACTCATGCCTACATCGTCGGTTACCGCATACACCTTGAAAGTGAGCAAAGCTCAGGCAACGCGAATCTGCAAGTTCGGCACATCCTGATTCGATGTGGCGCCGGTTGCTTGCGCTTTCAAAAGTCCGCTATACACTTCTTGAAATCGCGTGAAGCCATCATTTTGATGTTATGCAGAATGAATCAAGGAGAGGTGTGTGATGAAGCGTTTCGTTCTTGCACGCGATTTGCACATCCTCCCCGTGCTGGCGACCTGTTTACTGCTGGCCAGCTGTATTTCGGTGCCCACGGGCACCACACAGGTCTATCGCAAATCGGATGCAGCCAAGCCTGCAACGCCTCCCGTAGCATCGGCTGCGGGCACGGTGGTATTCAACAAGACACTATTCAGGAACGCCGTCGATCCCCACTTGACCATCCGCAAGGCCGGTACTGATAAAACCAACGCTGATGTATTCGCCATCTATCTCAGCGATGGCTATTTCAAATACCTGAAAGACATGGGCGGTGTTAATGAGGTGGTGGTGGTTGCCGAGTTCACCGAAACCAGCGCAGGCAACGATTCCGATACAGTTACCCGTGTACTGGGCCCTTATTTCGGCGTGTCCGACAAAGCCAGTACCCCCTTCCTCAACAAGCTGCTCTACGGCCCGAAAACTCTCGACGCCGACCACCTCAACATGAGGCTTACGGTGATCGAGTACGACCAGGGCGAGAACCAGAACTCTGCCGCATTCCTCGACTTCATCCAGTCCGTGACCCAGACGCTTTCCCTGGCCAACCCAGTCACGGCTTCGGAGCAAGCCTTCGCCAAGGAAATTGCCAAGAGCCTGCTGAGCCTGAACAAAGATGATGTGGTCATGGAGATCGACATCAACTTCACCGGCAACGCCGGTCAGTTGCCGAACATGGACCACAATGGCTCCTACATTCCGCTGAACGTGGGGGACTACGTGCTGATCAACCAGGAGCACTGCGTTCCGGCCAATTGCTATCTACAGATGACGAATGAAGGCCGTTCCTGGAACCCCTTCGCCTGGATCGGCGATATCGCCATGTTGGTTCCCACTGCCGTGCGCCGTGGCTGGGCGGATACACCCGACGGCCCCTCGCTGGCAGAGATCAAGAGCGATGATCTGGACTATGTCGATCACAAACTCACCAAGAAACCACCCGTGCAGCCCGCACGGGCCCCAGCTCCCGAGCCCGAGCTCTTCGCTGACAAAACCTGGCTCGCCCTGTCCATCGTCAAAGGCGGTGACGCCTCGCTCTGGCAGAAACGCAAACTGTTGACCCAGGCAGAAACCTCCATCCAGAAAATGATCAAGGTTCGCGGCGGGCCGATTGCCTTCAGCCAGGATTACCAGACTGCCAGGCAGGCGTTGGAAGATGCCCGCGAGACCGAGCGCATGAGCAGTTCCGGTGTCACTTTCGTCTCCCCGCTGGCTGCCAGTGGCGACTTCTCCCCCACTACGGGTGACGATGAGTACTGCGTGCACCACTCGCATGCCGTCACTGATGTCGTGGCAAGTTTCTACCGCGTGGACAGCAATAACGTGCCCCAGCAATTGCCAGCCGGCGACATCAGCAAAAATGCTGGCAAAACCACACCCAACAACACCTGTTTTACCGTGGCGGCCTCGGCGCGCACGGTGGGTACCTACGACATGATCGCGGCGTACAAGGTCGGCAACGAAGTCTTGACCCAGAAGGTTCGCTACAAGATCGCAAAATGACCTCTGGCCCAAGGTACGACGCGATGAGGCCGAGGCTAGCCCTGCAGGCCAGTTGCTCGTGCAGGTTGTTGCCACAGCTCGCTTTCGGCCAAAAGCGGGCATCCGTTTAGCCAAACAAAAAGATTGCAATCATTGGCGCGGCCTTATGCCATCATGCCGCCGAATTTGTTCGTATCGTGACGAACGCAGCCATAACTCACATTTGGACCTCAAGTGGAGTGCAATTTCGATGCGACCGGGTCGTGTCCCAGCGACCCCAGAGGGGGGGAAGCGCGAGATGCTTATCCTGGCTACACAACCCGGTTAGATCAGCTCTGGACTGTCAAATGCCAATAGGGGCTATCTGCCGGGTTTCGGGGCCAAAGCGACAACCTTTCCGCTGGAGACTGCTTTCAACTCAGCCATTTCGAACAGCAGGCGCTGGTTTACAGAAGCAATGCGGGCTAGCTCCTCTAAGAGTTGGTCGTTTTCCGCACGGAGCGCCCTGCTTTTCTCCTTCTCGCTCATCAACGCCTGGTGCTTCGAATCACGCTGGGCGCGCACCGACTTGCCCATGAGATTGCGAATTTTCTCTGCCACCGCTGGGTAGGTATTATGGATGAGACCCGGTGTAACAGGGGTTTGGGTAGCAATGGAACTGAAAACCAACGTAAGCCGAATTAGAGTTTGTTTTCCCCCATACTCCGGACGCACTTAAGGAGGCACTGATTAGCTCCCTGCAGGCCTTGATTTATCAGGGGGCATCAACTGGACTTCTGAATAAATCAGCGTCTCCTTAAGCATGGCGAATGCCTCGGGAAGAATGAAGCGATCGCCTCTCGTCTTCGCCTTCAGCTGTCGTTCAATCTCGGGTTCCACAGGAAGGAAGAACAGATGGGCTGGGAAACACTGTCTCTGATTCTAAAGGTCTTGGCCGGCCTGTCTGCCGTGATCGGGATCACTCTTCCGCTCCTGGAGATCGCCGGTTGGCGACTCGTCGATTTGCCGAAGGCGCAACTGATCGGCGTCGGCGCCCTACTGTTAGGCCTCGCCCTCGTCCTCGCCGGCACGGAGCGGCTGGTCGACGCGAGGAAGGAGGAAGAAAGGCAGACTCGCGCGCAGGAAAGGCTGACGGCAGAGATCATCGCCAACGCTCGGGCTCTCGACAGCCGTCTCGTGCTGATGTACCGGGCCATGGCGCCGAGCGGCTGGGATTCGGAGGTCGCCGCGATGCGCGAGAAGGTGGCACCGGCCCTCTCCCACTTAGGTTCTGGCTATACGAAGCTGATGGCCGAGCAGCGGTTGAGCGGTCTTCAGGCCGCTTGGGCCGGTACGCCCCTCCATGTCGATCGCGCGGCGAACCTCGTAGCCCTATTAAACGAACTGGAGATCGGCTCTGCGGCTGTAGTCGCCTACTACAGCGCACTAAACGAGGTGGTTGCCGAGTCAGACGCGCTTCTGCGGGCACTTCGGCAAGCGATCTATCGACCGGCGGAGCTCAAGGAGGAATTGCGTCTTCGTGTCGATGGCGTCGAGGTCAAGACCGAGATGGCGCACCTTCAAGGCCTTCGCCTTCTGCTGCCGATACCGGCCGACCAACAGGCGAATCTTGCAGCCTCGCTGGGCGGCTTGACGCAGTTGAACCCTCGAGATGTCCCACTGGCGGCCGAGATAGACGCACGCATGCAGGCGGCAGTTGACCGCCTCGCGCACTATGTCGAGGAGAAGGGGAGGCTCGTCTCCCAAGAGGAGACGAAACTCCAACAGGAGCTCGCCAACTATGCATCGCTTATACAGGAGCTGGAGATTAGCCCTGGCGATAGCTGGAGCGAAGTGATCGGCAAGGCCATCTCGGTTCGGCAGCTCGGCCATACCGATCAGGCTGTCCGCGCCTTCGAACTCTACGGCGTCCTCTTCTCCGAGACCGATCCCGGGGCCGCGCCCTACGCAGCGGCCGCCATGGTGTTCACCCGCTCGCTCAACGAGCTCGCTCTTGGCAAGGGCGGCCGCGGCGGCGTCTATATCTACGAAATCGATCCTGGCGGGGCGGCACGTCAGGCCGGGCTGCAAGCAGGGGATATCATCATCGCAATCGACGGCCGAAGGGTCGGCGGGATGATCGAGTACGAGGACGCGATCCAAGCGACTGCAGCGCAGCCGGAGCGGACGGTGACCTATGTCCGCATCATCGACGGCAGAGCGGTCAAGGCGACCGCGCGGTTCCGCGGTCCGCGGCTGCAAGCCTCGATCATGCCCATCTGAAAGGCCGCAACGCCGGGCAGATCAGGCTTGCTGGGAAAATGCTTGTCCAGCAGGGCCAGTCGATCGCCCAGACTGTCCAGCTTGGCTATAGGTCATATGGACACTGCTGCTTATATCGGCTGAAGCGGACACTGTTATGACGCCCCCCCAGCAGCCGGGGGAGGGAGCTCTACTGCTTCAAATACGGTGGTGCACTTTCATAGAGCGAGCTCACGCTCTTATGAATCTAAGTTCTGGCAGCGGATCAGTACTCGCCTCCTTTAACCAGTGCCCACAAGCATCCTCGGCCCTAAAAAAAGTGCTAACTCGCAGCGCTCGCGCGAGCCTGACGCAGCCGAACCGTAAAACGGGAACGCTGTCATCCGGTATGCCGGTGCCATCCGGACGCTCCACATAGGTCAGTTCAGACAACATGATTTTCAGTCCAACATTAAGCAGTGAGTAACAGCTAGAAGTGATCCATTCCGGGTGCCCTTCCGATATCTCAGTCAATGCGCTTAGTGCCCATGGCAAGACTGTAGTGGTCTAATGAAACCGGACACCCATTTAGGCGAGAATGCTCGCCAGATCGAGGTGTCAAATGACCAAACAACGCCGTTCCTTTTCCGCTGAATTCAAACGCGAGGCTGCCGACCTCGTGCTCAAGCAAAACTACAGCTACATCGAAGCCAGTCGTTCACTCGGCGTCGGCGAGTCGGCACTACGCCGCTGGGTTGAGCAGGTTCAGAAGGAGCGCCAAGGTGTCACCCCGCTAAGCAAAGCGCTGACCCCGGAGCAGCAGAAAATCCAGGAACTGGAAGTCCGGATCGCCCGCCTTGAACGGGAAAAATCGATACTAAAAAAGGCTACCGCGCTCTTGATGTCGGAAGATCACGAGCGTACGCGCTGATCAATCAGCTTAGCGTCCACGAGCCGATTGATTGGCTGTGCAAAGTGTTTGAAGTCACCCGCTCGTGTTACTACGCCCAGCGTCTCAGGCGCCGGACTCCTGATATTGAGCGGCTTCGGCTGCGCAGTCGGGTCAATGAACTGTTCACAGAAAGTCGTAGTGCTGCGGGCAGCCGCAGCATCTTGTCGATCATGCGTGAAGACGGCGAGCAACTGGGGCGATTTAAGGTACGCAGCTTGATGCGTGAGCTTGACCTCGTGAGCAAACAGCCAGGTTCTCATGCCTATAAACGAGCGACGGTCGAACGGTTGGATATCCCGAACATCTTGAATCGGGAGTTCGATGTCTCGGCCCCCAACCAAGTGTGGTGCGGCGACATCACCTACATTTGGGCCCAAGGGAAATGGCATTATCTGGCTGTTGTGCTAGATCTTTGCGCGCGCCGGATAGTGGGTTGGGCATTGTCGGAAAAGCCGGACGCCGAGCTGGTTATCAAGGCACTGGATATGGCCTATGAGCAACGAGGAAGACCTCAGGGCCTGCTGTTTCACTCGGATCAAGGGTCGCAGTATGGGAGTCGTTTATTTCGCCAGCGGCTGTGGCGTTATCGCATGCGCCAGAGCATGAGCCGCCGGGGTAATTGCTGGGACAATGCGCCGATGGAGCGTGTGTTTCGCAGCGTGAAAACTGAATGGATACCGACCATGGGCTACCGAACTGCTCAAGAAGCCCAGCGCGATATCAGCCATTTCTTGATGCATCGGTACAACTGGATTCGCCCCCATCAATTCAACGGTGGGCTGGCGCCAGCTCAGGCCGAAGAAAAACTTAACGTCGTGTCCGGGATTAGTTGACCACTACATAGTTACTCTATCGTAAGGGGCGCGGAAGCCGTGGGGGAGTCGGTTCAGGATAGGTCATCAGTTGGGACCCGATGCGGCTTTACCCAGGTGCACCAAGCAGAAACTAGATACGTGGTCAGTGTCGATCAGTTACGGGACGTTGTGTCGGCGAGCGGTAAGCGAATGGGCATTACAGGTTGCGTAACGGCATCCAATTATGTGGCAACAGCTCGGCGATCTGGCTCGCCCGCTGCGTCGGCAGCCGCGCCAGTACGTTCTTCAAGTATTCGTACGGATCATGCCCGTTGAGCTTGGCCGACTGGATCAGGCTCATCAGTGCCGCCGCACGTTTGCCGCTGCGCAACGACCCGGCAAAGAGCCAGTTCTTGCGACCCAGCGCCCACGGCCTTATCTGCTGCTCGGCGTGGTTGTTATCTATGGGTACCGCGCCGTCATCGAGATAGCGTGACAACGCCGCCCAGCGCTTGAGGCTGTAATCCAGAGCCTTGGCGATAGCCACCCCATCGTGCACAAGCTGGCGCTGGGCGGTCATCCAGGCATGCAACGCATCCATCGCTGGCGCGGCTTTTTCCTGGCGTATCCGTCGTCGAGCGTCAGGTGCGAGGTCGCGGACTTCATGCTCTATTTCGTATAGCACCTGGATGTAGCGCAAGGCCTGTTCGGCAAGCTGGCTTTTGTTCGTGACGTGCAGCTCGAAGAACTTGCGCCGGGCATGAGCCATACAGCCGATCTCGGTGACGCCGAGTGCAAAGCTGGCCTTGTAGCCACCAAAATCGTCGCAAACCAGTTGGCCCTTCCAGTCTTGCAGGAAAGCGCGGGCATGTTCACCCGAGCGGCTGGGGCTGAAGTCGTAAACAACCGCCTTTACGTCGGCAAACGAGCTGGTAGCGTAGGCCCAGACATAGGCGCGGTGAGTTTTCTTCGCGCCCGGCGTGAGCATCTGTACCGGCGTTTCGTCAGCGTGCACCACGTTGTGTCCAAGCACCACCTCGCGCAACGCATCAACCAGCGGTTGCAACTGCACACCGCAGGTGCCGACCCACTGCGCCAGGGTTGAGCGCGGGATGGCCAGGCCAGCCCGGGCAAAGATCTTTTCTTGACGATACAGCGGCAAATGATCACCGTACTTGGCGATCATCACCTGGGCCAGCAGGCCTGCTGTCGGGATGCCCTTGTCGATCACCTGCGCCGGAACCGGGGCCTGGATCAGGGTTTCGCACTGATCGCAGACCCACTTGCCACGGATATGGCGTTCGACGGTGAACACGCCCGGCGTGTAGTCGAGTTTCTCGCTGACATCCTCGCCGATGCGCTTGAGGGCGCAGCCGCAGGTGCACTGCGTGTTGTCCGGTTCGTGATGGATCAGGGTGCGCGGAAACTGCGGCGGCAAAGCCGTACGCTTGGGCTTTTGACGAGCCTCGGTCGGCACGGGAGCCGGTTGCAGAGCTGCAAGCTCGGCTTCGATGGCTGCGATGTCAGTGTCGATCAGGTCATCGAGCAGGCTGGCTTGATCCGGGCTTAATTGCTCGCTGCGCTTGGCAAATTTGAAGCGTTTGAGCTGCGCGATCTCGTGGGTCAGTTTCTCGATAACCGTTTGGTGACGATGGATTTGCTTGTCCATCGTCTCGACGCGCTGCATCAACTGCGCGGCCAGCGCGGCGCGACGATTGGCAAACAGATAAGCACAGTGCGGCTGCGCCGCACCGAACACGGCGACCACCCGCGCCAGCGCGGTTTCGGTGCCGGCGCGCATGTCCATGGGCTCCGTCGCCAGCCAGATGGAGTCGATGCGGATCATCGCAACAGATCTCGCAGAAAGGTGGCGCAGGCAGCCGCGCTTTCGGTTCGAGGCGCCGGGCTGGGCGCACTCTTGAATGACTTGGACTTTGAAGGATTTGGAGTAGGAACGGCGTTGTGGTTGCATGAAATACCCGCTTGAAAGGCTCGAACTGGTGCCCACTTAAATTTAAGTGCACACCATGTCTTGGCTTTGCAGGGCTGGGTAGATGACTTGGCCGGACGGATACGGCGAGCGTGCCAATCCAGACATAACGATAGGTTTTCGAGTCACGCCAGGTAGTAGCTGGTAGGCATTGCATTGCTCCAATCTTCTCGGTTCGCGGAAACAATTTTATGCGTACAACTCAGCTCATGAGCGGAGACTGACCACTCTAGGATCGTTCTGCTTAGCTTTTAGCATCCGATTTTCGTTTATCAGCACTTCGTTGAGAGAGAAGCAAGGCTGGCGACCTTGGCGCGCAGCTCCTCTATTTCCAGACGCAGAGCACGGCCCTTCTCTCGCTCGGCACGTAGATCCTGGTGCTTCACATCGCGCTGAGCGCGGCTAGAGCGTCCTTGAACCTCACGGATGGCCTCGGCGATGTTCGGATAGTAGTTATGGATCAGTGCCGCCGAAACACCCGCCTCACGTGCCACGGCTGCGATGGTAACCTTCTTTTCACCTGTCTTTGCCCGACCACGCTCAATGCGGTGGAGCGCGAGCAGTAGCTCCTTTTCTCGGGCGTCGGCGGGCTTCCGTCTGACTGTCATGCTGCGCCGCTCTCTGGGTCATAGCCAAGCTGCATGAAAACATCGCGACAGCGTTCCAAGTCGCGCAGAACGCGCATACGACCACTTTCGCCAATATCTCTGCACTCCAGCAATTCCTTGAGGTTGCCGTAGAGCTGACGGTAGATGCCAAGATGGCTGCGCCCAATCACGGCATTGTTGCAGTCGCCGCAGCGCGTCCGCTCCAGTGTGTTGCCTATGCAGCCATCATTGTCGGCAGTGCACCAAGCATGTCCGTTGCTGCGGATTGCGGTGCTCTCGGCAATCGAAAGCACCATCGTCTGGTGGTTCTTGAAGAGGGCAAGGTTGGCTGGATCGCGCTGCCACCGTTTGATCGAGCGACCATAACCTCCAGCCAACTTATCGTCACCCAGCCAGCTATCCACAGTGCCGAGCTTGATATCTTCAAGTTCAGTCTGGATGTCATTGTACAATTCCAGGTCAAGATGACTGCCCCAGCCATCATCCATCGCATAGCCGAGAGTCATGTCCATGCCCCAGTGCGCAAAATGCTCGCGTAAGTAACGTAGATCGCCGAACTGGCTGTGGGCCACGTAGTTGGCAAACTTGCGACGAAACTGGTGGGTGGTAAGCGACCAGTCAAGTCCTGCGTCCTTGCTGAATGCCTTGAGGGAACGATCCCATGAATTGTTCGACAGGGTACGAACTTGGTTGCCCTTTTTTGAGGTTGATCCTAGGAACAGCGCATGACGATGTTTCTGCGCACGGGCGATTTCCGGGTCGAATGGGTTGATCCTGCGTCGCTTGACAATCTCTGCGGAGATGATGACTTGGTAAGGTTCAGCCCAACGCTCCATCAGACGCAGAGCCCGCACGGCTGCTTCGGGAATCATCCAGTCGTGTACCCCGGTATCGGTTTTATCGGACTTGGAGTGCATCCAGTGGAAGATGGTGCCTTCATCGTCCTCTGTGCGGTGGTGCGCACCTAACTGCACATTGGTCAACTCGTGGTTGCGACACCCGGAAGTGCAGGCCAGTACGATGTAGCAGGCGGTGCGCAGATTAAGGAGTGATTGATTGAGCGCTGCCAAGCCGTCTTCCCAGCCAAGGGCGGCGAGGTGTTGATTCTTAGCATCAATGACAGCCCAAGGCTTTTGTGCTGTTCGCTCTGCTACGACAGCTCCGACGGCATCGCGTAGATCGAGCAGGTGCTTGCCGCGCTGAACTTGCTCGTAGGCGTTCTCGAACAGAGCGCAGAACACCATATCCGGTATCAGCGACGTCTTACTTCCCTGCCTACGGGGTGCGCCACTGCCGGTCAACCCAGCCATAGTCGTAGAAGAAGTCTCACGCCATGGATGCTCTGGGATTGGGTCGTGAGTATATTGACTCAACTCGTAGAGCGCTTCGACGGCCCGGAAGCGCTGCTGAAGGCCTCCCTGAGACAGCGGCTTGTTTTTCCGTTGGCTAGATTGGCGGTACTCCCGACATTCAGCAGCGTAATTTGTGCAGACAATGGGGGTGACCAGTCCCAAGCGGGTAAGTGTAAGGTCGTCTAAGTAGCGTAGGAAGAGCGTTGTATTAGTGAAAAAATGGTTCAGTGCCCCCCCTTTCGGCCGTTGCTGGCCCTCCCGGCCGCGCCGCAAATAGCGATACATGATCGCTTTCATCACTGCTCTGAATGCAGCGGGCACGCGCTGGAAGTTCAGGCGTTTTCGACAGTCACATGTGTTGGTTGGCATACCGCCTATCTGCCAACAGTCATCGCCGTAGCGACTGAGAATGACCCAATGCCCCTCGACCTGGATGGCGCTCACGATAAGGGCATCGCACTGGCTCTCTGGTAATTCCCGAACATCTCCAGGCTGCGACTCGACGTACGCCCAAGGCAGTGAAACCACAGCATTATTGCTCATGCGAAGACCTCCAAGTGCGGTACTAAATCGAACGACCAGAAGGGGTGTGGCTCGATGCGAGCTCGCTCACGAGCGGCCTCTACGGCTGCGAGTTTGAAGACTCCACGCCTCAGACCCTCAGCCACGATGTAATTGTCAATCAGCCGAGGGATGTGCGCGTACTCTCGTATCCAGCGCCTCTTGACTATGTGCATGCGCTCGGCGAACACGCGGAAGTAGAAACTGAATAGTTTGTACAGGTCGTTTTCCGTCACCGCGTAATGCCGGCAGCGAAGGCAGTTGAGGAAATTCATGCAGGTAGCGCCTTCTCGCTTGGGGGCGTACTGGCCATTTACTGGATCGCTACAGCGTCCCATAGGCGTCTTATAGGTTCTGCCTATAGTGTGAGTCAGCAGTTCGTCGACCATGACGTCGCCCATGAACCGCCAGTTGCGCTTGGCATCCTCGTCCGGCAGCAGATAGTTTCGTCCGGCCACCAGAGGCGTGTTGCCAAGGGCAATTGCAGTAGTCGTCAGGTCACCATCCAATAACTCGAAGATGCGGTTGGCGAAGGTCTTGCGCAGGCGTGAGATGTTGATCCGCAATGGCTGGCCATCGCTGTCTGTGAGCCTGTAGTCGGTCACAAGCTTCTGAATGGCATATCCCAATACCGAATCAGACATTGCAGTGACCTGTCCTATTCCTTTGTTGCCGCGTGACCGATACATCCAGACGTGATCCTTAAGGTCGTGGGGAGCCTCAGCGCGTAGCGGCTCGGTGCGGTTGATCACGTGCCGTATCAGACGTTCGACGTTGATCTTGATGGTCGGTGTGGACTCCAGAAGGCGCTCGTTCGTGCTTTCGCCTCGAAGGACGACTTTGCTGGTGTTGTGCCCGCGCCGTTTCCACAGGATCAGGAAGGTGCTGTTATCCTTGGGGTGGGCGCGTAAACAATCGCGCTCCATCTCCAGCAGGGGGGTGGTATTGCGTCCCGTGTGCAATGCCACGATCAGTAAGGCATAGGCTAACAGCTCACTGGTTAGAGGCACGTCGTCGCGCCAGATTGGCATGACCGCCTGTTTGACAGCCGCCGCGAACGATTGGCGCTGGCCCTTCGGAAGCGGGATCTCGCCCTGTTTTTTTCGGTTGCTGTTCGGGAAGGGGTTGCGCGGGAAGGTTGCCGCGTCACCTGCGGTGACTAAGACAATCAGTCCACGTTGGCCGAGCGCCTGGAGTACGGACTTTGTGAGCGTATAGACGGTCTTCTGGGTGGTTGAAGACAGCTCTTGGCCAGTGAGATGGCCGAGATAGCCGTCTATCAGTTCACGGTCGATGTCGGTCAGAGCCAATTCGCGCCCGAGGGCGGTGGCACGCAGCACTAGATAGTCGAAAAAGTTGCACAAACCATTGCGGCAATAGGAGACCACTGTACTGACTTCGATCGTAGTATCCCGCCCGGCCAAGAAGCGCTCAACCTGCCTCTGGCAGGCATAGGTAATCGGATCAATATCTGTACCGTACCAGGGTGCAAAATCGAAGTTTCGGGCACTAGTAGTATTTCGTCCAAATGCGACTAGGGTTCTTGCTGGAGGAATGGCTTCGGGAAGCGTGGGGACATGCCCTTGCTGATCAAGGCGGTGCTCGACCTGCGGAATGCTGAGATCGGTTCTGACGTAGATTTTGCGCTTGCCCATCAGGCCGTCTCCAAACTGTCACTGAGTTCGTCGTCGTAGGCCAGCACCGCGCCATCGGCCAATTCGTTAATCAAATGCAGGTACACTATCGTTGTCTGGATGGAGCTATGGCCGAGTTGCCGTTGTACGAAAACTAGCGGTTCTACGTCGCCGCGATTGCGTTGTAGGGCAACCAGGGTATGGGTGGCATAGGTGTGGCGCAGCATGTGGGGATGAACATTGATGCCGACCTTCTTGCCGATATTGCGGACGATGCGCTCGATGCCCTTTCCATCATTGGAGAGGGGCTCCCCAAACTGGTTGAGGAACAGTGGGTCGTACTTTGCTTGGCTTAGAGAGCTCCGCTCACCGCGAATCTGGACCACGTAACGATGCAGATCGGAGAGAAAGCGGCGACTGACGTAGATGTCGCGTGCCTTACTGCCTTTCGTCAGCATGCCATGGCCATCGTGCGGATCGAGTCGAATCCGAATGTTGCACTCACGCCTGCCGGTTTTATCGGGATCGAAGATGTAAGCCAGTGGGAACGTGGCGATTTCCTCTCGACGCAGGCCGCTTTGTAACCCGAGCCGGATCATCATTCGGTGATGGGGATTCTCGGCGGCCTGTAAGAGCGCCTTGATCTCATCCATGCTCAAAAACTTCGGCAACGTCCTATGCGCACGCGGCATCACGTCGTTTGCCATGGCCTTACCGCCACTGGCATCGATGTGGGCGAGGAACCCGACCTCGCGTTTGACCGTCCGCTCTTCATAGCTAAACGGCAGACTGATCACCCATCCCTGTGTTTGTGCGTATTCGTAGAACTTGCAGATGTAGTGCAACCGTTGCCGCGTCGTTGAGAGGGCTAACTTGCACTCGACCAGACAGAAGTCCCGGTAGGCAGCGACAATGCTCTTGGCCTCGCCACGGTCAACATCGCGCCAATCGATGTCATGTGCCTGGAGGAAGCTGAAGAAGTCGTACAGCGCACGGCCAGTGCTTGGCCAAGACTTTGTCGACCCTATGGTCCCGCGCAGAAGGTAATGACGAAGGAAATCATTGGCGGGAACACAACTTTGCATTGTGTCCCAAAGCAGGATCGGAAAGCCGGTATACGGACGCCCTGCAATCACCAAATCTTCGGTAGCCCAAACAAGCTCCATCAGCTCGCCCCCCTCTGATGAATCAAAAATCCTTCTCGAAAGGACTCAGAGTCAGAGGCTTAAGCCATAGCGTCTGAAGCTATTTAACTCCTTGTTTGTAAAGCTAGCCTGTTACTAACGCTTAGCAAGCGCCTAATCATGCTGTTTTCCTTTGGCGAACGCCACTTGCTGGTCGGCGCTGGCTTCTTTCTGGTATTGGGCTTTCCACTCGTTGTACGGCATGCCGTAGACCATCTCGCGGGCATCGTCGAGGCTGACCTCGATCTGGCGCTCGTCGGCGGCGGCCTTGTACCACTTGGACAGGCAGTTGCGGCAGAAACCGGCGAGGTTCATCAGGTCGATGTTCTGCACGTCGGTGCGCTCGCCCAGGTGCTGGACCAGGCGGCGAAAGGCGGCGGCTTCCAGTTCGAGTTTTTCTTGGTCGTTCATGTTGTTCTCACAAAGGCAGAGTCAGTCACGTGTGACTCCTTTCTTCAGATGGCGGCCACCGTTGATGACCACACTGCTTCCGGTGCTGTATTGGGTGTTCAAGAGATAGGAGACCGCTTCGATCAGCGGCTGGGCCCCGGGCTCGAATTCCAGCAGGGCCTTTTTCAGGGTCCTGCGGCGATACTCTTCATCGCTGTTCTCCTTGAGAATCAGCAACCCCGGCAAAATGGCATTGACGCGAATCGCCGGCGCATATTTCTCGGCGAACGACAGCACCATGTTCTGCAAGGCCGCTTTCGTGGCGGCATAGGCGATATGGCTTTTGCTGCCGCGCGAAGACGTTTCATCGCAGATGTGGATGATGTCCGACTTTTCCAGTTTTGCCAGTTGCTCGCCAAGCGCCAGGTTCAGGTGGTAGGGCGCCTCGACATGGAGCTTGAACATGGTGTTCAGGTTTTCCAGGCCATCGTCCAGCCACAGCGACGCGTTGTGGATGATCGCGCGCAGGCCGTCGTAATTGGACGTCAGGTGTTCGATCAAGGCCAGGCGGTCCTCTTCCTGTTGCAGGTCGGCCTGGAACTGCACGATGTTGGGGTGGGCTGAATGGGGGCTTATGCTGCGGCTGGCACTGACAATGGTATGGCCTGCCTGGGCCAGGCTGATGGCAAGTTCCAGACCTACCCGTCGACTGGCTCCGGTGATGAGAATTGGGCTATTCATGTAGTGGCTGTCAGCTTCAGAGGGTCCATGCGTGAGACGTGCTCGGTGCGAATGGCCCCAGCATAACCGAAGTTTTCAGCGATGAGTGCCCCCCGGCCACTTCAGTATGTGTATGAGCTGCGCAGTGGCAGGTCCCAGGATCCGCTGCGCCAAGGCATCAGGGATGAAGTTCGGGATGTACCAGGCGGTGTTGTGCCAGGATGTATTGGCGCAACAGCTCGGCTTCTTCGGCATTGCCCTGGTCCAGAACGTAGGCGGCCAGGCCTTCGCTGGTTTCCCGCTCGAACGTCCCGCGCAGCGCGATGGGAGCATGGCCGCTGGGCTTGAACCACAGGCGAAAACGTTTTGGCGGCTTGGTCGTGCCGCGATTCTCGATCAATACACCCTTGCAGGATATTTCCTTGACCAGCAAGGCTGTTGGCTGACGCTTGTCGTTCTCCAGCGCCAGAGGCTCATCCAGCACCAGCCGCCAGGGGCGGGCCGAAGGGCCGTCTTCATAGATGCTGGGTGCACCCAACTGCAGGTGCAGGGCGTGGAACTCGTCTTCGACCAGTTGCAATGGGAAGGTCATCTGCTGGTTATCGAACCGGGCCTGGATCGTCACGTGTTCGTGGGCGATCAGCCGTGTCAGCAGTTCCTGGAGCTGGGTGCCCCCATTGACCAGCAGGCTCGATGTCGCGTCGGCCACATTGAGTTGCGGGGAGTGCTGCATGGTCTGAATGAAGTCCAGCTCATCCTGGGTGAGGAGGGCGTTTCGCTGCATGGTCGCACTCGAAGTAATCAATAAGAACAATTCGGTCAATCAGGCTCATGGACAACAGTATTCGTGTTTTGTTACGACCGTTCGTCGCCTTTGAGTTCGGCCGTGGCCGATAACCCATCACTGCCAAGCAGGATCGAGCCTGTTAATATCCCAGGCATTTACTCAGGTTCAGGATCTTTTATGAAAGTCGCCATCCTTTGCGGTTCGGTCTATGGCACGGCTGAAGAAGTTGCCCGACATGCCGCGACCCTGCTCAAAGCCGCTGGCTTCGAGGTCTTGTGCAATTCCCGGGCGGCGTTCGACGAAGTGCAGGCGTTCGGGCCCGAAGCGTTTCTGGCCGTGACGTCGACCACCGGGATGGGCGAGTTACCGGATAACCTGCTGCCGTTGTATTCGCAGATTCGCGATGTATTGCCCGCCGCGTGGCGCGGCTTGCCGGGTGCGGTGATCGGGCTGGGTGATTCGAGCTACGGTGACACCTTCTGCGGCGGCGGTGAGCAAATGCGCGAATTGTTCGCTGAGTTGGGCGTTCGTGAGGTATTGGAGATGTTGCGGCTCGATGCCAGTGAAACCGTCACGCCGGAAACGGACGCCGAGCCGTGGTTGGCCGATTTCATTGCGCAACTGCGCGGCTGATCTCAGCGCGAAGGCGGATGGAGCTGGTGCTGACCGGCTTGTTGAACCTGTTCGCGGCGCCTTTGCTGGCGGCGTTTATTTGACGGCTGCGTCAACTGACCCGCACGGCCAATAAGGTGGCTGCCAACGCAACTGGCCAGTCGGCTGGCGCTGGCTAGACTGATTGCCAAAGCGAGCACATGAACGTGCCGAGGTGATTGTCGTGACTGCAGCCCATGTCTTGCCAACATCGAAACAAATGGATCGAAAGCGTTCAACCCGGCCCCAGGCTCTGATCGGTCTGGCGGCCTGTCATCGTTTGGGGGCGCTGTGATGCGTCTGGCCGAGATCCCGTTGTGTGTCTGGCGCACCCGGGGGCAGACGTTCCTTTTCCGTGGCCAGAACATTCGTTACTGGACGGCCGGGCAGGGCGAACCGCTGCTGCTCATTCACGGCTTTCCGACGGCCAGCTGGGACTGGCACTACCTCTGGCAACCGCTGGCCCAGCGTTACTGCCTGATCGCCTGCGACATGCTGGGCTTCGGCGATTCAGCCAAACCGGTCAAGCACCATTACAGCATCGTCGAGCAGGCCGACTTGCAGCAAGCGCTGCTGGCGCATCTGCAAGTCAGGCAACCGGTGCATGTGTTGGCCCACGACTACGGCGACAGCGTCGCTCAGGAATTGCTTGCCCGCCATCATGAAGCACGCGCCGCGATTGCCAGTTGCGTGTTTCTCAATGGCGGTCTGTTTCCGGAACGGCATCGTCCGGTACTGATTCAGAAACTGTTGCTCAGCCCCTTGGGCTGGCTGGTCGGGCGCTCGTTCACCCGTGACGATCTGGTCAAGCACATTACCCAAATCTACGGCCCGCAGACCCGGCCCAGTGAAAGCGTGCTCGACGACTGCTGGAGCCTGATCGACGCCAATCACGGCACCCGCATTATCCACAAGCTGGTCGGCTACTTGCCCGAGCGTATTGCCCAGCGCGGGCGTTGGGTCGGCGCAATGCAGCACGGGGATGTGTCATTGCGCTTCATCAATGGCGCCTTCGATCCGGTATCTGGGCACCACATGCTCGAACGTTACCTGGAGTTGATACCCAACCCCGATACGGTATCACTACACGGTATCGGTCACTATCCTCATACCGAAGCGCCGGGTCAGGTACTCAGGCATTACCTGGCTTTTCGCCAGCAGTTGCAGCCTTTCAAGAAAATAGCCTGTTCGTGAGGGCGCGGGCGACGCTGCCGCGCTACATCGCATTACCTTATCGGGCACCATTCAGCCCCTGCCGTGTTGATTGTGAGCGGCGGGCCTGTGCCTGACACTCACTCAGCCCTACTTCCTCTTGGCCCATGCTGGAGTATTGAATGAGTGAATCCGTACGTTTCGAAGATAAGGTCGTGATTGTCACGGGTGCCGGTGGTGGCCTGGGGCGCGCCCATGCACTGCTGTTTGCCCGACATGGCGCCAGGGTGGTGGTCAACGATCTGGGTGGTTCGACCCAGGGCGAGGGCGCCAATGCCTCGGCTGCCGACAAGGTGGTCGCAGAAATCCGTGCAGCCGGTGGCACGGCGGTGGCCAACCACGACTCGGTGACCGATGGCGACAAGATCGTCCAGAACGCGCTGGATGCTTTCGGCCGGGTCGATGTGCTGGTCAACAACGCCGGGATCCTGCGTGACAAGACCTTCGCCAAAATGGAAGACAGTGATTGGGACCTGGTCTACCGAGTGCACGTCGAAGGCGCCTACAAGGTCACCCGTGCCGCCTGGCCGCACCTGCGCGAGAAGAACTATGGCCGGGTCATCTTCACCGCCTCGACTTCCGGGATCTACGGCAACTTCGGCCAGTCCAACTACGGTATGGCCAAGCTGGGGCTTTACGGCCTGACCCGTACCCTGGCCCTCGAAGGTCGCAAGCACAACATTCTGGTCAATGCGATCGCGCCCACTGGCGGCACCCGCATGACCGAAGGGTTGATTCCGGCCGAGGTGTTCGAGCAGCTCAAACCGGAATTGGTCAGCCCCCTGGTGGTGTACCTGGGCAGCGAGCAGTGCCAGGACACTTCAGGCCTGTATGAGGTCGGCGGCGGCTGGATCGGCAAGGTACGCTGGGAGCGCAGCCTGGGCGTGGGCTTTGACCCTCGCGAAGGGTTCGCCGTCGAAGAGGTGGCTGCCAACTGGGCACGGATCGGCGACTTCGAGGGTGCTGTGCACCCTCGCGACAATATCGAAGCGCTGAATCAAATGATGCTGAACCTGCAAAAATACGTGAAGCACTGAGTCGTGCGTTGCCGAGGCCGGGGAAACGTGTAGTTACTGTTTTCCCCGGTCAAAGCTGATCATGAATGTTTTGGGTTGCCCTGTTCGCCACTATATTGGTCGATAGTGAGCAAATAAGGATTGTTCGAGTGTATGAATCAAAAAATCAGCCGGTATTGACGCGCCGGCAATTCATTTATCGGCTGTTCTTGCACAGTTTGACGGCCTGCCTGCTGATTGGCGGCTCCGTCGCGCTGGGCGCCGGTGGTCATCTGTATTTCGAAGAAGGTGTCAGCTGGCATGATGCGGTGTTCAACGCCACATTGATGCTGGGCGGCATTGGGCCGATCAGCCTGCCTCAGTCGGTCGCCGGGAAGCTGTTTTTCGCCGGTTACGGGCTCTATGCCGGGCTGGTCTTCGTCACCAGCATCGGCCTGATCCTGGCACCTGTGGTCCACCGAATCCTGCACCGCTTTCACTGCGATGAAGATCTCGATTGATCAGTCTTTCACAAATAAAAAAGGCCGCTGTAAAACAGCGGCCAAATAAGACGTTCGATCAGGAGCTTCAAATCAACGTCAGTGAACCTGTGGTCTTGCGACCGGCCCATGCAGAGGACACTACACTCTGAACATTAATGGGCGATTAACCAGTGCCGTTAGAGCCAGGCAAGAATAAGCACTAATCCCTCCCTGAAACATACTCGATTGCGACAATGACTGTTACGCACTGCGCAATAGTCTGGTGATGGCCGAGGTTGCCTTTATGCAGGGTGATCACTGCACCGCCCGTAGCCAGCTCGAACAGGAGAACTCCAATCAGCAGATTGCCGAACAGTTGTTTATTTCCCTGCACACAGTAAAGACCCATGCGCGGCGTATTTGCAGCAAGCTGGGGTCGAGCGCAGGACGCAAGCGGTCGCCATGGCGAAGAAAGCCGGACTGATGAACTGAGCAGGCCGCAGCCCTTCAGCAATCGTGGCCCATTCGCCAACTGATCGCCCGGGTCGCCGCCAACAACTGCTGCGCCGCCGGGCCTTGTTCGTCAGCGTGGAAAATCGATGTCGGACCGACCACAGTCACCACCGCAGCAATCTTGCCAAAGGCATCGAAGACCGGTGCCGACAACGCATCGACGCCGGGCATCAGCAGGCCATGAACATGGTGCAGGCCGCGCTGGCGGATCGCTTCGAATTGCGCGTCATAGGCGTCGGCCTGGCCGAGCCCCTGCGTTTCCCGCTGGCGCAACTCAATGGTCTCGCGCTGCGGCAGATAGGCGCCGAAAACCAGGCCGGTAGAGGAACTCAATAGCGGTAGCACCGAGCCGATCTGTGTGACCACGGTCACCGCGCGCACGGCAGGTTCGATACTGACGACAGTTGCCCCCTGATTGCCCCACACCGCCACAAAGCAGGTCTCGTTGAGCTCGTCGCGCAACTGCGATAGCGGCATGGCCGCGACTTTCAACACATCCATTGCGCCCAGGGCAGCCAGCCCCACCCGCAAGGCTTCGCGGCCCAGGCCGTAATGGTTGGTGGCTGGATTCTGTTCGGCAAAACCGCTGGCGATCAGCGCTTGAAGGTAGCGATGGACTTTACTGGCAGGCATTTGTACATGTTCGGCCAGCCGCGACAGCGAAGTCGACGGCGACAGCTGCGCGAGGGCCTTGAGGATGTCGGTGCCGACTTCGGCCGAGCGGACCTTTTGCTTGCCGGGGCTTTCGGCAGTGGGGCTGGCTTTATCCATGGTGCGCTTTGATCCGGGGAGACTGGTGGGCGTCTTTATAGCTTGACGGTCAACGGCAATCAAATTACGTTATACGTAATCTAATTACGATAATTATAACGCAGCACTACCGTCGCTCAACAGGCAGCGGTCAACTGCCACCAACCGGCCGTTGCGGCCAGGAGGCTCGATGAACCTCGATTCCACCCCGCCAGCGCTCGACTACCAGAGCGGCTTTGGCAACGAATTCAGCAGCGAAGCGCTTCCTGGCGCCTTGCCCGTCGGTCAGAATTCCCCGCAGAAAGCGCCTTACGGTTTGTATACCGAGCTGTTCTCCGGCACGGCCTTCACCATGGCTCGCAGCGAATCGCGGCGCACCTGGATGTACCGCATTCGTCCTTCGGCACTGCACCCGGCATTTGTCCGCCTGGAGCGGCAACTGGCCGGTGGTCCGCTGGGCGAGGTGACGCCCAACCGCCTGCGCTGGAGCCCGCTGGAGATCCCGAACGAACCCACTGATTTCCTCGATGGCTGGGTCACCATGGCTGCCAACTCGAACCAGGAGAAGCCGTCCGGGGTGAGCGTCCACAGTTACCGCGCCAACTGCTCGATGAAACGCGTGTTCTTCAACGCCGATGGCGAACTGCTGCTGGTACCGGAACTGGGGCGCCTGCGTATTGCAACCGAGCTGGGCGTGTTGGACGTCGAGCCGCTGGAAATCGCCGTGTTGCCACGCGGCCTCAAATTCCGTGTCGAATTGCTCGACCCGCAGGCTCGCGGCTACATCGCCGAAAACCATGGCGCGCCGCTGCGCCTGCCCGACCTGGGGCCGATCGGCAGCAATGGCCTGGCCAACCCACGTGATTTCCTGGCACCGGTAGCACATTACGAGGAACACAACGGTCCAGTGCCGATGGTGCAAAAATTCCTCGGCGAACTCTGGGGTTGCGAACTCAACCATTCGCCCCTGGACGTGGTGGCCTGGCACGGCAACAACGTGCCGTACAAATACGATCTGCGCCGTTTCAACACCATTGGCACGGTCAGCTTCGACCATCCGGACCCGTCGATCTTTACCGTCCTGACTTCGCCGACCAGCGTGCACGGCCTGGCCAATATGGACTTTGTGATCTTCCCGCCGCGCTGGATGGTGGCCGAGAACACCTTTCGTCCACCATGGTTCCACCGCAACCTGATGAACGAGTTCATGGGCCTGATCCAGGGCAGCTACGATGCCAAGGCCGAGGGCTTCCTGCCGGGCGGTGCATCGCTGCACAGTTGCATGAGCGCCCATGGCCCGGATGGTGAAACCTGCACCAAGGCCATCGCCGCCGAATTGGCGCCCAGCAAGATCGACAACACCATGGCGTTCATGTTCGAGACCAGCCAGGTCCTGCGCCCCAGCCGGCATGCCCTCGAATGCCCACAATTGCAGAACGACTACGATGCCTGCTGGGCATCGCTGCCGTCCACCTTCAACCCGAATCGGAGATAACCCATGAATCAGCCAGCCATTACTCGCAGTTGGGTGGAAAGCGCCAACGGGCACGCCGACTTCCCGCTGCAGAACCTGCCGCTGGGGATCTTCAGCCAAAAGGATCAGGCGCCGCGTTGTGGCGTCGCCATTGGTGATTCGATTCTGGATCTCGAAGCGGCACTGGCCGCCGGGTTGTTCGACGGCCTGGCACGTCAGGCGGTCGAAGCCACCCGTGGCGGTGCCCTGAACGCCTTCTTCGAACTGGGCCGGCCTGCTCGCGTCGCACTGCGCGAGCGTCTGCTTGAGCTGTTGGGCCAGGACAGCCAGCACCAGGCGGCGTTGCAACCATTGCTGCAGGCCGCCGCCGATTGCCGGATGCACCTGCCAGCGCGCATCGGCGACTACACCGATTTCTATGTGGGCATCGAGCACGCGAAGAATGTCGGCAAGCTGTTCCGCCCGGACAACCCCCTGCTGCCGAACTACAAGTACGTACCGATTGGCTACCATGGCCGCGCCTCGACCATTCGCCCTTCGGGTACCGACGTGCGCCGTCCGAAAGGCCAGACCTTGCCCGCCGGGCAGGCCGAGCCGAGCTTCGGCCCCTGCGCGCGGCTGGACTATGAACTGGAACTGGGTATCTGGATCGGCCAGGGCAACGCGCTGGGCGAGCCGGTGCCGATCGCCGAGGCTGGCGAACACATTGCCGGCTTCTGCCTGCTCAATGACTGGTCGGCGCGGGATATCCAGGCCTGGGAATACCAGCCGCTGGGCCCGTTCCTGTCCAAAAGCTTCATCACCAGCGTTTCTCCGTGGGTGGTGACCGCAGAAGCCCTGGCGCCGTTCCGTTGCGCCCAGGCACCGCGCCCTGAAGGCGACCCACAGCCGCTGTCGTACCTGCTGGACGCGCGTGACCAGGCTGGCGGGGGATTCGACATCGAGTTGGAAGTGCTGCTGCTCACCGAACAGATGCGCGAGCAGAACCTGCCCGCCGAGCGCCTGACCCTCAGCAACACCCAGGCCATGTACTGGACCGTGGCGCAGATGGTTACGCACCACAGCGTCAACGGTTGCCAGTTGCAGGCCGGCGACCTGTTCGGCTCCGGCACCCTGTCCGGGGCGCAGCCTGGTCAGTTCGGCAGCCTGCTGGAGATCACCAACGGCGGCAAAGAACCGGTGAACCTGGCCTCGGGCGAGGTTCGCCGCTTCCTTGAAGACGGCGACGAAATCATCCTGCGCGCCCGCTGCCGCGCCGATGGCGTAGTCTCGATCGGTTTCGGCGAATGCCGTGGCAAAGTGCTTGCAGCGCACTGAGAGGGATAGGCGATGGAGCTCTACACCTACTACCGTTCGACTTCGTCTTACCGGGTGCGCATTGCCCTGGCCCTCAAGGGCCTCGACTATCAGTCGATCCCGGTCAACCTGCTCAAGGGTGAACATCGGCAGGCGGACTTCCTCGCCCTCAATCCACAGGGCCGCGTGCCGGCCCTGCGGGTCGAGGAGGGTGACCTGCTGGTGCAATCGCCGGCGATCATCGAGTACCTGGAAGAGCGCTATCCGCAGCCGGCACTGCTGGCGACCGATCCGCTGCAGCGGGCCCATGCCCGCAGCGTGGCGGCGCTGATCGGTTGCGATATCCATCCGCTGCACAACGTCAGCGTGCTCAACCAACTGCGTCAGCTGGGGCATGATGAAAACCAGGTGACTCAGTGGATCGGTCACTGGATCAGCCAAGGGCTGGCGGCGGTCGAGCAACTGATTGGCGACAGCGGTTATTGCTTCGGCGATGCACCGGGGCTGGCGGATGTCTACCTGATTCCGCAATTGTATGCGGCAGAGCGCTTCAATATTTCCCTTGAAGCCTACCCGCGTATCCGCCGGGTGGCGGCGCTGGCCGGGCAACATCCGGCGTTTGTCCGGGCACATCCGGCGAATCAGCCTGATACGCCTGTGGCGCCTGCCTAGGCCTCATCGCTGGCAAGCTGAAGTGAAACTCAATGCATCGACGGCCTCGGCACCGCCAGCTGGCCGAGCCGTTCGGTCAGGCGCAAGCGCTGGATCGGGTCGTCGCTGAGCAACAGCGCATGCTCCAGGTCGAAGCGTTCGGCCTGGGGGCAGTCCAGGCGCTGGTAGATCACCGCGCGTGCCAGGTAGTCACTGGCATTGGCCGGGCCCAGGTCCATGACGCGATCGGCGTCCTTGAGGGCGGACAGGTCGTTATCGTGGCTGGTGTGCAGTTGCCTCAGGTTGCGCGACAGGCGCTGGAGCATCTGCAAGGGCGTGGCCTCGAGCAGGTGCTCGGCGGTCAACTGGATCTGCGGACCGAACTGCCTGCCGAGCAATTCGCGGCAGTCGGCGGGATACAGGCGGCGTCCGCCGCAGGGGTCCAGGTGATGATCGGCGCCAGGAACCTTCAATAAGAAGTGCCCGGGGAAGTTCACGCCCACCAGCGGGATCGCCAGTCGCCTTGCCAACTCCAGGGCAATCAACGCCAGGGCCAACGGTTGCCCGCGCCGACGCTGCAACACCTTGTCGAGCAAGGCTGCGTGCGGGCGCAGCGGATGGAACTCATCCTGCTGAAAGCCCAATGAAGTCATGCGCCGCAACAGGGGTTGTGCCAGTTCGCTCACCGGCAGCATGGGCAAGCTGGCGCTGACCTGCAGCTGCAAGTCGTTGAGATCACGCAAGATTTGCTCAGGCTGCACGCTCGCATCGTGTTCGGCAGCGACCCACAACGCCGCCTCGAACGTGGCTGCGGGGTTACGCTGCAGGCAAGCAAGGCAGGCTTGGCGTGGGCTCATGATTGTCTCCGCTCATGCTTTCCTTGTAGCGCTGGCGCAAGGTTTCGTCCAGTGAGCCGGGCTGGATATGTAACAAAACCGCAATTGCCGGGGCATTTATTCCGGTGCACATCGGCAGGCTGTGTGCCGCCGCCTATACTTGGATCAGCAACATGATTCGGGAGCCCATCGATGTTCGCTCTCATGCAAAGCACTCGCACACAATCACTGCACCTGACCGTCGACGCGGCGACCGGGTTGAAGGCCGTTATTGCCATTCACAGCGATCGCGTCGGGCCGGCGTTGGGTGGCTGTCGCTACCTGGCCTACCCGGACGACGAGAGCGCGATGATCGATGCGATCCGTCTGGCCCAGGGCATGAGCTACAAGGCTGCCCTGGCGGGGTTGCCGCTGGGCGGCGGCAAGGCGGTGATCATTCGAAATCCCCATGTGGAAAACCGCGCGGCACTGTTCGAAGCCTTCGGCCGGTTCATTGAAAGCCTCGAGGGACGCTATATCACTGCGATCGACAGCGGCACCTCGACCGTCGACATGGATTGCATCGCCCTGTCCACCCAGCACGTGACCAGCACTACCGCTGCCGGCGATCCCTCGCCGCACACGGCCATGGGGGTGTTCGCCGGTATTCGCGCGACCTCCATGGCACGCCTGGGCAGCGACAACCTCGAAGGTCTGCGCGTGGCCGTACAAGGGCTGGGTAACGTTGGCTACGCCCTGGCCGAACAATTGCACGCCGCCGGTGCCGAGTTGCTGGTCAGCGATTACGATTCGGGGCGCGTGCAACTGGCGATGGAGCAATTTGGCGCTCATCCGGTGGCCAGCGAGGCGCTGATCAGTACGCCGTGCGACATCTTCGCGCCCTGTGGCCTGGGGTCGATCCTCAATTGCCAGAGTGTCAACCAGCTGCGTTGCGCCGCGGTGGCTGGCTCGGCCAACAACCAACTGACCAATTTGCAGGCCGCCGACCAGCTGGAGGCACGCGGCATCCTCTATGCCCCGGACTATATAATCAACTCCGGCGGGCTGATCTATGTGGCGTTGAAACACCGGGGCGAAGACCTTGGGACGATAACGGCGCACCTGGCTCGGATTCCTCTGCGCCTGACCGAAGTTTTTGCTCACGCTCAAGCCGAAAAGCGCTCTCCGGCGCGGGTAGCCGAGAGCCTGGCCGAGCGGCTGGTTTACCAGAAAGGAGTGTAAGCGCGCCATTACCGCTGAAAGGAACAGCGACCGCCACCAGCCGTCGACGGACTAACCACGCGTACCCCGCGTGTCAGGAGTGGTGCAATGACTGCCAAGAAAATCGAGCTTCCCTATACCCGCTACCTTTCCCCGGATGGACACCTGATCGGTGAATTGCCCGGTTGGGCCGACGACTTCAACCTGCTCACTCGCCTTTACCGGCAGATGGTCCTGACCCGCCTCTTCGACCAGAAAGCCGTGGCCCTGCAACGCACTGGACGCATCGGTACCTATGCGCCGACCCTGGGGCAGGAGGCAATCGGCGTCGCGATCGGCTTCCTGATGCAACCTGAAGATGTGCTGGTGCCGTATTACCGCGACACCGCCGTGCAAGTGGTGCGCGGCGTGCGCATGGAAGAGATCCTGCTGTATTGGGGCGGAGACGAGCGCGGCAGCGATTTCGCCGAGCCGGGTGTGGCCCAGGACTTTCCCATTTGTGTGCCGATCGCCACCCAGGCCTTGCATGCCTGTGGGGTGGCGAGTGCCTTCAAGATCCGTGGCGAGCATCGGGTCGTGGTGACGACCTGCGGGGATGGTGCGACCAGCAAGGGCGACTTCCTCGAAGCACTCAACGTCGCCGGTGTCTGGCAGTTGCCGGTGGTGTTCGTGATCAACAACAACCAGTGGGCCATTTCGGTCCCCCGGCGGATTCAATGCGGCGCGCCGACCCTGGCGCAGAAAGCCATCGGTGCGGGGTTCCATGGCGAGCAGGTCGATGGCAACGACATGCTTGCCGTTTACGATCGCATGCAGGTAGCGCTGGAGCGGTCCCGGCAGGGCAAGGGGCCGGTTCTGCTCGAATGCGTGAGCTATCGCTTGGGCGACCACACCACGGCCGACGATGCCACGCGCTATCGCCCGGCCGAAGAGGTCAAGCACGCCTGGGAGGAGGAGCCGATCAAGCGCCTGCAGTCGTTCATGGCCAGCCAGGGTGTCTGGGATGAGGGTCGCGAGCAGGCGCTGATCGCCGAATGCCAGGCCAAGGTCCAGCAGGCGGTGGATAACTTCGAAGGAGCCGGTTTGCAGAAGCCCGAATCGATCATCGACCATGTCTATGCCCGCTGGCCGAAGGCTTTGGCCGAGCAGCGCGAGGAAATCCTCGAACGGGCAACCCGCCACGAAGGAGGCCGCGCCCATGGCCAATGACAAGGTGACGTTGCTCGAGGCCGTCAATCTTGCCCTGCACCGGGCCATGGCCGAGGACGAACGAGTGGTTGTCCTGGGCGAGGACGTTGGCGTGAATGGCGGGGTGTTCCGGGCCACCCTGGGCTTGCGCGACAGCTTCGGGTTCAAGCGGGTGATCGACACGCCGCTGGCCGAGACCATGATTGGCGGGCTGGCTGTCGGCATGGCCGCCCAGGGCCTCAGGCCTGTGCTGGAAATCCAGTTCATGGGCTTTATCTACGCCACCATGGAACACCTGGTGTCCCATGCCAGCCGCCTGCGCAACCGCACGCGTGGCCGCCTGAGTTGCCCGCTGGTGCTGCGCACGCCCATGGGTGCGGGCATTCGTGCGCCTGAGCATCACAGTGAAAGTACCGAGGCGATGTTCGCCCACGTGCCCGGCTTGCGCGTGGTGGTGCCGTCCTCGCCAGCGCGGGCCTACGGCTTGCTGCTGGCGGCCATCGATGACCCGGACCCGGTAATCTTCCTCGAGCCGACGCGGCTGTACCGGATGAACCCGCAGCCGCTGACCGATGATGGAAAGCGCCTGCCGCTCGATACCTGTTTCACCCTGCGCGAAGGCAGCGACCTGACCCTGATCAGTTGGGGCGCCAGTGTCATGGAAACGCTCAAGGCCGCCGATGCACTGGCTGAGCAGGGCGTCTCGGCGGAGGTCATCGATGTCGCCTGCATCAAGCCGCTGGACCTCGATACCCTGGAAGCCTCGGTGCGCAAGACTGGCCGGTGCGTGATCGTGCACGAAGCGCCACGCAGCTGTGGCGTGGGTGCCGAAATTGCCGCCAGCCTTTACGAGCGGGTTTTCCTGGATCTGCAGGCGCCGATCCAGCGCGTGACCGCACCGGACATTCCGCCACCCTTGTATCGCCTCGAGCACCTGTACATGCCGAGCGTGGAGGACGTCCTGCACGCCTGTGACAATGTCCTGAATTTCGCCTGAGGAGGCCTTGATGAAATTTTTCAAACTGCCCGATCTGGGCGAGGGGCTGCAAGAAGCGGAGATCGTGCAATGGCACGTCAAGGTCGGCGATACGGTCAAGGCTGACCAATTACTGGTATCGGTGGAAACGGCCAAGGCCCTGGTCGATATTCCGGCACCCTACGACGGCGTCGTGGCCAAGACCTATGGCGCAGAGGGGGACATCCTGCATGTGGGCGAACCCTTGCTCGGCTATGAGGGCGACGGAGATGCCGGCACCGTAGTCGGGCGCCTGGAAGGCGGGGGCAGCCTTCAGGCCGATCAGTTCTTTGTTGGCGCGGCACCGTCTACCCGGGAACACATGGCAACCCGGGCAACACCTGCGGTACGCCAGTTGGCGCGGCAACTGGGTATCGAGTTGAGTGCGGTGAGTGGCACCGGCAGCGATGGCCTGATTACCCGTGCCGATGTCGAAGCCGCGGCGCAAAGCGCGCAGGACCGCTTCGGTGGCGAGAAGCTGCGAGGGGTGCGCCGCAGCATGGCGCTGAACATGGCCAGGTCCCACGCCGAAGTGGTGCCGGTGACGCTGTTTGCCGATGCCGATCTGCACCGTTGGGGCGCGGCCCGCGATCCATTGATCCGGCTGAGCAGGGCGATGGCGGCGGCCTGCGCGGCAGTGCCGGTGCTCAACAGTTGGTTTGATGGCCGTAGTTTGTCGATTCGCCAGCATGACCGGCTTGACCTCGGCATCGCCGTCGATACCCCCGATGGCCTGTTCGTACCGGTATTGCGGGATGTAGGCAACCGCAGCGCGGACGACTTGAAAGCCGGTGTAAGCCGCTTGCGCGCCGATGTGCAGGCACGCTCGATTCCGCCCCAGGAGATGATGGGGGCGACCTTGACCCTGTCCAACTTTGGCACCTTGTTTGGCCGATACGCAAACCCGGTGGTGGTCCCGCCGCAAGTGGCCATTCTTGGCGCCGGCGGCATTCGCGACGAGCCGGTAGCGGTCGATGGCCAGGTCGTGGTGCACCCGATCCTGCCGCTGTCGCTGACCTTCGATCATCGTGTGGTGACGGGCGGTGAAGCCGCGCGCTTTTTCAAGGTGCTGGTACAGGATCTGGAGCAGCCTGACTAGCGGGCAACAAAAAAGCCCTGGGCAGAGGCCTCAGGGCTTTTTCGCGGTTGCGATCACTCGGCGGCTTCAGCCGTGAGCAACTCCGACAATGCATCGGGTTGGCTCTTGAACGCCTTGGCGAACACGTCGCGGTTCTTGGCCATGTAGATGCCGGCGTCTTCCACTTGTTGCTCGGTCAACGACGGCACGGCCTTCTTCAAGACTTCAGCGAGCAGTTCGGCCAGCTCGAGCATTTTGTCATGACGGTCAGCTTCGGCTTTATCCATGAACAAGCGCTCCAGATCTCGGCTGCTGCGGTATACCACTTCGACGGCCATTCACCACCTCACATGCCTTTGCGATAGTGGCCCTTCATGACCACTGTATTTTTATACAGCTAAAAGGATAAGCGAATCGCTCCCTCAACGCAAATCCTTGTAGCCGCTGCCGAAGGCTCGGTGCGCCGAACCCACGCCGGGTACGCCGAACAGGTGTCTTGCGTCGACCAAACGCCATCCTATTGAACCTGCTGGCCTTTTTTCTGCATGCAGAGAAAGCGTCATGTGCTTGCCGCATCATTCGTTCTAGTCGATCCAAGGAAAACCGCATCGTGAAAATCAATTGGGCCGAGTCCCTGCGCCAATGTGTCCATGAGCTGGCCGAGTCGTTGGGCAATCTGTTCGTGGAGTCCTTTCACTACCTGGCATTGTTCGCCATTGGTGCCGTCACGGCCTGGGCGGCGGTCATGGCCTTCCTGGGCATGATCGAGAAGGGCCATATCACCGTAGACGACATCCTGCTGCTGTTCATCTACCTAGAGCTCGGTGCCATGGTCGGCATCTACTTCAAGACCAACCACATGCCGGTGCGCTTTCTGATCTACGTGGCGATCACCGCGCTGACCCGCCTGCTGATCTCCGATGTTTCGCACCATAATCCGCCAGACCTGGGCGTGGTTTACCTTTCTGGGGCAATTTTGCTGCTGGCATTCGCCATCCTGGTGGTGCGCTACGCCTCCTCGCAGTTCCCTTCAGTGAAGATCGAGAGCCCGCACCGCAAATCGGGTCCAGGCGCCAGTGAACAGGTGGAAGTCGAGAAGGGCGAAATCTAGTTTCAGAGGCCCAGCGCCCCATGTGACAGGCTACGTGGCTTGTCGTTGCGCGCTGGGTTGACCAGCTTGAGGTTGTCGCCATCGGTCATGGCCGCCAGGATGTCCATGGCGCTGTGGCCCTGTTCGATGGCAATGCCGAATTGAATGCTTTCTATCAGGCGTTTCAGGCGCTGTGGGTCATTGCGCTGCTCGGCGCTGATCATGCGCTTGGCGACCACGCCCTGCGCATTGGACAGGGTCAGCATGATGCTGCCGTCCAGGCGTTGAATGCTCAGGTTGACCCGGTAGTGGGGTTGAAAGGCATCGCTGATCAATTGGAAAGGGTTGTCCATGTTTGTCACCTGACTGGTCAAGACATGCGTTTATTGACTGGGTGGGATCCTGTTTAGTTCGCGACACCAGACCGCTGACGGGTCTCTATCCAATCCAGAGCAAGACGCATGCCGGGCCGTCTGCCGTTCGCCGGGCATAAAAAAGCGAGCCTTGTGGCTCGCTTTTTTCGACAGGGTTTTTCAGCCTGGCCCATCAGCCATAGCGTACTGCTGCCTGTTCCTTTTCCAGAAATTCTTCCTGCAGCAGGGCGTCGGATTTTTCGGAGACGGTCCGGTTGACGGATGCGCGGTTGGTGCGCAGTTTGCCATACAGATGCGCCAGCGCATGCTCAAGCTTGGTGGCCGCGCCTTCGACTGCCTGATCCAGTGACGCGGCTTTATGGGTGACGGAAATCGGTTGGTGGCCTTTCGGGCGCGCTTCCATCTGGCAGCGCATGTCGTGCGGGCCTGGCTTGTCGCCATTTTCGTCGCGTAGATGAACCTCCACTCGGGTCAGGTCCTCTTCGTAACGTTCGAGCGCGGTGTCTACTGTGGTACGTACCCACTCCTCAAGTCGGATGCTGCTTTGAATATGGTTATCGCTATTGACTTGGATTTGCATAGTTCATCCCTTATTCAGCTAGCTCGCAAGAGAATCAATGGTGTCGCTCCGTGGAGCGGAAATCATTGCCTCTTGGTTACAAGGTCAGGCACTGAGAGAAACTTTTCAACCCCTTTTAAAATAAAAATATTTAGCCGCAAAAAAACGGAACGCATCATCAGTGATGGCAAACTCTTTGCGTAAGACCGCGGCATTTTGCGTTTGCGAATATTTATCATTACTATTGGCGTACTTTCCCCCCACCACATGAACAGCAATCGGCATTGAACTTAGCGCCGTGGATGCCGAGATGATGGACAGTCCGCAAGATTTGCACGGCCCCGCTGAGAAGGTGGGCGATGCGCCGAACGCACGGGCGCAGTTTCTCGAGGTGTTTCTCTCGCAGCGAGCCCGGATGGAAGCGCTGGTCAGCCGCCGCGTCGGCTGCCGGGCGACGGCCGCAGACCTGGTCCAGGATTTGTTCCTGCGCTTCTGGCGCAGGCCTGTGGTGCAGGTCGAGGAGCTCAGCACCTACCTTTTGCGCAGTGCCGGTAACATTGCCATCGATCATTTACGCAGCGAGGGCGCGCGCGAGCGGGTCAATGAAGGCTGGTTGCCCGAGCAACAGGAAAACCAGAGCGTCGAGCCCCAGGCGGTGCTGGAAGCGGGCAATGATCTACGCCATGTCGAGGCGGCCCTGCGCAGCCTGCCCGAGCGCACCCGGCAGATCTTTTTGCTCAATCGCATCCATGGCCGCAAATACGCTGAAATCGCCAAGGCCATGGGCCTGTCCCAGAGTGCCGTGGAAAAACATATGATGCGCGCTCTTCAGGCGTGCAAGGCGAGTTTGCACACGCCGCCCGCGATGCCAGGCAAGCCAGGGAATGCCGCGCGATGAACAACACTGTCAAGGTTACACCGGAGCAGGAAGAGGCCGCACTGGCCTGGCTGAGCCGTCTCCACGATCAACCCGGCAGCGGTGATCGGGCCACCTTCAGCCGTTGGCTGCTGGCCGACCCTGCCCATGCCGAGGCCTATGCCCAGGCACAGCTGCTCTGGGAGCGCTGCGAAGGGCCTGCCGGCACTCTGGCCGAAGAGGACGCAGGCGCCCTGCAGGGTTATCTCGATGCCATGGACAATGCCCGCGTCGGATCGCGGCGGCGCCTGGTATCTGCACTGGCCATGGCTGCCTGCCTGGTGCTGATGCTGGGTGTGACGGCCGGGTGGCAGCCCACGCACTGGCTGCAGGACATCGGTGCCGATTATGTGTCGGCAGCCGGAGAAGTCAGGACCGTCACCCTGGCCGATCAATCGCAGCTGACCCTTGATGCCGGCAGCGCGATTGCCGTGGACTTCAGCCACGGCCAGCGGCATGTCCAGGTACGCCGTGGCGCGGTGTTCTTCAGTGTCACCCACACCGGCGAGCCTTTCGTGGTCGAGGCCCAGGGCGGCGAAACACGCGTGCTGGGCACTCGGTTCGAAGTCCGCGTGCAACCGGTGGGGGCGCAAGTGACGGTGCTATCGGGGCGAGTCGGCATCAGCCCGGACCGGGGCCCGACGCAACAGATACTCAGTGCCGGACAGCAGGTCGAATATGCCCGGGGCAGCACCGCCGGCGTGCACCCGGTCGACAGCGAGGCGCAACTGGCCTGGCGTTCGGGCTGGTTGAACTATTACCAGATGCCCCTGGCCGAGGTGATCAAGGATCTGGGGCGCTACTACCCCGGACGAATCGTGGTGCTCAATAGCGAACTCGGCGCCCGCAAGGTCAGCGGCAGCTTCCCCAGCGCTGATCCGCAGGCAGTGCTCGATTCCTTGCGCGGGGTGCTCGGCTTCGAGCAACACAACGTTTTCGGCCGTCTGATCGTGCTGCGCTAGACGCGATCGAAAAAATAATCGGAAGGCAGGTGAGGTAACGCGCATCGGCATCCGTGTAGTGGGTGAAAGTGCGATTCATTCGCATCAAAACGCTTCCACTCACAGGTCACCAGCATGAAGTACAGGGCGAAACCGGTTGGACCCTGTTTGCGCCACCGGCAGTGGTCGCAGCCGATGAGGTACAGCAACGCAGCAGGCTTTTCAGCTTCGCCATGGCGGCCAAGCCCTTGCCCCAGGCGTTGAGCGACTTCAGCCGCATCACCGGCCTGAGCGTGATTTACACCGCTGACGCGCCGTACCGGGTCACGGCCCCTGCGCTGGACGGGCAGTTCACCGTCGAACAGGCCCTGCAACGGTTGCTCGCCAATTCCGGTTTCACCTATCGCCGTACCGATGCCCACACCCTCACCCTGGAACCGTTGGCGCTTGGCGGCGCATTGAACCTGGACGCGACCAACATTTCTTCCCGGGTCGCAGACGACACTAGCTACCAGCCGCCGGCGATCAGCTCGGTGATGCGCTCGCAGGCACCGATCCAGGAAATTCCCCAGGCGATCAACGTGGTACCGGCCCAGGTGCTCAAGGACCAGACGCCGCGCAACCTCGACGATGCCCTGGCCAATATCAGCGGCGTGACCCAGGGCAACACCCTGGGCAGCACCCAGGACTCGGTGATGAAGCGCGGTTTTGGCGACAACCGCGATGGTTCGATCATGCGCGATGGCATGCCGGTCGTGCAGGGCCGCAGCCTCAACGCCACCGCCGAGCGGGTCGAAGTGCTCAAGGGGCCGGCCTCGTTGCTGTATGGCATCCAGGACCCGGGCGGGGTGGTCAACGTGGTCAGCAAGCGCCCGCAGTTGGCCCGCTACAACGCACTGAACCTGCGCGGCTCGACTTACGGCGATGGCAAGAATGGCAGTGGCGGCGGGCTCGACAGCACCGGCGCGCTGGGCGATTCCGGGCTGGCCTACCGATTGATACTCGACCATGAAGATGAGGACTACTGGCGCAACTACGGCACGCATCGCGAGTCTCTGGTCGCGCCTTCGCTGGCCTGGTTCGGCGAAAGCACTCAGCTATCGATGGCTTATGAACAGCGTGAGTTTCTCTACCCGTTCGACCGGGGTACGGCCATCGATCCCAATACCAATCACCCGCTGGATATCCCCAGCACCCGGCGCCTGGACGAGCCATTCAACGATATGGAAGGGCGCTCGGACCTGTACCGCTTCGAGGCCGACCACCAGCTCAATGACGACTGGAAGGCCCATTTCGGTTACAGCTACAACCAGGAAACCTATGATGCCAGCCAGGTGCGGGTGACGGCGGTGAACCCGGCCAAGGGCACCTTGACCCGCAGTATGGACGGAACCGGCGGCGCCTTGAGCCGCGACCGATTCGCCACCTTGAGCCTGGAGGGGAATCTTCAATGGGCGGGAATGCGCCACGATCTGCTCTTTGGCCTGGATGATGAACATCGCAAGATCTATCGCGCCGACCTGATCCGGCAAAAGAGCCAGACCACCTTCAGTTACCTCGACCCGGTGTATGGCCGCGAAGTCGAAGGCACGAACGTCAGTGCCGGCGACAGTAACCAGAGCGACAAACTGCGCACTGATTCGCTGTTCTTCCAGGACTCGATCCACCTGACCGATCAATGGATCCTGGTTGCCGGGGCACGCTTCCTGGAATTCGACCAGATTGCCGGCAAGGGCCGTCCGTTTACCGCCAATACCAATAACAGCGGCCAGGCCTGGGTACCGCGGGCCGGGCTGGTCTATCGCTACACCGATGCACTGTCGTTCTATGGCAGCTATACCGAATCGTTCAAGCCCAACTCCACCATCGCGCCGCTGAGCGGCGGCACCGTGATCGATTCGTCGATCGAGCCTGAACAGGCCAAGTCCTGGGAGCTGGGTGCCAAGCTGGACATGCCGGGCGCCGTGACCGGGACGGTGGCGCTGTTCGAGATCACCAAACGCAATGTGCTGGTCTCCAACTATGACGCTGTGACCGACAGCACCACCTACAGCAACGCCGGCGAAGTGCGCTCCCGGGGGCTGGAGCTGGACCTGAGCGGCCAGTTGAGCGAGCGCTGGAGCCTGATCGGCAGTTATGCCTATACCGATGCCGAAGTCACCAAGGACCCGGAGCTCGAAGGCAAGCGTTTGCAGAACGTAGCGAAGAACAGCGGTTCGCTCTCGGCGGTCTATGACGCAGGCAGCCTGTTGGGCGGCGACCGTCTGCGGGTGGGGGCCGGGGCGCGCTGCGTCGGTGAGCGGGCGGCCAATGCGGTCAACGATTTCGAGCTGCCGGGCTACACCGTGGCCGATGCCTTTGCCAGTTACGACACCGAGCTCGATGGGCAGAAGGTCAGGCTTCAGCTCAATGTGAAGAACCTGTTCGACAAGACTTACTACACCTCGAGCGTGAACCGGTTCTTTGTGTCGATGGGGGATTCGCGGCAGGTGACGTTGTCCAGCACCCTGGAATTCTAGGTTGCCTGCACGGGCCTCATCGCGGGCAAGCCCGCTCCCACAAGTATGTGCACCACCTGCCTCTGTGGGAGCTGGCTTGCCCGCGATCGACCGCAAGGCGGTCGCGATGGGCTCAACGCAAAAACGCCAACCGATACTCCCCAGGCGCAGCCCCCACCGCCTGTCGAAACCGGTTGGTAAAATGACTGGCACTGGCAAACCCGCACGCCATGGCAATCTCACCCAACGGCAAGCTGCCATTGCGCAGCAACTCACGCGCCCGCCCCAGGCGGCGGGCCAGCAAATACTGATGGGGCGGCAAACCAAAGCTTTCGCGGAACATCCGTGCGAAGTGGTACTCGGACAGGCTGCACAGCCCCGCCAACTGTCCCAGGCTGAGCGGTTCACCCAGGTGCGTCTCGATGTAGTCGGTCAGCTGCCTGCGCAGATGCGCCGCCAACCCACCCTTGAGCTTGAGCCCCGAACGTGCGCCGACCTGGCTGAGCAGGGCATGGCTGAGCATTTCATGGGCCAGGCTGCTGGTCAGCAGACGCTCGCCAGGCTCGTCCCAGTTCATCGCGATCAACTGACGAAAACGCCAGGCCTGAATCGGGTCGTCGAGAAAGGTGCTCTCGCGCAATTGCAGTTCGCGAGGTTCGCGGTCAAGGAGGCTGATGCAACCGAGGGCGAACTGCTCCTGGCTGAAGTAGAGATGGGCCAGGCGGATATTGCCGTTGATGACCCACGCCGAGTCATGCCCGGCCGGGAGGACGCACAACTTGTCCGGGGCGCCTTTGGTGCCGGGCTGCTCGCGGCGAAAGGTTTCGGTGCCGCCAGCGATATAGCACGACAGGGTGTGGTGGCTCGGCCCCTGGTAATCCCGGGCGTCATGGTGGTTGTTCCACAAGGCCGCAACCATGCCGTCGCCCAGCTCCGCGCTGTGCTCCAGGCGAGCATTGGGCGAGCTGTGCAGGGCTTGAAAGACTTGCAGATGGTCCAGGCTGGTCATGATCGTTTCCTCAGCGTTTATCCTACCCCGCCCGCCTGGCGCTGCCAGCGTCGTGCGCTAAAAAGCGCAAGATTATGCAAGCGGCGACGCAACTGCGCCTTGAAACTGAAGGCTCTTCTCAGGAGCCCGATCATGAACCTCTCGCTTTACCTGTTGACCGTCTTGATCTGGGGCACCACCTGGATCGCCCTGAAACTGCAATTGGGCGTGGTCGCCATTCCCGTGTCGATCGTCTATCGCTTTGGTCTTGCGGCGCTGGTGCTGTTCGGTATTTTGCTGATCAGCCGTCGCCTGCAAGTGATGGACCGGCGCGGGCATCTGATTTGCCTGGCCCAGGGGTTGTGCCTGTTCTGCGTCAACTTCATGTGCTTCCTCACGGCAAGCCAATGGATTCCCAGCGGCCTGATCGCGGTGGTGTTCTCCACGGCGACCTTGTGGAATGCACTCAATGCCCGAGTATTCTTCGGCCAGAAGATTGCCGCCAACGTACTCGGCGGTGGCGCCTTCGGCCTGCTCGGGCTGGGGCTGCTGTTCTGGCCGGAATTGTCCGGGCACGCGGCCAGCCGCGAGACGGTGATGGGCCTCGCGCTGGCCTTGTTCGGCACCCTGTGCTTTTCTGCCGGCAACATGCTCTCGAGCCTGCAACAGAAAGCCGGCCTCAAGCCACTGACCACCAATGCCTGGGGCATGCTTTACGGCGCGTCGATGCTTGCGGTGTATTGCCTGTTCAGCGGTATTCCCTTCGACATGGAGTGGAACACACGCTACATCGGCTCGTTGCTGTACCTGGTCATTCCGGGCTCGGTCATCGGTTTTACCGCCTACCTGACCCTGGTCGGGCGCATGGGCCCGGAGCGTGCGGCCTATTGCACGGTGCTTTTCCCGCTGGTGGCATTGAACGTGTCGGCCTATGCCGAAGGCTATCAATGGACGGCACCGGCCCTGTTCGGGCTGGTGCTGGTGATGCTCGGCAATGTGCTGGTGTTTCGCAAACCCAAACCACCGACATTGACCGCCAGCGGCAAACTGGCCTGATCAGCCCTTCCAAACCTGCGGGTTGACCAGGTCCCGCGGGCGTTCGCCGAGCAGGGCGCTGCGCAGGTTATCCACAGCACGGTTGGCCATGGCTTCGCGGGTTTCGGAAGTGGCCGAACCGACGTGGGGCAGGGTCACCGCATTCTTGAGCTGGAACAGCGGTGATTCGGCCAGCGGCTCCTTCTCGTAGACGTCCAGGCCGGCACCGCGAATGGTGCCTTGCTGCAAGGCCTGGACCAGCGCCGGTTCGTCGACCACCGGCCCGCGAGAGATGTTGATCAGGTAGGCGCTGGGCTTCATCAGCGCCAGTTCGCGATGGCTGATCAGGTGTTTGGTCTGTTCGCTCAGCGGTACCACCAGGCAGACGAAATCCGCTTCGGCCAGCAGTTGCTCGAGGCTGCGGTATTGGGCGCCGAGTTCCTGTTCCAGCGCGGTCTTGCGGCTGTTACCGCTGTAGATAACCGGCATGTTGAAACCCAGGCGGCCACGGCGGGCGATGGCCGCGCCGATGTTGCCCATGCCGACGATGCCCAGGGTCTTGCCGAATACGTCGCTGCCGAACTGTGCCGGTGCCACGGTGGCCTGCCATTGCCCGGCCTTGGTCCAGGCATCCAGCTCGGCGACGCGGCGGGCGCTGGCCATGATCAGCGCGAAGCCAAGGTCCGCGGTGCTTTCGGTGAGCACGTCCGGGGTGTTGGTGAGCATAATGCCGCGTTCGTTGAAATAGCCCAGGTCGTAGTTGTCATAGCCGACCGAGACGCTGGAGACCACCTTCAACTGGCTGGCGTTTTCCAGTTGCGCGCGACCGAGCTTGCGGCCGACGCCAATCAAGCCGTGGGCGTGGGGCAGGGCTTCGTTGAACTGGGCCGCGATATCGCCTTGTTTCGGGTTCGGCACAATCACGTCGAAATCTTGCTGCAGGCGCTCGATCATCGGTGCAGTGATGCGGCTGAAGGCAAGTACAGTCTTTTTCATCGGGCGAACTCTCGGCAGGCGGTAAAGAATGAAAGGCACTAGTGGGTAGCAAGCTATCATTCTCTACGGCGTTTGTGCAGCCCGATTTCAGTTGGCGATACGCAGCTCGTGGGTCTTGAGGTCCGCTTCGTGGGCGGCGAGGATCTCCGGCAGGGAGTTGCGCAGGTACTCGACCCAGGTCTTGATCTTGGCATCCAGGTATTGGCGCGACGGGTAGATCGCGTAGAGGTTCAGCTCCTGCAGGCGGTACTGCGGCAGTACCCGCACCAGCGTACCGTTGCGCAGCCCTTCGATGGCCGAGTAGATCGGCAACACGCCCACGCCCATGCCGCTGCTGATGGCGGTATTCATGGCGTCGGCCGAGTTCACCTGGAACGGCGCCTCGGTGATGTTGACCACTTCCTGGCCTTCGGGGCCATCGAACATCCATTTTTCCAGCGCGATGACCGGGCTGACCATGCGCAGGCAGGCATGGTTGAGCAGGTCCCTGGGCTTTTGTGCGATGCCATGGGCTTTCACGTAATCGGGCGAAGCGCAGACGATGCTGTAGGTAATGCCCAGGCGTTGCGAGACAAAGCCCGAGTCCGGCAGCTCGCTGGCCAGCACGATGGACACGTCGTAGCCCTCGTCGAGCAGGTCCGGCACGCGGTTGGCCATGGTCAGGTCGAAGGTGACATCCGGGTGGGTCTTGCGATAACGGCTGATGGCGTCGATCACATAGTGCTGGCCGACGCCGGTCATCGAATGCACTTTCAACTGCCCGGCGGGGCGCGCATGGGCGTTGCTGGCCTCGGCTTCGGCTTCCTCGACGTAGGTCAGGATCTGTTCGCAGCGCAGCAGGTAGCGTTTGCCGGCTTCGGTCAGGGCAATCCGACGGGTGGTGCGGTTGAGCAGGCGGGTTTGCAGATGGGCTTCAAGATTCGAGACCGCGCGTGAAACGTTGGCGGTGGTCGTATCCAGTTGCACTGCGGCGGCGGTGAAACTGCCGACTTGGGCAACGCAACTGAAAGCACGCATGTTTTGCAGGGTGTCCATGGGTCGCTCTCTGAGTAGACGACAAATTGTGACACGAAGTTACAGCTTCAGTCTTCAGACTAAAGGCCGATTATCGCAGGATCGGTAACAAAGATTCGCAGGAATCCCGGCTTATCGGTGCTCATGCCGGCCCCTAGAATTGCGCTCCTCAACGCCGTATCCATCTTTTCTTCGGGAATTCGCAGCTGTGCCGCGTCGCATCATCAGAGAGCTCGGTGCTCTCAGCGTTCTGGCTTTAACCTTGAACATCAGCGGCTGCATCGGAACCGGGGGAATTGCCCCACAAGGCAAGACACTGGCAGCCAATGAGCTGGCGACCGACGAAGCGATCCAGGCCGCCGCCAGGGACGCGCACTGGCCGACCCGGCAATGGTGGAAAGCCTATGGCGACCCGCAGCTCGACCGCTGGGTCGAGCAGTCCGTGCAGGGCAGCCCGAGCATGGCCATGGCCGCTGCCCGGGTACGCCAGGCCAAGGCCATGGCCGGTGTCGTCGAATCGGCCGAATCATTGCAGATTAATGGCCAATCCACGCTCAAGCGGCACAATTGGCCGGCCGACCAGTTCTACGGCCCCGGCGAGTTGTCCGATAGCACGACCTGGGACAACAACGCCGCTGTTGGCTTGAGCTACGCCCTGGACCTCTGGGGGCGCGAGCACAATGCCAGCGAGCGCGCCGTCGATCTCGCCCACATGACCGTGGCCCAGGCCAGGCAGGCCCGGCTGGAGCTGCAAAACAACATCGTGCGCGTCTATATCCAGCTGTCGTTGCACTATGCTCAGCGCGACATCGTCGAGGCGACGCTGGCGCAACAGGAGCAGATCCTGGAACTTGCCGAACGTCGGCTCAAGGGCGGCATCGGTACTCACTTCGAAGTCAGCCAGGCGCAGACCCCGTTGCCCGAAACCCATCGGCAATTCGATGCGCTGGACGAAGAAATCGCCCTTGGCCGCAACCAGCTGGCCGCACTGGCCGGCAAGGGCCCGGGTAACGGTGCGCAGCTGCAACGCCCGAGCCTGGCCTTGCATACTGCCTTGAAACTGCCGTCGGCGCTGCCGGCCGAACTGCTTGGCCAGCGCCCCGATGTGGTTGCCAGCCGCTGGAGAGTCGCCGCCCAGGCGCGCGGTATCGAGGTGGCCCATGCCGGTTTCTACCCTAACGTTGACCTGGTTGGCAGCCTCGGCTACATGGCCACGGGCGGCGGTGCGCTGGAATTTCTGACGGGCAAGAAATTCAACTACAGCGTCGGCCCGGCCATTACCCTGCCGATTTTCGACGGGGGGCGGCTGCGCTCGGAACTGGGTGAGGCCTCGGCGGGCTACGACATGGCCGTGGCCGCCTACAACCAGACCCTGGTCGATGCGTTGAAGAACATCTCTGACCAGTTGATCCGCCGCGAGTCCATGGACAAGCAGCAGACCTTCGCCGCCGAATCGGTAGCCTCGGCCCGGAAAACCTACGACATCGCGATGATCGCCTATCAGCGCGGGCTGACTGACTACCTCAACGTGCTCAATGCGCAAACCTTGCTGTTTCGTCAGCAGCAGATCGAGCAGCAGGTTCAGGCCGCCCGCCTCAGTGCCCATGCCGAGTTGGTGACGGCGCTGGGCGGTGGCTTGCAGGCCGGCGACGACGCGCCCTTCGAGCAAAAGACCCAGGCACCGAAAACCCTGGCTGTATTCGATCACTGAGTAGGCGGCCATGAGCGCATTGTCTGTACCTTTTCGCTGGCTGGGTTCGCTGGAGTGGCGGCGTGGCTTCTTTGAGTGGGCCCGAAGCGACGGCGTGACCTGGGTTTATATCTTCAAGGTGTTGACTGCGGCCTTCCTGACCCTCTGGCTGGCCATGCGCCTGGAATTGCCGCAGCCGCGCACGGCGATGATCACGGTGTTTATCGTGATGCAGCTGCAGAGCGGCCATGTGTTCGCCAAGAGCTTCTATCGCTTCCTCGGCACGCTCGCCGGCTCGGTGGTGACGGTGGCCCTGATCGCCTTGTTCGCGCAGAACACCGAGCTGTTTCTGCCGAGCCTGGCCCTGTGGGTCGGGATCTGTTCGGCCGGTGCCATGCGCCATCGCAACTTTCGCGGCTATGGCTTCGTGCTCGCCGGGTACACGGCGGCAATGGTCGGTTTGCCGGTCCTGTCGCATCCGGAAGGGGCGTTCATGGCGGCTGTCTGGCGGGTGCTGGAAATCTCTCTGGGGCTGGTGGTTTCGACGGCAGTCAGTGCCGCGATTCTGCCGCAGTCGGCCAGTGCTTCGATGCGCAATGCCCTTTACCAGCGCTTCGGCGTGTTCGCCGGCTTCGTCGCCGAAGGTCTGCGCGGCACCCGCGAGCGTGACAGCTTCGAAAGCGCCAACGTGCGCTTCATCTCCGAGGCGGTGGGCCTTGAGAGCCTGCGCGGAGTGGTGGCCTTCGAAGACCCGCACATGCGCAGGCGCAGTGGTCGAGTCAGCCGCCTGAACAGCGAATTCATGGCCATTACCACCCGCTTCAATGCTCTGCACCAATTGCTCGAACGGATTCGTAGCCGGGGGCATGCCGAGGTGGTGACGGCCATCGAGCCAGGCCTGCATGCGCTGGCAAGCGTGCTCGACAACTTCTCCGGGCGCACCCTGACCGATGCCGACGCTGCCAGGCTGGCCGAGCAACTGGCGTTGTATAAAGAGGAATTGCCGTCGCACGTTCGACGCTTGCGTGAGCTGTTTGTCGAAAGCGGCCCCAGCGATGCCGACCTGCTGGATTTCCACACCGCCTACGAACTGCTCTATCGCTTTGTCGACGACCTGCACAGCTACGCCCTGACCCATGCCTCGCTGGTCGATCACAGCCATGCCCGGGAGAACTGGGACGAGCCGTTCATGCCGCAGACCAACTGGTTGGTGTCGCTGGCGGCCGGGATCCGGGCCTCCTCAATCCTTCTGATACTGGGCAGCTACTGGGTTGCCACCGCCTGGCCCAGTGGCGCGACCATGACCCTGGTCGCCGCCGCGACGGTCGGATTGTCGGCGGCCACGCCCAATCCCAAACGCATGTCGTTCCAGATGGCCTGCGGCACACTGTTCGGCGCGCTGGTGGGGTTTGTCGAAACCTTCTTCGTGTTCCCCTGGATCGATGGTTTCCCGTTGTTGTGCATGGTGCTGGCGCCGGTGCTGGTGATCGGTGCCTTTCTCGCTTCCAGGCCGCAACTGGCGGGCTACGGGGTGGGCTTGCTGATCTTTTTCTCGATCGGCTCGGTCCCTGACAACCTGACGGTCTACAACCCCTACACCTTTATCAACGACTACATCGCCATGATCATCGGCATGCTGGTCTGTGCCGCCGCCGGGGCAATCATCCTGCCGCCCAACAGCCGCTGGCTGTGGCACCGCATGGAGCAGGACCTGCGCGCCCAGGTGGTGTTCGCCATCAGCGGTCGCCTGCGTGGCCTCGGCTCGGCCTTCGAAAGCCGCACCCGCGACGTCCTGCACCAGGCCTATGGGCTGGCGGCAGGCAGGCCCGAGGTGCAGCGCAACCTGCTGCGTTGGATGTTCGTGGTGCTGGAGATCGGCCACGCGATCATCGAGCTGCGCCGCGAGCAGGCCCTGTTGCCAGTGCACCCGGCCTATGCCGAGTCGCAACCCTGGCGCCAGGCGATCCGGGTCATGGGCCGTTCATTGATCCGCCTGTTCATCCAGCCCAATGCCAGCAATCTTGAGCGCAGCCAAGTCGCGGTCGATCATGCCATCGCCCGTGTCCAGGGTACCGACGAGCCCTTTGCCCGGCACTTCGACACCTCCGCCTTGCGCCGGGTGCAAAGCTATCTGCACTTCATCCGTACCTCATTGCTCGACCCGCAATCACCGCTCGCCGACTTTGTTTTTACCCCCGCCCCGGCCCGCGAGCCGCAAGGACTGACCCATGCCCCGTGAAATAGCCTTCCATGGCATCTACATGCCGACCGTGTCGCTGATGTTCCTGATTGCCGCCGTGGTGGCCTGGGCCTTCGACCGGCTGCTCAGCGGGCTCGATGTCTACCGCTTCTTCTGGCACCCGGCGCTGCTGCGCCTGTGCCTGTTCATCTGCATCTTCGGCGCCATGGCGCTTACTGTTTATCGTTGAGACCCTGACTGATGAAAAAGCTTTTCAGCCTGCTCGGCACTTTGCTCGTCCTGGCCGTCGCCGTAGTGATCGGCCGCGAGCTCTGGGTCCACTACATGAACACACCCTGGACCCGCGATGGCCGCGTGCGCGCCGATATCATCAACGTCGCTGCCGATGTGCCGGGCTACGTGGTCGACGTGCCTGTGCGTGACAATCAACTGGTGAAAAAGGGTGACCTGCTCATGCAGATCGACCCCGAGCACTACCAGATCGCGCTCAAGCAAGCGCAATCGCTGGTGGCCTCGCGCAAGGCCACCTGGGAGATGCGCAAGGTCAACGCCAACCGCCGGGCCGATCTGGACAACCTGGTCATCTCCAGGGAAAACCGCGACGACGCCAGCAACATCGCCAACTCGGCATTGGCCGATTACCAGCACGCCCAGGCGCAACTGGACGCGGCCGAACTGAACCTCAAACGCACCCGCATCCTGGCTACGGTCGATGGCTATGTCACCAACCTCAATGTGCATCGGGGCGACTATGCGCGCACCGGCGAGGCAAAGATGGCCGTGGTCGACAAGGATTCGTTCTGGGTGTACGGCTTCTTCGAAGAAACCAAACTGCCGAACGTACGGGTCGGCGACAAGGCCGATCTGCAGATGATGAGCGGCGAAGTGCTCAAGGGGCATGTGGAGAGCATCTCGCGCGGCATCTATGACCGCGACAACCCGGAAAGTCGCGAGCTGATCGCCGACGTCAACCCGACCTTCAACTGGGTGCGTTTGGCCCAGCGGGTGCCGGTGCGGATTCATATCGATGAAGTACCGGACGGATTTTTGCTGGCGGCGGGGACGACCTGTACGGTGGTCGTGAAGCCAACCGAAGAAAAGGGCTGACTCGTGGGAGCGGCCCTGGCCGCGAATGACCCGGCACGGGTCACCAGCTATTGGGAAGGCTGCGCCTTCCTTCGCGGGCTGGCCCGCTCCCACATGCGTCGGTTACAACGCACCGTCCAGGCCGAAGCGCTTTTTCAGGACTTTTTCCAGCAATGCCTTGGGCAGCAGCCGCTCCATCAATGGCATGGCCCGGCTGCCATTGCCGATGCGCACCAGCCGCGGTGGGTTCGGCTGACGCACGGCCTTGAGCAGGTCGCGGGCGAAATCCGCGGCGGGAGTAGGGCGGTCCTGCGAGGCCCTGGCCCGCGCGCGGATGCTTTCGCGCAGCGGCCACCAGGGCGATTGCTGGGCAATGACCTGCTCGGCCTCGCGGCCAGCATTGCTGGCGAAACTCGAGGCGATGGCGCCGGGCTGCACTTCCATCACGCGGACACCGAACGGTGCAAGTTCCAGGCGCAAGACGTCGCTCAGGGCATGCACGGCAGCTTTCGACGCGCAGTAAGCACCGGCGAATGGCGTGACCAACACACCGGAAACGCTGCCGACATTGACCACCAGCCCACGGCTGCGGCGCAGTACCGGGAACAGTGCCCGGGTTACCCCGACCACAGCGAACACATTGGTTTCGAACTGCCTGCGCATGGCCTCGACGCCGCCATCGAGCAACGGCCCCATGGCGCCGTAGCCGGCGTTATTGATCAGCACATCGAGACCGCCGCTGCGCTGAATGATCGCCTCGCCCAGTTGCTCCAGCGCCGCCTCGTCGTTGACGTCCAATTGGCGGGCGACAAAACCGGCGGTCGCCAGCTGGGCAACATCCTCGGGCTTGCGGCCCGTGGCCCAGACCTCGTAGCCGGCATCTTTGAATGCGTCGGCCAAGGCGCGGCCAATGCCGCTGGAGCAACCGGTGATGAGAGCGATTGGCATGGGGCTGGCCTTTTGATCAGGATGGTGTCAGGAAGCGCTGATCATACGACAAGCCGGGTCATAGCAGTCTAGCCAGCGCCTTATCGATTATTTCCTGCTTTGTTCCGGGCACTAGCTCATATCTGCCCGTGCGGGGAATGAAGATTTGGGTCGGGAAAAACTGCAGCTCAAGACTGGCGAAGAACACCGTCAGTTCTTCGTTCGCCTTCTCTGGATCGATCTGCGCCTGCATGTACCTCTCGGCGTTGAAGGCGTAGAAATCTATATCGGTTCTTTCGCGCGCGACTTTCTCCACTTTAGGATGAAGCTCGGCGCAGGGAGGACAGCCATCGGAGTAAACAAGCACCACCGCAGGCAAGGATCTGGTCCTGGAAGCGTCCAGGAGCGCCTCGACTTCGCTGATGGATTTTAATTCTTTCACGTCTGTGTCTCCTGACAATGTTGACCCATTGGCGCTTATTCAACGCCCATTTGGCGAAACATGTAACTGTCAGAAATGACAGGTCCGACTAGTCGGAGAAGCTGCCTTGCAGGCGTTCTGCCCGAAACTCCAGGGTTTGTGGGCGGTAACCTGGACGCAGCGGCGGCAGCGGCAGGCAGTCTTCCCAACTGGCGCCGGCCTGCAGCTCGCCGGGGCCGCGATAACGGGGGGCAGCGTAGATGTTTTCCGCGAGGTTGACCGTATCGCCGGGGGCATAGGCGGCGACACGCCAGCGCAGTTCCAGCAGAGGCACGTCGTTGCCGTTGTTCAGTTGCACCAGCAATGGACGATCCGCCGGGCAACGTTGCGGGTTGCTGCTGCTTGGTGCATAGCTCAGGCGCAGCTCCAAACGCGCAAGCTGGCTGGCCTCGCGATTGTCCAGCCAGACGACCCAGAGCGCGACCAGGCCCAGGCCGAACAAGGCCGCCAACGATACCGGAAAAGCCTTGGCCGGGTAGCGCAGCAGCAGGACGAACCAGGTCAGGACAAGCAGGACGCCGATGAACATGAAAGCAAGCACCTCAGCTGGTGTGATAGTGCCATCCTAACAAAAAAGCCCCCGGCCAACCCGCTGCGGATAGGGGGCGCAGCGGACTGGCCAGGGGCCGGGTACAGCTTCAGCGGGTATTATTGTGCAATCGTCTTGACCGAAATCCCGCGCTCGATCGGCGTAGACCGTCCGTAGATATCCTCGAAACGTTCGATGTCGTCTTCGCCCAGGTAACTGCCCGACCGGACCTCGATGATCTCCAGCGGGATCTTGCCCGAGTTGCGCAGACGGTGCACCGAGGCGATCGGGATCTAGGTCGACTGGTTTTCGGTCAGCAGGAACACGTTTTCGTCACAGGTGACTTCGGCTGTGCCCGAGACCACGATCCAGTGCTCGGCACGGTGGTGGTGCATCTGCAATGACAGGCAGGCGCCGGGCTTGACCGAGATGTGCTTGACCTGGAAGCGCCCGCCCATGTCCACCGAGTCGTAGGAGCCCCACGGGCGGTACACTTCGCAATGGTTCTGGGTTTCGGTCCGGCCCTGCTCATTGAGCGTGTTGACCAGTTGCTTGACGTCCTGAACCTTGTCCTTGTGGGCAATCATCATGGCGTCCTTGGTTTCGACGACCACTATGTTTTCCAGGCCGATCACCGAGACCAGCTTGCCATTGCCGTGGATCATGCAGTTGCGGCTGTCCTGCACCACCACATCGCCCTTGGTCACGTTGCCGTTGTGGTCCTTTTCGTGGACATCCCACAGCGACGACCAGCAACCGACATCACTCCAGCCTGCGCTGAGCGGCACCACGCAGGCGCGCTGGGTCTTTTCCATCACTGCGTAGTCGATGGAATTGTCCGGGCAGCAGGCGAAGGTGGCTTCGTCGATCTCGATATTGTCACCGTCGTGCTGGCTGCGTTCCAGGGTCAGCATGCAGGTGTCGTAGATGTCAGTGTCGTGCTTTTTCAGCTCTTCGAGGAAGCGGCTGGCGCGGAACAGGAACATGCCGCTGTTCCAGAAATAGCCACCGGCCTGGACGAACTCGTTGGCGCGCTTCTCGAGGATGCAGAAGCCGCCGGCCGAGAGGTCCTCGAGCCGTGCGTCCAGGGTTTCACGGTTGGCGCCTATGTAGCGCAGCTTGGCCGGAATCCGGACCCGTGCGTGTTGGCGCTGGGCTTCGGATTCATGCACGACATTGACGTTCACGGCTGTATTCATGGCGGTTGTTCCTACTTAAATCCATTCGGGTTCCGGCTCACACGACCATGAACAGCACAGCAACGAAAATGCTGGCCGCCGAGAAGGTCATGGTCCGGGAAGACCAGGTGTTGAACCATTGTTGAAAGCTGGCCAGATCACGCTTGAGGGCAGTGGGCTGGCGCGTCCAGGACTGTTTGTCGAGGCGGAAGAAGACGTAGATCTTCATGATCGCCCCGACGATCTGGTTGTAATAAAGGATCAGCGGGTAGGCCGGGCCGATGGAGTGGCCGGAACACACCAGCATTAAAGTGAGGATCAGCCGGGTGATGCCGATCCACAGCAGATACACCAGCAGGTAGGCCGGGCTGAACTTGATGCTGGCGATGACGGCGACCGTCAGGCCCAGCAGGCTGGTCCACATCGAAACGCGCTGATCGAACAGCACCACGCTGGTGAACAGCCCCAGGCGGCGAACGCCCAGGCCCAGTGCTCGCGAGTTCTGCCGCAGGTTGTTGCCGTACCAGCGGTACATCAATTTGCGGCTGGCCTTGATGAAGCTCTTTTCCGGCGGGTGCTCGACCGTGTTGATAGCGGCATCCGGCACGTAGAAGGTGTCGTAGCCCAGGCGCATCAGGCTGAACCAGCTGGACTTGTCGTCACCGGTGAGGAACTTGAAGCGGCCCAGGCGCCAGTGCTGCAGCGAGTCGCTTTCCACGTCGGCGATGAATTCGGGGTTGGTCACCACCTGGGCGCGGAACACCGACATCCGCCCGGTCATGGTCAGCACGCGCTTGGACAAGGCCATCGAGCACATGTTGATGTGACGCTGGGCGAAGCGCAGCTTGTGCCATTCGCTCATGATGTAGCCGCCGCGCACTTCGCAGAATTCGTTGGTGGTCAGGCCGCCGACATTGCCGAACAGCTTGAACCAGGGCACGGTCTTGCGTACCACGCCCTCTTCGAGCACGGTGTCGCCGTCGATCACCGCGACCACGGCGTTCTCGTCCGGCAGGTGACGGGAGATGGCCCGGAAACCAAAGGCCAGGCCATCGCGCTTGCCGGTCCCGGCGATGCGCACGAAGTCCAGCTTGACCCGGCCAGGCGGGTTCAGCTTGGCCCAGAGGCTTTTGACCAGCAGCTCATCGGACATTTCCACCAGCGAGCAGACCACGGTGGTCGGGTAGCCACAGGCGATCGCCTCGCGAATCACCGAGCTGTAGACCTGGGCGGTGGTCAGCGCGTCGATGCGAAAACTGGTGACCATCAGAAATACGTGGGACGGATCAGCCGCGGTACCGAGCTTGCGCACCTTGCGCCGCAGGTGCGGGTAGACCACGTAGAGAAACAGCATGCCGCGCACGAAATGCGTGGCACCCATGGAGTAGCGCCAGATACCGACGGCACCCACCAGGAAAATGAAATCCTTCGACTCGGGGTCGAAAATGGTTTTGGGCAGCATCAGGGCGATCGCCATGAGCAAGCTCTTTTCACGGTGCCCGGCAGTACGGTACTGCGCACGACGATGGTGTGGCGGGTGGCTTTGTCACGCAGGACGAAACCAATTTCGCGGCACACCGATTCGATGTAGTTGAGTTCCAGATCGCCGTTCTTCTTGCTCGGTGTACCGACGCAAATCATCGACAAGTCGGTGTCGCGAATGGCGGCGGAGAAGTTGGTGGTGCCACGCAGCCGGCCATTCTTGATGCCCTGTTGCAGCAGATCTTCCAGACCGGGTTCGACAATGGGCGATTTGCCGTTGTTAATCAGGTTGATCTTGGTGTTGGAAACATCCACGCCAACGACGTCATGGCCCCGTGCAGACAGGCAACCGGCGCAGACTGCACCGACATAACCCAAACCAAAAATGCTGATACGCATCGCATTCACCTCATGTGTTTATCACGCCGGCTCAAATAACAAGAGCCGGACTGGATTAATTAACCAGCAACATTCGGGCACTCGGAAGTATGACGGTTTAATGTCAAAGTGCCGGGTGCAGGCAGAATAGGTTTTGAGTGTCTAAGAATGTGCACTCAAGTTTTACGCAACTTGGCCTTGTTGTAGTGGCAAGCCCTGGGATATAGCCGGTGTTGATGGCAGAACGCTTCTCTGCTCATGCGGGTGCTTGTCTTGTTTCTGTAAAAAAAGCCATGAATATCAAGCACTAATGTGCATAATGAGGCGTTCGGAAGACGCTGGCGCGGCCTTGTAGGGATACTTTCGGGGTGCTATCTCCTGCGTTCAACTTTCATGGGGCATCGCTATAGCCCTGACGTTAAAGTTGCCTGACATAACTTTCAGGCCCCTTCCGGCCGTAATGTAAGTTATCTCTCACAGATCGCCAGAGAATCGTTACGGTGTGTATGAGCGGTCCTCAAGGAGATTAGTTCCGAAGCTCGTTCGCAAAGGATGACGATATTTTTAATAATTCTTCGGCTTTGCGTACTTTCAATCTGATAGCACTTGCGGGCTTTACCCCTATATATAAAGGAGCATTCTAGTGTGAGATAGTTTTGTGCCAGCACTGAAAAAAATTATCGATTTGTTGATAAAAAAACTACGAGTGGTGAGATTTCAAATGGCCATATATACGGAGTCGAAATATTGGCGTCATTGATATGGCGCCATTTGGCTGCGACGCGGAGCGTCAGGGGCGCGATTCCCACGCAGAGCGTGGGAACCAGGGTCAGGAAGGGGGGAAGTTGCTACTCGTTCCCACGCGTGGGAATGCCTCGGCAGACGCTCCAGCGTCGTGAACGCAGAACGTGCGGGCCTGTTTATTCCTCAGGATGATCGCGCAGAAACACCAGATTGTCCGGCTTGGAGAGCTCGGCACTGAACCGGTACCCCTGCACATCGAACTGCTTGAGCTGCTCCGGATCGTTGATTTGCTCCTGGATCACGAACCGGCTCATCATGCCGCGGGCCTTCTTGGCGTAGAAGCTGATGATCTTGTACTGGCCGTTCTTCCAGTCGCGGAATTCGGTGTTGATGATTCGCGCATTCAGAGCCGAGCGCTTCACGGCCGAGAAGTATTCGGTGCTGGCCAGGTTGAGCAGGATGTCGTCGCCCTGGTCTGCCAGGGCTTCGTTGAGCCATTCGCTGATGCGCGTGCCCCAGAACGCATACAGGTCCTTGCCACGGGCATTGGCCAGTTTGGTACCCATCTCCAGGCGGTAGGGTTGCATCAGGTCCAGCGGGCGCAGCAGGCCGTACAGGCCCGAAAGCATGCGCAAGTGGTCCTGGGCATAGCTGAAATCGTCTTCGCCGAGGCTTTCGGCGTCCAGGCCCGTGTAAACATCACCCTTGAAGGCGAGCAGGGCCTGCTTGGCATTGGCCGGGGTGAATGCCGGGGTCCAACTGCCGAAACGCGCGACGTTGAGGCCGGCGAGCTTGTCGGACAGGTGCATCAGCTCGCTGACCTGCGCCGGCGACAGTTCGCGCAGCTGCAGGATCAGTTCCTGGGAATGGTCCAGGTATTGCGGCTGGGTGTGCCGCGCAATGACGGGCGGTGTTTCAAAGTCGAGGGTCTTGGCCGGGGAAATCACCGTCAGCATATGTAGGCTCCTTTAAGCATGGCGCGGATTTTAGGGGGGATGGGGGATGATCTCCAGTTATGGTGTCGATAGTTTGGGTTTAAGCCGATGAATTGAGGTGGCCGCATCGCTGGCAAGCCAGCTCCCACAGAGGTTGCGGCCGGCCACAAAACAAGGGCATTCCATCGATCCAATGTGGGAGCGGGCTTGCCCGCGATAGGGCGAAGCCCGCTTAATAGCGCACCGCGCATAAACGGAGACTTGTCTTGCGCATCGCTTTCATATTCGTTGCCGCATTATTGAGCGTCCTCGCCCAGGCCGCCCCACAGCCGCCGGTCGCGACGATCGACCGCAGCACCTGGCCCGAGCAGCTGAACACCCCAGCCCTGTTCGACGTCGCCTCACGCGCCGAGATCCTGACCTTTTCCCGGGCGCTGCTGGCCAGCGAGGCGCTGGATGAAGCCGGCCTGGCCACGCGCCTGGGGCTCAAGCAGGTGAACCTTGTCTCGGTCAATCAACTGCGCCAGCGTCTTTGGCAACGCCTGTGGCAGAACTTCGATTTTGCTCAGCAGAGTTGCGGGCAGGATGCCTCCTTCTGCTATGCCATCGAGGATGTGCCCGGCCTGCGCGAACAGGCCGGCAAGTTCGAGGTGGGCGCCGATTCGTTCTATGCGCACTGGGCCGAACCTGCCCGGACGTTCCATGAGCGCTACCTCGACGAGCAGTTGCGCAAGGCAGCACTGTTTCCGCAGATAGCCAGTGAGGTGGAACGTTACTCGGACCTTGAACGCAACGGTGATGAGCTCAACGACCGCCTGTTTCTGCTGACGTTCGACGGTGGGCCCGGCCCTGTGGGCGGTTACACCGATGCGTTGGCCCACTACCTGCGCCGACAGAAGATGAGCGCAACCTTCTTCGTCCTGGGCAACAGCGTGCAGCAACGCCGCGACAGGACCTCGGTCGGCGATCTCCGTACGCTGTACGAGGGCCAGTGCGTAGGCGTGCAGGGCTGGCAATACCGCTCCCACAGCCAGTGGCGCGACTGGCAGGATTCGGTCCTGCGCAGCGTGGCCCAGGTGCAGGGCGATCTGCCCGACAACTTCGTCCCGCTGTTTCGCCCGCCCTATGGGCAGCGAGGGGCTGACAGCCAGGCTTTTTTCAGCAGCCAGCAATTGCAGGTGGCACTTTGGGACATCGACGCGCTCGACACCAACAGCCAGGTGACTGCCGAGCAGTCTGGCCAGCGGGTCTTGACCCTGATGCTGTTGTGGCGACGCGGGGTGATTGCCTTCCACGATACCCAGGCCAAGGCGCAGACGGCGGTGCCCTGGCTCATGCAGCAAACGGCGCAAAGCGGGATCGGTTGGGAAGACTGTGAGGATTTTGCCGAAAGCCGCTGAATAGAGCGGTCTAGGCATGTTGGGCAGGATTTTTCACCGATCATTTCTGACGGGTTGAACTCTGACTGTAGCGGTGCTTTGGTCAGTCGCCAAGTGATTTTCATGCTTGCGAAAAATAAACTTCAAAAAAGCGTCAAAGTGCTTTTTTCTGTCATACGTTTAGCGGTATTAAGAAGACAGACCGCCGAACCCTGCAACACAGGTGGCGTCCTGACCCGGCCCATTCTTTGTTCGCAGCCTCGATCCGTCACAAGTGGATTGGGGAACGGCGGCCACTTCGCGGCGCAGCACTGCTCTGGTATTGCGTCGCCTGGCTCCCACAAAGGTGACCGAGTATGGATGATCAAGGACGCACCACCTCTTCCGACCAGCCGATCCTTTATGTGCTCGATACCAACGTTCTGATTCACGATCCGAACGCGCTGCTGAATTTCGAGGAGCACCACGTCACGATCCCGATGACGGTGCTGGAGGAGCTCGACAAGCTCAAGGACGGAAAACATTCAGTCGCCGCCGAATGCCGTCAGGCCATTCGCCTGATTGACCAGACACTGGGCGATGCCACCCCTGCAGACGTCGAGCAGGGTGTCCCGATACAGCGTGGCAAGAGTGGCCCAAAAGGCCTGCTGTCGATTCTGATGAGCCGCCGCACAGAGCCCCACAGCCTGTTGCCCGAGCACCTCAACGACAACATCATAATCAACCAGTTGATCGACCTGCACACCCGCAACCCGAGCTTGAACGTGGTGCTGGTGACCAAAGACATCAACATGCGCCTGAAAGCGCGTGCCTGTGGGATCGACGCCGAGGATTACAGCACCGACCAGTTGGTCGATGACGTTTCCCTGCTGTCGCGTGGCTACCACAACGTAACCGGTTCCTTCTGGGATCGGGTCAGCACCGTCGATACCCGCCAGGACCATGGCCGCACCTGGCATCGGGTGCAGCTGATCGACAACCTGCCAGCGGTTCACGTCAATGAGTTCATCATCGACGAGCAAGGTTTCGTCGGCTGGATCAAAGGGATCGAAGCCAATGAACTGCTGCTGCTCGACCTGCACCAGGAGCCGCTGTTGCACCAGGAAGCCTGGGGCCTGAAACCGCGGGACATCTATCAGGGGCTGGCCCTGTTCGCGCTGCTGGACCCGGATATCCACCTGGTCAACCTGTCCGGTGCGGCCGGCTCGGGCAAGACCATCCTGGCGCTGGCCGCGGCCATCGAGCAGACCATGGTCAGCAAGCGCTACCGGCGCATTATCGCGACCCGCAGCGTGCAGGGCCTGGACCAGGAGATCGGGTTCCTGCCCGGTACCGAAGCGGAAAAGATGGAGCCATGGCTCGGCGCCATCACCGACAACCTCGAAGCCCTGCACATGGATGATGAAAGCACTCACGGCAGTGTCGATTACATCCTCAGCAAGGTGCCGCTGCAGTTCAAATCGCTGAACTACATTCGTGGTCGCAGCTTCCAGCAAAGCCTGATCCTGATCGACGAGTGCCAGAACCTGACGCCGCACCAGATGAAAACCATCATCACCCGTGCCGGCGCCGGCTCCAAAGTGATCTGCCTGGGCAACCTGGCGCAGATCGATACCCCTTACCTGTCCGCCACCAGCTCGGGCCTGACCTACCTGACCGAGCGCTTCAAGGACTTCCCCAACGGTGTGCACATCACCCTGCAAGGGGTGCCGCGTTCGATCCTGGCCGAATACGCCGAAACCATGCTGTAAACAACAGCGGGCGGCCTTGCGCCGCCCGGCTGCTTTTTGTTCCGGGATCACAAAGGGTTGTCCAGTTATAAAAGTATAAAAGTTCTTCATGAGACTCAGCTCCTCATCAATAATGTAAATCACCTTCGGGGTTGTGTTCGCCATACATCAAGTGGATAAATAAAGAAAATAAGTCACAGTAAATCGATGAATGTCTTTTTATGCTATTGAGGGTAGTGTAGCTCTCCAGCGTTTCGCTAAAGTGGCTTCGCAACTCCTTCAGGAGTTTATTATTGAGTTTGCGGGATGTGTTAAAAGAGAAATCATCGCGGAGTGATCGCCAAATGATCTTGCCTTCGTCCAAGTGTTCGCCCGGTAGGTTTAATGCAATCAACAGGTCTCTATCAAGTGGGTTTTGATTGTTGGTATTTTTATTGGCGATGTTGGTGGTGTTGACTATGTCGGTTTTTAATTGACAAAGCGTAATAATGCACCAGGCGGTTGCGCTAGTTGATAGTCCGTTTTCGTAATGTGCCATTATTTTGTTTATGTTGAAGGCATAGTCGTGGCTTAGTAGCCGTGGTTTGTATTTTTCTTGTACGGATAAGCATTTGTTGTAGATTGCTTTCCAGGGACCCTGTTTTTTTTGGATTTCGGCAAAGAAGGAATCAATGTCATTTTTCATAATTCAATAGCCGTTCTCGTAGGCGTATCTAAGTATATTTTTTTGTTGAGTATTGTTTGTGGTTCAAGATTTTCGTCGTTTATAAATATCGACGGTACTTTCATTGAGCGCGCAAACATGGACCTAACGAAAAACTCTCCCCTGTCACTTCCTGAGAATATGTAGGCTTCTGGTAGATTTTTTTCATCAAAGTTAAATGCTGTGTTATCTAAATTAAGGCTGATTTTCCCTTCTCCCCAGCCGTCAAGCCCCTCTTTTATTAGTCCGACAGAGGTTCCAGGAACTTCACAAATGCCATCTGAGAAATTGATACTTGCGGTTTTGTTTTCAAGGTGCGTTATTTCAGAAATGATGGCGTCTTGCTCATCAATATCAATTAATGTGATATTGAGGTCGTCAATTTGTTTTTGTTGAGATTGTCCGTATTTGATTATATGATTTAAGTTGTGCTTCGCCTCAATGCCAATGACTTTAGCTCTGTACAGTAACTCAGGAGCTAGCCATTTATGTTTTGTCGCTAACCCTCCCGAGAAGACGAAGTTAGAAGCGGCAGGTGCAAAAGATACTGCCTTAAAAATTTCTGTTGCAATAGAGAGTAAATATGTGTCTTTTTCAATATAAAACTGATTATCGTTTAATATGCTTTCTACCGTTATATTGTTGTTGGGGGAGATATCTGCTAACCCATAAATGCCACTTCTCCTGTTAAGGATGTTAGGTAGTAGGTTTGAATTTAATCCATATTTAAGCATCCTCAGTACCAGTCCAGCGGGCTGAGTTCCTGATCTATTATGCATAATAGGGCCATCACAAGCCGCGAACTGCATGGTGTTAAATACAGCTTTGCCCTCGATAAATGCAGACACGCTAACGCCAGAACCAATGTGGCAGATAATGCCGCTAAAATTTTGGGTGTTGCAGGTTTTGTTTATTTCTCTCAAGCATGCCTTTATGGCAAGGCCGTGATAACCGCTGGCGTATAATCCATATCTTTTTATATGCGATTTTTCGAAAGGAATTCTCTCCTGTACATGTAATGAGAGATCGTTAACGGCTTGGTCTCTAACGATTATTTGGATGGCTTCTGGAAAGCATCGTTTGGCTTCATGGATAACAGTCAGGCACAGTTTATTATGTCTCGAGCTTAAATAGTCATTGAACTCTAATATGTGTTCTTGAAATTCTGTTGCTTGTTGGGCGGGTAACCCAAAGCCCGCGAACTTTACGCGGTGACCTATTTTGTCTGGAGTTGGCCATTTTAATTTGGCTATGATTGTCTTGACTTTATTCAGCACTGCAGTTGCTGCTTTAAGTAGGTCGTCGCCAGTGTTTAATGTGTACGACTCATGACCGATTTCAAGGTCTGGGCTATATTTGGCTTTCATTGTTTGAGTTGCTAGGCCTATGAAATTGATGTTGACATCAACTCTACTGCAATTGTAAAAAATTGCTGTTTTGATTGAAGAACTACCAACATTTATCGCCATCAAGGCTGGCATTTCACTGCTTCGCTTTTTATTCATTCGCTTAACCCCACTCTTTTAGTAAGCTGTTAAGGGAAGGGGTATCTTCAGCGGCAAAATATTTTTTCCTGAAGTAGTATTCGCAAGTTGATATTTTATGCTCTGTGTGTTTTCTGCTGTCGAACTCATGATTCAAGGCGTTTAATGACTCTTGCAGTGTGGGGTATGTTTCACACTTTTGTAGCAGTCCTTGCATGGCTAAAAATACTGTGTCTATATACTCAAGAGTTTCTTCTATGAATAGACGACATTCAACCTCTGAGATAGCTCCCTTTCGAGACAAGCTGTAGAAGGTGTTTTTTATATGTTCGAAACCTCGTATTCTAAACAAATTGGAATATATCCATTTTGGGTGTTTGTTGGTTACGCCAGTAAGGTATGTAAAGCTCATGGTTGTTTTTAACATTAAGTCTCTGGCTATTTCGCAGCCCATCCATAAGTTTCCTGATTGCCAACACCCTTGAATATCTTGAAATGCATAAAATACGGGGAGTTTTTCTCGGTGAGCTACATATAGATGCTTCTCAACAGGTATTCTTTTTTTGAGTTGGTTGAATTTTGTCTGGTTCACTAGCACGCAGCCCGTCAGCGAACGATGAACGATGTTGTTTTCTCTTTCCAGTAAAGCTGGGCTGTAGAGAAACCGTTGGTCAGATACGACCTCATTGAAGGCGTTTTCAATTTTCAGGATGACATCTTCTACTTCGCTAAATGTTATGTAATCCGTATCGATGTGTAGACCTTTATTTCCGTAAAAGTCGGTCGTATTGTGAACGTCATCGTTTTTGCTAAGGAAGTGATAGTTTATATCTGTCACCAATGCATGATCATGGTGTGCGACATCGTTCGCTTTTGGCCTTTCCTCACAAAGAACGATGCAGTCAATGTCCGAATGGATATTGCCTATGCCCTCGATTAAGGTTCCTGAAACAATGAGAGCACTATTTTTGTCGAGGTGTATACGTTCAATGATATTATGCGTTGGTATTTGTATGGCTCCATCCAATATTGAAATTTCGTCGTTGCTTATATTTGCTTTCGTTATTTTTATTAGTGTGTTGTCTGTCATTGTGAATATCCTTTTTGAAGTTTCCTGGCTCAGATTTGTTTGTGGGAGTTGATTGCGGCGCGGTGCTGATGTGGGATGGTTTTTGGAATTTTGGCTAAGGTGAATGGATGATGAAACAGGGTCAACCAGTAATTTGTGTGATGTTTCTTACAGTCTATGGGTGTAAATAAACGGGATTGTAAGAGGCTCTAATTAGTTGTTGTTTTTCATTGAGTTAAAGGCGTGGTTCTGTGTGCTGCTTTAAAAAAAATGGAGATATTTTTATTTTGCGAAAAATTTGGTTACTTATTCTTGCTGCATTGCTCAGTTGAAGAATCATCAAAGCTTGCGACAAACCCTTGTCGATTCTTGACGAGCAACGAGGTCATCAAGGCATCCTCAGACCTGTCCCTTCAGCTTTTTGCAACGTACGCCAGCCCCTACATTGATAGGTGCGAAAATCTGACTCGCGGGTTTACAATCGCCTCTCCTGATCAGGAGTAAGGCTGTGCTGACTCATCTCGATTCCCAAGGTCGCGCCAACATGGTCGACGTCACCGAAAAAGCCGTGACGTTCCGCGAAGCCGTGGCCGAAGCGCGTATACGCATGCTCCCGCAAACCCTGCAGATGATCGTCGATGGCGAGCACCCCAAGGGTGATGTCTTCGCCGTGGCGCGGATCGCCGGGATCCAGGCCGCGAAGAAAACCAGCGACCTCATCCCGCTGTGCCACCCGTTGATGCTCACCAGCGTCAAGGTCGAGCTCAAGGCCGAAGGCGCCGACACAGTGCATATCGTCGCCCGCTGCAAGCTGGCCGGGCAGACCGGCGTGGAAATGGAAGCCCTCACCGCCGCCAGCGTGGCCGCGCTAACCATTTACGACATGTGCAAGGCCGTGGACCGTGGCATGACCATTGAAAGCGTGCGGGTGCTGGAGAAGCAGGGCGGCAAGAGCGGGCATTACCAGGTGGATCCGCAATGAAACTGAACGTTCAGTATTTTGCCCGTTATCGCGAGGCGATCGGTCATGACGGCGAAGTGGTCGAAGGAGACTTTGCCACTGTCGATCAACTGCGCGTGCATTTGCTTGAGCGCGGCGGTGCCTTCGAAGTGTTGGCCGAACAAAACCTGATGTGCGCACGCAACCAGGATCTCTGCCAGGTAGCCGAGCCCCTGGCCGACGGCGACGAAGTGGCATTCTTCCCCACCGTGACCGGAGGCTGACCATGGCGATCCGGGTGCAAGCGGCGGCCTTCGACCCAGGCGCCGAGCTCAATGCCCTGCATGACGCCAACGTCGGCGTGGGTGCGGTAGTGGGGTTTGTCGGCTATGTGCGCGACTTCAATGACGGCCGGGAAGTAGCCGGGATGTTTCTCGAGCATTACCCGGGCATGACGGAAAAGGCCCTGGGCAAGATCGCCGCCGAGGCTGAGCAGCGCTGGCCGCTGCTCAAGCTCGAGGTGCTGCACCGCATTGGCGCCCTGGAGCCGGGTGAACCGATCGTTTTCGTGGGTGTGGCCAGCGCCCATCGCCAGGCGGCGTTCGACGCCTGCAACTTTGTCATGGACTACCTCAAGACCCGTGCACCGTTCTGGAAGAAGGAAAATACCCAGGAAGGGCCGCGGTGGGTGGAGGGGCGGGACAGTGATCATGCGGCGGCGGGGCGGTGGGATAAGCCTTCCTGACACACGCCTTCACCTTCGCGCCGGACGCCTTTTCATGTAGCCGCTGCCGCAGGCTGCGCTAAGGTCCGCAGGACCTTCATTCGGTCCGAAAATTTGCGTCCGCTTCGCGGCCGAGCGCAGCCTTCGGCAGCGGCTACAGGGATCGTGGATGGCAACACGCTCTCGGTGATTGACGACCAATACATAAAAGTCCAAGATGGAATTATAAGTACAAAATAATTCCAGGCACGTCCACGCCTTCACTTTCTTCTGTCTTGCAACAAACCTCCAATAACGAGCGAGAGAGACCCATCATGAAGAAGTTCACCCTGATCAGCGGTCTGGCCCTGAGCCTGTTGGCCAGCAGCAGTCTGTTCGCCGCCGAAAAGACGCTGCGTATTGGCATTGAGGCCGCTTATCCACCCTTTGCCTCCAAGACCGACAAGGGCGAGATCACCGGCTTCGACTACGACATCGGCAACGCGCTGTGCGCGCAGATGCAGGTCAAGTGCGAGTGGAAAGAGGTCGAGTTCGACGGGCTGATCCCTTCGCTGAAAGTGAAGAAAATCGACGCGGCGCTGTCGTCGATGACCATCACCGACGAGCGCAAGAACTCGGTGGATTTTACCCACAAGTACTACTTCACCTCGTCCAGACTGGTGATGAAGAAAGGCGCGGTGGTCGATGACCAGTACGAAAGCCTCAAGGGCAAGACCGTTGGCGTGCAGCGCGCTACTACCACGGACCGTTTTGCCACGGAAAACTTCGAACCCAAGGGCATCAAGGTCAAGCGCTACAGCAACAACGAAGAAATCTACATGGACCTGGCATCCGGGCGTGTGGATGCCATTTTCGCCGATACCATCCCGCTGGATGACTTTCTGTCGCTGCCGCGCGGCGCCGATTATGCCTTCGTCGGCCCGGAGTTGAAGGACCCGAAATACGTTGGCGAGGGCGCCGGGATTGCCGTGCGCAAGGGCAATACGGAACTGGTGACCCAGCTTAACACTGCCATCGATGCCATTCGTGCCAATGGCGAGTACCAGAAGATTCAGTCCAAGTACTTCAAGTCGGACATTTACGGCGATTGATTGCCGGCCTCAAGGCCTGATGCGAATCAGGCCTTGAGTTCTTTCAGGTGTTTGTACACCGTCGCTCTGCCCATCCCCAGCACATTGGCCACATAGTTGGCCGCACTCTTGCCTCGGAACGCGCCTTCGGCGTGCAGCGCCAGGACCAGCTCTCGCTTGTGCTCGCGGGTCAGCAGGTTCAGGCCCAATTGACGCTGGCGCAACCAGCTGTGCAGGAAGGTGTTGATCCGCTCCTGCCAGTCGTCGCGAAACAGCGCATCGGGCTGCGGGATCAGTTTGCTCGGTGAGAGGAACAGATCCAGCGCGGCCTTGGCATTTTCAAACAGGGAAATATTCAGGTTGATGCACAGCACGGCTATCGACGCACCCTGGGCATCGCGCAGCACGGTACTGAGCGAGCGGATTTTCTGGCCATCCCAATTGAGCTTCTCGTAGGGGCCAATGTTCCGTTCGCTGATTTCTTCGCTGAGCATGTCCTCCAGTGCGGCATCGTCGCCAACCTCCCGCTTGGACAGATTGTTGGCGATGTAATCGATCTTTTGCGTGCGCAGGTCGTGCAGCACCACTTCGGCGTGGGGGAAAAACAGCGTGGCGATGGCGTCGGCAATCGCCCGGTAATTCTCCAGGGCGGGATCGGGACGGGATGGGCTCATGGGTGATTCTCCAGACGACGTCAGCGCCCTGGCATTGCAGGGCGCTGCGAGTGTGCCGCAAACACTTGTGCACGTCATCCGTCGGCGCGCGATTGCTCCAGGCGGCGTGGCGACAGCATCTCGGCACTCAGGCCGAACGAACGCAGGTGTTCGGGCAGTGGTTGGCCCTGAACCAGTGCGGCACTGGCCTGGCCCATGGCCGCCGAGGTCTGGATGCCGTAGCCACCTTGAGCGGCAACCCAGTATAAGCCAGGCACCTTGGGATCGAAGCCGGAAATCAGGTCGCCATCACTGACGAAGCTGCGCAACCCGGCCCAGGTCCGGGAAGGCCTGCGAATGCTCAGGGTGGTGGCTTCTTCGATCTGGTAGATGCCCATGGCGATGTCCAGTTCTTCAGGCTGAACGTCGTGCGGGTCCACCGGGTCGGCATTGGCAGGAGAGCCCAGGAACATGCCGGCGTCGGGCTTCATGTAGAAGGATTCGTCCAGGCTCACCAGCATCGGCCAGTGGTGGATGTCCAATCCCTCCGGTGGCGCGAATATGAAGGCGGCCCGACGTTTCGGCTGCAGGCCCAGCGGCGCTGCACCGGCGAGTGCGCCGATGGTGTCGGCCCAGGCGCCGGCGGCGTTGATCAGTACCGGTGCGCTGTAGCTGGCAGTGGCCGTGTGCACCTGCCAGAGCCCTTCAGCGGTGCGCTCCAGGCGCACGACTTCGCTGTCGGTATGGATCTGGCCCTGGTTGCGGCGGATGCCGCGCAGGTAGCCCTGGTGCAGGGCATCGGTGTCGATATCGCTGGCGCTGGGGTCGTACAGCGCGCCATGGACCTTTTCCGCACGCAGGATCGGCAGGCGCGCGCAGGCTTCTGCGGCGCTGAGCAGTTCCATCTCCGGCACACTGGCCTTGGCGCTCTGGTACTGGCGTTGAAGCTCTTCGGGGTCGCCGGTGAAGTCCACGGTCATTTCCCCACGCGGGGTCAGCAGCGGATGCTCGGCAAAGCCCGATGGCGGGGCATCGAAGAACGCCCGGCTGGCCAGGGTCAGGGCACGCACCTGGGGCGTGCCGTAGGCTGCGGTGTACAGGGCAGCGGAACGACCGGTGGAGTGGTAACCGGGGTGCGATTCACGTTCGAGCACGATCACCCGCGCCTGCTGCGACAGCCAGAAACCGGTGGAAGCGCCGGCGATACCGCCGCCGATGATGATGTAGTCAGCCTGTTGCATGAAGTCCTCCTGCTGGCGTGAGGGTTAACCGGCGTGCTGCAAACGATAGAGTGCGTTGGCCAGGGCGATGTCTTCCAGGCCCAGGCCGATCGAGCGGAAGAACGCATGGCGTTGATAATCCGGACGCGGCGCCTTGCCGCTCAACAGTTCCGGCAGGTCGCCAACGATCGCTTCGTTTTGCCAGCCGTGTTGCTCGCCGGCAATCAGCATTTCCCCGGCCGAGCCTGGCGTGGTGCGGCGATAGTCGCAGTAGACGGCCATGGCGTTCAAGGCCTGCGGCGGCACTTCGTGGGCGCGCGGGGCGTTGGTGCTGATGGACGTGATCAGGGCCGGTTTGCTCAGGGTGGCCGGGTCGATGACCGGTGCCGCCGATGAGGTGCAAAGCATGATCACATCGGCATCGACCAGGGCATGTTGCAGCTCGCTGACGATTTCCAGACGTGGGTCGAGTTGTTTCAGCTGAGCCTGGGCCTCGGCGTTTTTGTTGGCCAGGGCAGGGGAGTAGATGCGGATGTCCTCCCAGCTGCGCAGGTCTTTGACATAGTGCAGGTGCGCGCGTGCAATCAGGCCGCTGCCGATAATGGTCAGGCGTCTGGCCGCTTCCGGGGCGAGCGCATCGACGGCCACGGCAGTGGTGGCGGCGGTGCGGGCGATGGTCAGTTCGCCAGCGTCGCAGAGCAGCAAGGGTTGGCCGCTGTCCATGGACATCAGCAAGGTCCAGGCGGTCACCAGCGCACCTTCGCTGCGCACGATGTAGGGCGAAGTCTTGACCCCGTAGACACGGTCTTCGGCCAGTACGCCGCCGTAGTTGATGAAGTCACCGGCGCCCTGGGGGAATTCGACCAACTGCTGGGGAGGTTGCACGGCCTGGCCGGCGGCAAGATCCCGGAACAGCTTGCGCAGGATCTGCGGGACGTCCAGCTGGGACAGGAGCGTGCGGGCTTGCTGTTGGTCGATCACGTAGGGCGCGGACATGCTGGACTCTCCATGGAAACTAATTTGTCCATTATGGACTTTTAGTTTCTATGGGCAAGATCGCGGGAGCAAAAAAAAGCGCAACCTGTCGAGAGGGTGCGCTTTGGGTAGTTAGAAGGCCCTTTGGGCCTTATCGCGGGCAAGCCCGCTCCCACAGGGGGATGCGGTGTTCACAATATTGTGGGAGCTGGCTTGCCAGCGATCGAGCGCAAAGCGCTCGCCTGATATCAATGATGCTTACGCGGCACCGGCTTGAGCAATTCGGTCGGCGGCGTCTCGCAGTTGATCTTGCGCCCCAGCAGGGCCTCGATCGACGGCAGCTGGTAGGAGTCGTCTTCACCGGCAAAGCTGATCGAAACACCACTGGTGCCAGCCCGGCCGGTACGGCCGATGCGGTGCACGTAATCGTCGGGCACTTCCGGCAGGGTGAAGTTGATCACATGGCTGATGCCTTCGATGTGAATCCCGCGCCCCGCCACATCGGTTGCCACCAGCACGGTGATGCGACCTTCGCGGAAGTTCTCCAGGGTCTTGATCCGCTTGTGCTGCGGTACATCGCCGGACAGTTGCGCGGCATTGACACCATCGCGTACCAGGCGCTCTTCGATGCGGCGTACTTCGTCCTTGCGGTTGGCGAAGACGATGACCCGTTCCCATTTGTTGATGGTCACCAGGTTGTACAGGAGTTTGTACTTGTCGCTGCCGGCGACGGCGTAGACGTGCTGCTCGACCGTTTCGCTGGCAACGTTCTCCGGCTCGATCTCGACGATTGCCGGCTCTGTCGTCCACTGTTTGGCCAGGTTCATCACGTCTTCGGTGAAGGTGGCCGAGAACAGCAGGGTCTGGCGCTCGGTTTTCGGCGGGGTCTGGCGAATGATCTGGCGCACTTGTGGAATGAAGCCCATGTCGAGCATGCGGTCGGCTTCGTCCAGCACCATCACTTCGACCATGTCCAGGTGCACTTCGCCGCGCTGGTTGAAGTCCAGCAGGCGGCCAGGGGTGGCCACCAGAATGTCGCAATGGCGGGACTCGAGCTGCTTGAGTTGCTTGTCGAAGTCCATGCCGCCGACGAAGGTCATGACATTGAGCCCGGTGTACTTGGTCAGGGAGGCCGCATCCTTGGCGATCTGGACCACCAGTTCGCGGGTCGGGGCGATGATCAGGGCCCGTGGCTCGCCCATGAAGCGCTCTTTGGGCGGTGGCGTCTGTTGCAGCTGGGTGATGATCGAAATCAGGAAGGCCGCGGTCTTGCCGGTGCCGGTCTGGGCCCGACCAATGGCGTCCTGGCCCTTGAGGGTAAAGCCCAGCACCTGCGCCTGGATCGGCGTGCAGTAGGGGAAACCCAGGTCATGGATCGCGTGCATCAATTCAGGCGACAGCTTGAAATCGTGAAAGCGCGTCTTGCCTTCTTGCGGCTCGACGGCGAAGTGTTCCAGCTTCCACGACGAGGCCGCAGGTTTTGGCTTGCGCTCGCGACGCTTGTGTTCGGCAGCCGTGGGCTCGGCGCGCGGCGTTGGGCTGGCGCTGTCCTGGGGTTGAGCAGTCGGGCCAGGCTGTGGGCTGGCAACGGGGGCGGCAGGTTGCGTCGCTGGGGTAGTCGTGTCGGGTGCGAGCTGCTCAGCCTCGCTTTTTCCGAACATTTTCTTGAGTGCTTTGAGCACGGTCATCTCATCAATTGGTTAAGGAATGTACGCCGGGCAGTGTAAAGCAAGAAGCGGGCGCGGCGTAGTGGATTGCTCTGCGGGCTGCGGGAAGTTTGTACCTCAGATGAGGCGTTCGGCCAGCCAGGCGCCGATATCGCGGATCTCTTCGGGTAACACTTCGTGCCCCATTGGGTATTCCTGCCAGGTAACGGTGACGCCCCACTTTTTCAAGTACTCATAAGCGGTACGGCCCATGGCGTTCTGCACCACTTCATCGTACTGGCCGTGCAGGCACAGTACCGGCACGCGCTGCTGGCTGGCCGACGGTTGCAGGTCGTCGTGGAAGGTCGGGGCATAAGTGGACAGCGCCAGCACGCCACCCAGCGGGCCCTGCCATTTCAGGAAGGCCGCGTGCAGTATCACCGCGCCGCCCTGGGAGAAGCCTGCCAGGAAGATCCGGGTAGGGTCGATCCCGCTGGCGCGTTGTTCTTCGAGTAACTCGATGGCCCGGTCTGCCGACTCGTCCAGTTGCTCGCGGTTGATTGCGCGGGCCGGGCTCATGGCCAGAATATCGTACCAGCTGGGCATTTCGTAGCCACCATTGATGGTCACGGCGCGGCTGGGAGCCTGGGGCAACACGAAGCGAGTGGTCAGCAGTGTTTCCTGCAAGGCTTCGGCCACCGGCAGGAAGTCGTAGCGGTCGGCCCCCAAGCCGTGCAACCAGATCACACAGGCGTCGGCTGCTTTTACCGGTTCAAGAATCATTGGATTGCTCATGACTGCTCCATAAAAGTGCATGCGCTCTCAATAGGTGCAACCACCTCGGGCACGCTTGTTAGATCAGAGAAGAAGATGTCGCAAGGCTACAACTTTTACGCTTGACGTGCACTGAATCGCTTTAGCCGTGCACTGTGGTACGCGCTTTGCTACTAAACCCGAGATGTGACGATACGCGTTTGGACGGTAACACTATCAACCGTCCAAGGCTGTCGTAGAACAGCGTTTATGCGCCAATTGACCCAAAAATAAGCCAACACGGGTCTGATGCGCCCCATAAGGGTGCGGCGTAGTCTGGGCTCGAATACAACAAGAGCAAAATGGAGGTTTTGAATGAAGATGTTGAAATCCACCCTGGCGGTCATGACTGCAGCAGCGGTATTGGGCGTCAGCGGTTTTGCGCAGGCGGGCGCAACCCTCGATGCAGTCAAGAAGAAAGGTTTTATCCAGTGCGGCGTCAGTGACGGCCTGCCGGGCTTCTCGGTACCGGATTCGACCGGCAAGCTCAACGGCATCGACGTCGATGTCTGCCACGCAGTGGCTGCAGCGGTCTTCGGTGATGCCTCCAAAGTCAAATTCAGCCAGTTGAACGCCAAGGAGCGTTTCACCGCCCTGCAGTCGGGTGAAGTCGACGTGCTGTCGCGCAACACCACCTGGACCAGCTCGCGTGATGCCGGCATGGGTCTGATGTTCGCCGGCGTGACTTACTACGACGGCGTAGGCTTCCTGGTGAACAAGAAGCTCGGCGTTTCCAGCGCCAAGGAACTCGATGGCGCGACCATCTGTATCCAGGCCGGTACCACCACCGAGCTGAACGTCTCCGACTTCTTCCGCTCCAACAATCTGAAATACACCCCCATCACCTTCGACACCTCCGATGAAAGCGCCAAGTCGCTCGAAGGCGGCCGTTGCGACGTGCTGACCTCCGACCAGTCTCAGTTGTATGCACAGCGCATCAAGCTGGCCGCCCCGGATGAGTACGTGGTGCTGCCGGAAGTGATCTCCAAGGAGCCGCTGGGCCCGGTCGTGCGCAAAGGCGACGAAGAGTGGTTCACCATCGTCAAGTGGACCCTGTTCGCCATGCTCAATGCCGAAGAAATGGGCATCACCTCGAAAAACGTCGAAGCCGAAGCCAAGTCCACCAAGAACCCGGACGTCGCACGTCTGCTCGGTACTGACGGCGAATACGGCAAGGACCTGAAGCTGCCGAAGGACTGGGCAGTGCAGATCGTCAAGCAAGTGGGCAACTATGGCGAAGTGTTCGAGAAGAACATCGGCATGGGCAGCGAGCTGAAGATCAAGCGCGGCCTCAATGCGCTGTGGAACCAGGGTGGCATTCAGTACGCACCGCCAGTGCGCTGATTGTTCCCGCGCCTGGCAGCACTCGCTGCCAGGCGCTGTTTCATTGCATTTTTCCTGGGGCACTTCATGCAAAAAGAAATCGGCGCACCCAAGGGTTTTTCCCTGACCGATCCACGTGTGCGTGCGTGGCTATTCCAGATCATCACGATTGTCGCGGTGATCTCCCTGGGCTGGTATCTGTTTGATAACACCCAGACCAACCTCGAACATCGCGGCATCACTTCGGGGTTCGGCTTTCTTGAACGCAGTGCCGGCTTCGGTATTGCCCAACACCTGATCGACTACACTGAATCGGACACTTACGCCCGGGTCTTCGTGGTCGGCCTGCTCAACACCTTGCTGGTTTCGATCATCGGTATCGTGCTGGCGACCATTCTTGGTTTCATCATCGGCGTGGCGCGGCTGTCGCCGAACTGGGTGATCAGCAAGCTGGCCACCATCTACATCGAGACCTTCCGCAACATTCCGCCGCTGCTGCAGATCCTGTTCTGGTACTTCGCAGTACTGGGGCCGTTGCCGGGGCCGCGTAACAGTCACAACATCGCTGATACCTTTTTCCTCAGCAACCGTGGCCTGAACATGCCGGCGTCGTCGATGGCCGAGGGCTTCTGGCCGTTCGCGATCAGCCTGCTGGTGGCCATCGTGGCCGTCGTGCTGATGGTGCGTTGGGCCAACAAGCGCTTTGAAGCCACGGGCGTGCCGTTCCACAAGTTCTGGGCCGGGCTGGGGTTGCTGATCGTGATTCCGGCGCTGTCGGTCATTGCCGCTGGCAGCCCGTTGCATTGGGCGGTGCCGGAGCTCAAGGGCTTCAACTTCGTGGGTGGCTGGGTACTGATCCCTGAGCTGCTGGCCTTGACCATTGCCCTGACCTGCTACACCGCAGCCTTTATTGCGGAAATCGTGCGCTCGGGGATCAAGTCCGTCAGCCACGGCCAGACCGAGGCGGCGCGCTCGCTCGGGTTGCGCACAGGGCCGACCCTGCGCAAGGTGATCGTGCCGCAGGCACTGCGCGTGATTATCCCGCCACTGACCAGCCAATACCTGAACCTGGCGAAGAACTCTTCGCTGGCCGCCGGTATCGGTTACCCGGACATGGTTTCGCTGTTTGCCGGCACGGTGCTGAACCAGACCGGCCAGGCCATCGAAGTCATTGCCATCACCATGAGTGTGTACCTGGCAATCAGCATCAGCATTTCGCTGTTGATGAACTGGTACAACAAGCGCATTGCGCTGATCGAGCGGTGAGGAGAAGCGCATGACGACTCATACTTTCAAACCCGACATGCCCGCCCCGAAAACCAGCGTTGGTGCGGTGGCCTGGATGCGCGCTCACCTGTTCTCCAGCTGGATGAACACCCTGCTGACCCTGTTCGCGATCTACCTGATCTGGTTGATCGTGCCGCCGCTGCTGCAGTGGGCGATCCTCGATGCCAACTGGGTCGGCACCACCCGTGCCGACTGCACCAAGGAAGGCGCCTGCTGGGTATTCATCCAGCAGCGTTTCGGCCAGTTCATGTACGGTTACTACCCGACAGGCCTGCGCTGGCGCGTGGACCTGACCGTGTGGCTGGCGATCATTGGCGTGGCGCCGTTGTTCGTCAACCGCTTCCCGCACAAGGCCATTTACGGGCTGAGCTTCCTGGTGATCTACCCGATCCTGGCCTATACCTTGCTGCACGGGGGGTACCTGGGCCTGGAGACGGTGCCGACCAGCCAGTGGGGCGGCCTGATGCTGACCCTGGTGATTGCCACCGTGGGCATTGTCGGTGCCTTGCCGCTGGGCATTCTGCTGGCGCTGGGGCGACGCTCGAAGATGCCGGCCATTCGCGTGGTCTGCGTGACCTTCATCGAGTTCTGGCGCGGCGTGCCGTTGATCACCGTGCTGTTCATGTCCTCGGTCATGCTGCCGTTGTTCCTGCCTGAAGGCATGAGCTTCGACAAGCTGCTGCGCGCGCTGATCGGCGTAATCCTGTTCCAGTCGGCGTACATCGCCGAGGTGGTGCGCGGCGGCCTGCAGGCCATCCCCAAGGGCCAGTATGAAGCGGCTGCGGCCATGGGCCTGGGCTACTGGCGCAGCATGGGCCTGGTGATTCTGCCGCAAGCCCTGAAGCTGGTGATCCCCGGCATCGTCAACACCTTCATCGCCCTGTTCAAGGACACCAGCCTGGTCATCATCATCGGCCTGTTCGACTTGCTCAACAGCGTCAAGCAGGCGGCTGCCGACCCGGCATGGCTGGGCATGGCGACCGAGGGCTATGTGTTCGCGGCCCTGGTGTTCTGGATTTTCTGTTTCGGTATGTCCCGCTACTCCATGCATCTGGAGCGTAAGCTGGATACAGGCCACAAGCGTTAGGAGTTTTCTCATGAGTGAAGCGATCAAACAGCCTGTGGGCCCTGAAGGCATTATTCAGATGCAGGGCGTGAACAAGTGGTACGGCCAGTTCCACGTGCTCAAGGACATCAACCTGAACGTGCGTCAGGGCGAGCGTATTGTCCTGTGCGGGCCTTCGGGCTCGGGCAAGTCGACCACTATCCGCTGCCTCAACCGCCTGGAAGAGCACCAGCAGGGCCGCATCGTGGTCGATGGGGTAGAGCTGACCAACGATCTCAAGCAGATCGAGGCCATCCGCCGCGAAGTGGGCATGGTGTTCCAGCACTTCAACCTGTTCCCGCACCTGACCATTTTGCAGAACTGCACCCTGGCACCGATGTGGGTGCGCAAGATGCCCAAGCGCAAGGCCGAGGAAATTGCCATGCACTACCTTGAGCGCGTGCGCATTCCCGAGCAGGCCAACAAATACCCGGGGCAGTTGTCCGGTGGCCAGCAGCAGCGGGTAGCGATTGCCCGTGCCCTGTGCATGAAACCCAAGATCATGCTGTTCGACGAGCCCACCTCCGCGCTCGACCCGGAAATGGTCAAGGAAGTACTCGACACCATGGTCAGCCTGGCCGAAGACGGCATGACCATGCTCTGCGTGACCCACGAAATGGGCTTTGCCCGGACGGTGGCGAACCGGGTGATTTTCATGGACAGAGGGGAGATCATTGAGCAGGCGGCGCCCCATGACTTCTTCGATAATCCGCAGAATGAGCGGACGAAGTTGTTCTTGAGCCAGATTTTGCATTGATCCAGCGTATGTACTGAAGAAGCCCGGACTTGTTCCGGGCTTTTTGTTTGTCTGGCCGATTGCTGCGACCGCTTCGCGGTCGAGCGCAGCCTGCGGCAGCGGCTACATGGGTCGGCATGACGTGGACGGTGTAGCCGCTGCCGCAGGCTGCGCTCGAGCGCGAAGCGGTCGCAATGGGCTCCGCAATTTGCCTCCTGTCCAATTTGCGATTAACCTTTCCTGCAAATTCATCCTATGATTGGATGTTAAGCGAGAACCCATGCCAACCCCCCTCATCAAACGCTCCCTCGTCGACCAGGCCCTGGAGCAACTACGCCAGCGCATCAACAACGGCGCCTGGACCATCGGCCAGCGCCTGCCGACCGAACCGGAGCTGGCCAGCGAACTAGGCATCAGCCGCAACACCGTGCGTGAAGCCATGCGCGTACTGGCGTTCACCGGCCTGATCGAAATACGCCAGGGCGATGGCAGCTACTTGCGCGGCAACGTCGACCCGCTCGACACCATCAAAGCCTTGTCCAGCTGCTCGCTGGAGCACGCCCGGGAAACCCGGCACATCATCGAAGCCGAAGCCATCGGCCTGGCCGCCCTGCGGCGTACCGAGCAAGACCTGCAAGGCCTGCGCGAAGCGCTGAAAGAGAGCCAAGCGCACTACCACCACGACCTGGATTGCTACATCGCCTGCGACCTGGTGTTTCACCGCCGGCTGGTCGATGCCGCGCACAACCCGACCCTGAGCGAGTTGTACCGCTATTTCTCCAGCGTGGTCGGGGCAGCCGTGCGCCATAGCCTGAGCCATGGACCACGGCGGCAGTCGGTCTTCGACCTGCACGTGGACATGCTCGAGGCCGTCGAACAGCGTGACCCGGAGCGGGCCAAGACGCTGTGCCGGACCTTGATTGATGAACCCTGACCCGAGATAACCATGCCTGATAACGCTACACCTGCCACCAGCAGCCGGCCGTCCCCCGAGCTCGACGAACTGTTGATCGACTGCGAAGCCGATGATGAACAGGTGCAACAACAGCCGGTCGTGCTCAAGCGCCCCTGGTTGCTGTTGCTGGGCTTGATTCTGGTGGCGTTGAACCTGCGCCCGGCCTTGTCGAGCATGGCCCCGCTGCTCAGCGATGTGTCGCAAAGCCTTGGCCTGAGCGCCGCGCAGGCTGGCTTGCTGACCACATTGCCAGTGCTCTGCCTGGGCTTGTTCGCGCCGTTGGCGCCAGTGCTGGCGCGGCGATTTGGCAGTGAGCGGGTGGTCCTGGGGATCCTCGTGATGCTAGCCGCGGGCATCGCCTTGCGCAGCTCGTTGGGCTCAGTCGGGCTGTTCGCCGGGAGCATCCTCGCCGGGGCCAGTATCGGCGTGATCGGCGTGCTCTTGCCGGGCATCGTCAAACGGGATTTCGCCCAGCAGGCCGGGACCATGACCGGGGTCTACACCATGGCGCTGTGCCTGGGCGCGGCGATGGCGGCCGGTGCCACGGTGCCGTTGAGCGAGCATCTGGGCGACAGTTGGGCGATGGGGCTGGGTTTCTGGCTGCTGCCGGCGCTGGTCGCGGCGCTGTTCTGGTTGCCGCAAGCCAAGCAAGGGCATGGTGCGCATCAAGTGGCGTATCGGGTACGCGGGTTGTTCCGTGATCCGCTGGCGTGGCAGGTCACGCTGTACATGGGGCTGCAATCCTCGCTGGCCTACATCGTGTTTGGCTGGTTGCCATCGATTCTGATCAGTCGTGGCCTGACGGCGACCGAGGCCGGGCTGGTATTGTCCGGTTCGGTGATAGTGCAACTGGCAAGCTCGCTCACTGCGCCGTGGCTGGCGACCCGTGGGCGTGACCAGCGTCCGGCGATCCTGATTGTGATGCTGCTGACCTTGGCCGGGCTGTTCGGCTGTCTCTATGCACCGATCGAAGGGCTGTGGGGCTGGGCTGTGGTGCTTGGGCTGGGGCAGGGCGCTACCTTCAGCCTGGCCTTGACCCTGATCGTGCTGCGCTCACGTGATTCCCATGTGGCGGCGAACCTTTCGGGCATGGCCCAGGGCATTGGCTATACGCTGGCGTCGATGGGGCCGTTTGCCGTGGGAATCGTCCATGACATGACCGGCGGCTGGGATGCGCTGGGGTGGATTTTTGGGGTGATCGGGGTGGGTGCCATCGTTGCCGGGTTGGGGGCGGGGCGGGCGCTTTATGTGCGGGTTGAAAGCGAAAAGGTTTGAGACCGAGTTGGCTGCATCGCTGGCAAGCCAGCTCCCACAGAAGATCGCTGGGGTCCACAAATCGCGGGTCCGCCTCAACCCCCCCTGTGGGAGCTGGCTTGCCAGCGATAGCGATACAACTGTAGGCAATTTCTTTATTTCGCGAACGCCATTTCCCAATCATAATCAGCCCGCCTCAAACGCTGTTGCGCCTGTGTTTCCGGGTAGTTAGTGTTGCCCAGTCGTTGCCAATTCAACGACCGGGTTTCGCAGCCCTGGTTACAGAAGGCATTACAGCGTTCATTTCCGAGATTCGGCATTTTTATAGCTGGAACTTTGTTATGGCGGCTGTACGTGGGGCATCTTCGGGTGCGCCGAGTTGCCTCTGTCTCGGTCTGCGAACCCGCGTATAGCTGCCACCTTTATTCGTTTCGCAGCGATCGGTAGGCGGCTTCACCATACCGAGGCTGAAAAAATGATAAAAATCGTCCCCGATCCGCCAACTTCCACCCCTGCACTCACCACCATCGAAAAACCCTTCGGCACCCTCGACAGCAACGGCCAACCACTGTTCGCCGTGCGCGCCGGCATTCCCGCCGAAGACGCCTTGCTCCACGCCACCACCCTCATCGAATGCGCCGAAGGCTGCGCTCGACCGCGTAGCGGGCGCAGATTCTGACGACCGCCGGAGCCCCTTCGGGTCTCAGCGCAGCCTGCGGCAGCGGCTTGTATCTCGACTAACGCCTCTCAGGAGGCGATAGTTCTCGACTGATCATCGAGGAAGAGGAATGAAGCCGGGCAGCGACTAAGGCCTTGGGGGCCAAGGGCCTGCTGCTGGGATGGACGCCGCTGGTGCAAGGCAAGGTGCACCAGCAGGCGCTCAAAGGGCTGCGCGCGTTCCAGGCGGGGCGTTAAACGCTTTCTGCAACGCGCTTGCGGCAGGCTTCGCCGAAGGCGGAGAACAGTTTCACCGAATCCGGGTTGCTCGTAGCTTGCCATTCCGGGTGCCACTGCACCGCGCAGGTAAACTGCGGCAGGTCGGGCGCATGGATGGCTTCGATCAGTCCGTCTTCGGCATGGGCCAGCGGTGCCAGGCCTTCGCCCAGGGTCTTGATGCCCTGGCCGTGCAGCGAGTTGACCTTGATCGAGTCGGTGCCCATCAGTTCGGCGAACCAGGTGCCGGGCACCAGGTTCACGCTGTGGCTCTCGGCGTACTGCATGTCGACAGGCTCGTCGGTGTCTTCACGGTGATCGTTGAAGCCATCTTCGGCGTAGACCTTCTGGTAGATGTCGCCACCGAGTGCCACGTTGATTTCCTGCATGCCACGGCAGACACCCAGAATCGGCAGGCCACGGGCGATGGCAGCACGAACCAGCGGAATGTCGAACAGGTCGCGGTCGCGGTCCTGGGCCTTTTCCGGGGTCAGGTTGTCCTGGCCATACAGGGCAGGGTCGATGTTGCTGCCGGCACCGGTCAGGTATACGCCGTCGACCAGGTCCAGGTATTGATCGAGGTCTTCGGTGCCACAGCAGGTCGGCGCCAATACGGCGACGCAGCCGGCGATATCCACCAGCGGCGTGATGTATTTGTGGGTCATGACCTGGTAGGCGTGCCCTTTGCGCTCCTGGGCGCCCATGGACATCAGTACTACGGGTTTACGGGTTTTCTTGGCAGGGTTTGCAGTATTGCTGTTTGACATACGTCACCTTGGTGACAGGCTGGGCCTGTCGTGGTTTTTGCAGGCGCTCGTGGCCTGTTTCAACAGGTTCCGTACTGTCGCTCGCAGGACGAGCGGCTTGGGCAACACCCCTGGCTGGAAGCTGCATCCGAAGCGTTGTCCGGAGTGCGCTGGCGCTATGGTCGTCTGCCCGAGCCGGCCTGATAGTGGCCGGAACCTGCGCACCAGTCTGCCAAAGCCGTAAAATATGTCAAACGGTAGTGGTGTTTTTCTCTGGAATTTTTTTCAGGCCATTAGGGCTGAAGCCTACTGTTTTAGCCGTGAAAGCCTTGCGCTGTCGGGCTTTGAGCGTAGCTATTGATCAAATATCTTTAACAGTCTGTTCAGCTCGACGGCAGAGACGTTAAGCTGAAGCCTTTAGCGCCTTGTGCCCATTTGCTCCATGACTGACTCCAGCCCCTGCACCTCATCCAGCCCCGCCAGCAAGGCGTGGAGTGTTTACCTGGTCCGCGCCGCCAACGGTTCCTTGTACTGCGGCATCAGCGATGATCCTCAGCGCCGCTTCGCCGCCCACCAGCGTGGCAAGGGTGCGCGATTTTTTTGCTCGAGCCCGGCAGTGGCACTGGTTTATGTCGAAGCCTGTGGCGACAAGGGGGAAGCCCTTCGGCAAGAGCGCTTGATCAAAAAACTCAGAAAAAGCGCCAAGGAAGCCCTGGTCGCGTCGTTCACGCCGATCAGCGAACCTGATGAGTCGTTATCGGCTTGAGCGGGTAGGCTTCTGCAAACGCCAAGGGTAAGCTCAAAGCATACCTTCATGTGACGGAGCCCAAGATGACCGATCTGATCCTGCATCACTACCCCACTTCACCCTTTGCCGAAAAAGCCCGCCTGCTGCTGGGCTTCAAGGGGGCATCGTGGCGTTCTGTCCTGATCTCGCCGGTCATGCCCAAACCGGACCTGACGGCATTGACCGGTGGTTATCGCAAGACGCCGGTGTTGCAGGTCGGGGCTGATATCTATTGCGACACCGCTCTGATCGCCCGCCGCCTGGACCAGGAAAAAGCCTTGCCTGCGCTCTTCCCCGAAGGCCAGGAAATGACCACTGCCGCCTTCGCCGCCTGGGCCGATTCGGTGGTGTTCCAGCATGCGGTAAGCCTGGTGTTCCAACCCGAATCGGTTGCCGTGCGTTTTGCCCGCCTGCCTCCCGAAGCGGTCAAGGCCTTTATCGACGACCGAAAGGCGCTGTTCAGTGGCGGCAGTGCCCAGCGTCTGTCCGCCGAGCAGGCCAAACACCAGTGGCCGACGATCATGGCGCGGCTGGAGCAACAACTGCAGCGTGAGGAGGGCGACTACCTGTTCGGCGAGCCGTCGATTGCCGACTTCGCCATGGCCCATCCGTTGTGGTTCCTCAAGGGCACGCCGGTGACGGCGCCCTTGGTCGATGCGCACCCGGCCGTGCATGCGTGGCTGGGGCGCGTGCTGGGCTTCGGTCACGGCGCCTATAGCGAGCTCAGTAGCGAAGAAGCCCTGGCGATTGCGTGCGATGCTCAACCGGCGCCCTTGCCGGAAGAGGCCTTCAATGAGCTCAATGGTTTCAAGGCTGGTGATCGGGTGTCGATTGCCGCGACCGACTATGGCGTGGATCCGGTGGAAGGGGAGTTGGTGTTTGCCGGGGTCGAGGAGTTGATTCTACGCCGCGAGGATGAACGGGCCGGGGTGGTGCATGTGCACTTTCCGCGGTTTGGCTTCAAGGTAGAGGCGCGCTGAGGCAGCGGGTGCATAAGAAACTCATTGCCATTCGAAGCGCTGCTGCTTCACGTTTTGAGAATCCAGGCCGATTTGCAGGTTGAACTCACCGGGTTCTGCGGCGTACTGCAAGCGCGAGTTGTAGAATTTCAGGTCATGCTCATCGACGGTGAAATGCAGGGTGCGTTCTTCGCCGGCCTTGAGCATGATTTTCTGGAAGTCTTTCAGTTCCTTCACAGGCCTGCTGATGGAGGCTGAAACGTCCTGGATATACAGCTGCACAACCGTTTCGCCATCGCGAGTGCCCGTGTTTTTAACCTTGATGCTGGCCTCGAGTGTGTTATCGGCGCTCAAGCGTTGGGTGGATAACGTGATGTCGGACAGGCTGAAATCGGTGTAGCTCAGGCCATAACCGAACGGGTACAACGGGCTGTGAGGCAGGTCGAAGTATTGCGACGTATAAATGGCTGACGCACCGGGTGTGAGCGGCCTGCCTGTATTCAGATGATTGTAGTAAGTGGGAATTTGCCCCACCGAGCGCGGGAAGGTAATCGGCAACTTGCCGGAAGGGTTGTAGTCACCCAACAGCACATCGGCAATTGCGTTACCGCCTTCGGTGCCGCTGAACCAGGTTTCCAGCACTGCGTCGGCCAGGTCATGCTCTTTGCCAATCGACAATGGGCGACCGTTCATCAATACCAGCACCAACGGTTTTCCGGTGGCTTTCAGCGCAGCCAGCAGTTCGCTCTGGCGACCCGGGAGGCTCAGGTTGGTCCTGCTCGCTGCTTCGTGGGTCATGCCACGCGATTCGCCAAGCACGGCGACCACCACATCGGCTTGCCGGGCCACATCAAGTGCTTGTTCAAGCATTTGCGTTGCCGGGCGGGGGTCGATTTCGACGTTGCCATCTGCCAGTTTGTCGATGCTCGTTTTGTCTTCGATGATGTTTGCCCCTCGCGCATAGAGGAGGGTGGCCTTGTTGTGCAAGGCGCTTGCCAGGCCATCGTAAACGGTCACTGACTGGGATGGCTGCCCGCTGGCATGCCAGCTGCCGAGGATGTCGACCGGGTTTTTGGCCAGGGGGCCGACAAGGGCGATGGTGCCTTGTTTCTTCAAGGGCAAGGTGTCGTTGCTGTTTTTCAGCAATACCAGTGTCTTGCGTGCCACTTCGCGGGCTTGTGCTCTATGCAGGCGACTTTCGGCATGGCTGTCGATCGGGTCGTCATTGGCACTGCCTATGCGTCGGTAAGGGTCTGCAAAGAGGCCCATGTCATACTTGGCCACCAGCACCTGGCGTACGGCGTTATCGATTTCTTGTCGGGAAACTTCCCCGGATAGCAGCAGGCCAGGCAATTCCTGCCCGTAGAAAGTATCGCTCATGCTCATGTCGATACCCGCTTTGATTGCCGCTTTGGCCGCCTGCCTTCCATCGCGGGCCACACCATGCTCAATCAACTCGGCAACAGCGCCATGATCACTGAGGGTCAGCCCCTTGAAGCCCCAGTCCTTGCGCAGCAGATCCTGCAACAGCCAGTCATTGGCGGTGGCCGGCACGCCATTGACCGTGGTCAAGGCAACCATCATCGAACCGGCGCCCGCGTCGATGGCAGCGCGGTAAGGGGGTAGATAATCCTGGTACATGCGGACCGGGCTCATGTCTGTGCTGTTGTAGTCGCGACCGCCTTCGACAGCCCCGTACAACGCAAAATGCTTGACGCAGGCCATGATGCTGCCGGGTGCGCTTGGGGCCTCGCCTTGAAATGCCTTGGTCATTACCCCGGCGATCCGGGAAACAAGGTAGGTGTCCTCGCCAAAGCCTTCCGAAATGCGTCCCCAACGCGGGTCACGGCTGATATCGACCATGGGGGCAAACGTCATGTCCAACCCGTCCGCACTGGCCTCCTTGGCCGCGATACGACCGCTCACGGCGATAGCATCCATATCCCAACTGGAGGCCAATGCGAGGTTGATCGGGAAGATGGTTCTGTGACCATGGATCACGTCGTAGCCAAAAAACAGCGGGATTTTCAAACGACTCTGTTTTACCGCGGCGTCCTGCAGGGCGCGGATCACCGGGCGAGGCGCCATTCCGAACATTGCCCCGGTTTTTCCGGCGGCAATGCTCTGTAGTACCTCGGGTTCGGGCATTGCTGAACTGGCAAAGCGTTGACGCAGCTGCCCGATTTTTTCTTCCGGGGTCATCTGATCGAGCAGCTGGTTTATGAAAGTAGTCTTGTCGAGAGCCGGGGCGGGCTGGGTTACTGCAAGTACAGGTGCGCACTGCAGGCTGATGAACAGTGCGAACAAACACAGCCTGTCGTGACGTGATCTATGAAAACCATCCATGATCGCCCCCTATCGTTCCTGACCTAAGGATGGAGTTTCCAACCTCGGCAGACTACTGTCATAAATGACAGGTTTTTGCCTGGAATACTACCGTTTGTCTGGAGTCAGGCAGGGCGTTTTGCGGGCCATCGCGGCCAGTCGCAATGCCCCCCAACCGCTCCCACACGGCATTGCTTCAGTCCTTGCGGCGCTTCAGCTGGTCGGTCAATTGCGTCGGCAGGCCCTTGATGATCAGGGTACCGGCTTGCTCGTCGTACTCGATCTTCGAACCGAGCAAATGCGCCTCGAAGCTGATCGACAAACCTTCGGCCCGCCCGGTGAAGCGGCGGAACTGGTTGAGCGTGCGCTTATCCGCCGGGATCTCCGGCGACAGCCCGTAATCCTTGTTGCGGATGTGATCGTAGAAGGCCCGTGGGCGGTCTTCGTCGATCAGGCCGGAGAGTTCTTCCAGGCCCACGGGTTCGCCCATTTTGGTCTGGCCGGTGGCGTAGTCGACCAGGGCCTGGGTTTTTTCGCGGGCGGCTTCTTCGGGCAGGTCTTCGCTTTCGACGAAGTCGCTGAAGGCCTTGAGCAGGGTGCGGGTTTCGCCCGGGCCGTCGACGCCTTCCTGGCAGCCGATGAAGTCGCGGAAGTATTCCGAGACCTTCTTGCCGTTCTTGCCCTTGATGAAAGAGATGTACTGCCTGGACTGCTTGTTGTTCTGCCACTCGGAGATGTTGATGCGCGCGGCCAGGTGCAACTGGCCCAGGTCCAGGTGGCGGGACGGGGTCACATCCAGCTCGGCGTTCACCGCCACGCCTTCGCTGTGGTGCAGCAGGGCGATGGCCAGGTAGTCGGTCATGCCTTGTTGGTAGTGGGCGAACAATACGTGGCCGCCCACTGACAGGTTGGACTCTTCCATCAACTTTTGCAGGTGTTCGACCGCCACGCGGCTGAACGCGGTGAAGTCCTTGCCGCCGTCCAGGTATTCCTTGAGCCAGCCGCTGAACGGGTGCGCGCCGGACTCGGCATGGAACAGCCCCCAGGCTTTACCCTGTTTGGCGTTGTAGCTGTCGTTGAGGTCGGCCAACAGGTTTTCGATGGCCGCAGACTCGGCCAGTTCCGAATCGCGGGCGTGCAGCACCGCAGGGGTGCCATCGGGTTTCTTGTCGATCAGGTGGACGATGCAATGACGGATCGGCATGGGCTTCTCGGCGTTCAAAAGGTGATGGCGGCCAGGACGCTTTGCCGCGCTGCAAAGTCGCCAAGTGTAACCCAGCTGGGCCTTTGGGCTGTGTGATGGTGTTACCGAAAGGGCGAGTTGGGCGGAAATTCGGTTATTTTTCGCTCAAAACCCTGATATTCCTGAGCAAATGGCCAGGTTATGGCGGATATTTATCTGTCTGTATGGTAGTTTTGCGCCCGTCTAGCGCCCTACAAAGGCGCATAGCTGGCAGGCCGCTGCTGTCGCGTCGAACCAAACGCGTTTTTTAGTATCTACATCCGCGATTGGCGTTGATGGCTGACGTAGCACTCTGCAATCCAACTGAATTTGATAGGGAAGGAACACCACCATGGCATTGACCAAAGACCAACTGATCGCCGATATCGCTGAAGCTATCGACGCGCCGAAAACCACCGCGCGCAATGCTCTCGAGCAGCTCGGCCAGATCGTTGCTGATCAACTGGAAAATGGCAGTGAAATCACTCTGCCAGGCATTGGCAAACTGAAAATCACTGAACGTCCTGCCCGTACTGGCCGCAACCCTTCGACTGGCGCTGCCATCGAAATCGCTGCAAAGAAAGTCGTAAAGTTCGTACCAGCCAAAGTGCTGACCGATGCTGTAAACAAGTAATTGTAAGCAGCTCCAAAAAACCGCGCCTGATTCACCTCGGGCGCGGTTTTTTTTATGCCTTCTGCGCCCAGCGCAGTTGCCGCCAGGTTTGTTGCTGCGTCTTGTCGAGGAAGGTCCAGGCGACGAAGCGGCTTTGTTTTTGCCCCTGACCCATCTCCACGACTCGGGTTTCCAGCGCCCCGGCCTTCTTCAGCGCAGCCTGGATGCCCGGCAGGTTGGAAGCCTTGGATACCAGGGTGCTGAACCAGAACACCTGTTGGCCCACCTGCGCGCTTTCATTGATCAATTGGCTGACAAAGCGGATCTCGCCGCCTTCGCACCACAGTTCGTTGCCCCGGCCGCCGAAATTCAGCACCGGCAACTTGCGCTTGGGGTCGGCCTTGCCCAGCGCCCGCCATTTGCGCTGGCTGCCACGGGTGGCTTCTTCCAGTGACGCATGGAAGGGTGGGTTGCACAGGGTCAGGTCGAAACGTTCGTCGCTTTGCAGCAGGCCGAGCAGGATGTGCTTGCGATTGGCTTGCTGACGCAGGCCGATAGCTTTGGCGAGCCCGTTGGCCTGGACGATGGCCTTGGCCGACGCCAGGGCAACAGGGTCGATATCCGAACCCAGGAATTGCCAGCGGTAATCGCTATGGCCGAGCAAGGGATAGACGCAGTTGGCGCCCACGCCCACGTCCAGCGCACGCACGCTGGCACCACGCGGGATCACGCCAGCGTTGCATTCGGCGAGCAGGTCGGCGAGAAAGTGCAGGTAATCGGCCCGGCCCGGAATTGGCGGGCACAGGTAATCGGCCGGGATATCCCAGTGGTTGATGCCGTACAAGGCCTTGAGCAGGGCACGGTTGAAGACCTTGACCGCCGCCGGGTTGGCGAAGTCGATGCTTTCCTTGCCGTAGGGGTTGAGGATCACGTACTGGCCCAGTTCCGGGCTGCTTTTGATCAGATGGGGGAAGTCGTAACGGCCTTGGTGGCGGTTGCGCGGGTGTAGGGTGGGTTTGTTGGGGGTGGTCATGGCGTGTGATGTGTCCGGTAGATCGCATCGCGGGCAAGCCCGCTCCCACAAAGAGCAAAGCCCGCTCCCACAAGGAATATACACCTCCTGTGGGAGCGGGCCGGGCGGCGATCCGCTTGCCCGCGATAGCGTTACTGAAGCTTGCGTAAATTACAGGCTAGCAATCCGCGCATGCTGCTCGGCCAGTTTGCCCAGGGCCTGTTCGGCCTCGGCCAGTTTGGCGCGTTCCTTGTCGATGACCTGTGGCGGCGCCTTGTCGACGAAGGCGGCGTTGGACAGCTTGCCGCCCACGCGTTGCACTTCGCCTTGCAGGCGCTGGATTTCCTTGTCCAGGCGGGCCAGTTCGGCGCCCTTGTCGATCAGCCCGGCCATTGGCACCAGCACTTCCATCTCACCGACCAGCGCAGTGGCGCTCAGCGGCGCTTCGGCGCCTTCGGCCAGCACGGTGATCGATTCGAGTTTGGCCAGTTTCTTGAGCAGCACTTCGTTTTCGCTCAGGCGACGCTGGTCTTCGCTGCCGGTGTTCTTGAGGAACAATTGCAGCGGCTTGCCCGGGCCGATGTTCATTTCGCCACGGATGTTGCGCACGCTCAGCATCAGGCCCTTGAGCCATTCGATGTCGTCTTCGGCGGCAGGATCGATGCGCTCTTCCACGGCCACTGGCCATGGCTGCAGCATGATGGTCTTGCCCGGAGTACCAGCCAGCGGCGCCAGGCGCTGCCAGATCTCTTCGGTGATGAACGGCATGAACGGATGCGCCAGGCGCAGGGCCACTTCCAGTACGCGCACCAGGGTGCGACGGGTGCCGCGCTGGCGCTCGATCGGCGCGTTCTCGTCCCACAGTACCGGTTTGGACAGCTCCAGGTACCAGTCGCAGTACTGGTTCCAGATGAACTCGTAGAGCGCCTGGGAGGCCAGGTCGAAACGGAACTGATCCAGTTGGCGGGTCACTTCGGCTTCGGTGCGCTGCAGCTGCGAGATGATCCAGCGGTCGGCCAGCGACAACTCGTAGGCTTCGCCGTTCTGGCCGCAATCTTCGCCTTTGTCCAACACGTAGCGGGCAGCGTTCCAGATCTTGTTGCAGAAGTTGCGGTAGCCTTCGACGCGGCCCATGTCGAACTTGATGTCGCGACCGGTCGAAGCCAGCGAGCAGAAGGTGAAACGCAGGGCGTCGGTGCCGTAGCTGGCGATGCCCTCGGCGAACTCCTGGCGGGTCTGCTTCTCGATCTTCTTGGCCAGTTGCGGCTGCATCATGCCGGTGGTGCGTTTCTGCACCAGGGCTTCGAGCTCGATGCCGTCGATGATGTCCAGCGGGTCCAGGACGTTGCCCTTGGACTTGGACATCTTCTGGCCCTGGCCATCACGTACCAGGCCATGCACGTAGACGGTCTTGAACGGTACCTGCGGGGTGCCGTCTTCGTTCTTCACCAGGTGCATGGTGAGCATGATCATCCGGGCGACCCAGAAGAAAATGATGTCGAAGCCGGTGACCAGCACGTCGGTGGAGTGGAAGGTCTTGAGGAAGTCGGTCTGCTGCGGCCAGCCCAGGGTGGAGAAGGTCCACAGGCCCGAGCTGAACCAGGTGTCGAGAACGTCGTTGTCCTGTTGCAGCGCGATGTCCGGGCCGAGGTTGTGCTTGGCACGCACTTCGGCTTCGTCGCGGCCGACGTAGACTTTGCCCGACTCGTCGTACCAGGCCGGAATCCGGTGGCCCCACCACAGCTGGCGGCTGATGCACCAGTCCTGAATGTCGCGCATCCAGGAGAAGTACATGTTTTCGTATTGCTTGGGCACGAAGGCGATGCGGCCATCTTCCACGGCGGCGATGGCAGGTTCTGCCAGCGGTTTGGTGGAGACGTACCACTGGTCGGTCAGCCACGGCTCGATGATGGTGCCGGAGCGGTCGCCTTTCGGCACTTTCAGGGCGTGGTCGTCGACGCTGACCAGCAGGCCGGCTTCTTCGAAGGCGGCAACGATCTCGCGGCGCGCCTGGAAGCGGTCCAGGCCAGCGTATTCGGCTGGCAGGGTGCCGTCGATCTCTTCATTGAGGCTGCCGTCGAGGTTGAACACATGGGCCGCAGGCAGCACGTTGGCATTCTTGTCGAAGATGTTGATCAGCGGCAGGTTGTGGCGCTTGCCGACTTCGTAGTCGTTGAAGTCGTGGGCCGGGGTGATCTTCACGCAGCCGGTGCCGAATTCCGGGTCGCAGTATTCGTCGGCGATGATCGGGATGCGGCGACCAACCAGTGGCAGTTCGACGAACTTGCCGATCAGGGCCTTGTAGCGCTCGTCTTCCGGGTTCACGGCCACGGCGGCGTCGCCGAGCATGGTTTCCGGGCGAGTGGTGGCGACGATCAGGTGGTCCTGGCCATCAGCGGTCTTGACGCCGTCGGCCAGCGGGTAGCGCAGGTTCCACAGGTGGCCTTTCTCGTCGTGGTTTTCCACTTCCAGGTCGGAGATCGCCGTGTGCAGCTTGGTGTCCCAGTTGACCAGGCGCTTGCCGCGGTAGATCAGGCCGTCTTCGTGCAGGCGCACGAAGGCTTCCTTGACCGCTTCCGACAGGCCGTCGTCCATGGTGAAGCGCTCGCGGCTCCAGTCCACGGACGAGCCCAGGCGGCGGATCTGCCGGCTGATGTCGCCACCGGACTGGTCCTTCCACTCCCAGACTTTCTCGAGGAATTTTTCCCGGCCCAGGTCGTGGCGGTTCTGGCCTTGCGCTTCGAGCTGGCGCTCGACCAGCATCTGCGTGGCGATACCGGCGTGGTCGGTGCCTGGCTGCCACAGGGTGTTGCGGCCCTGCATGCGGCGGAAACGGATCAGGGCGTCCATGATCGCGTTGTTGAAACCATGGCCCATGTGCAGGCTGCCGGTGACGTTCGGCGGCGGGATCATGATGGTGTACGAGTCGCCCGCGCCTTGCGGGGCGAAATAATTCTCGGACTCCCAGGTCTGGTACCAGGAAGTTTCAATGGCGTGCGGCTGGTAGGTCTTATCCATGCGCGGCGGGACCCTATGGCATTAATTCAGGAAAGCCGACAAGTATAACGGGGAAGAGGCGCGGGGCGTAGAGCGAGGTGATGGCAGGTGGGATAAATGTTGTGGCGACTGGCCCTATCGCCGGCAAGCCAGTTCCCACAGAGGTCTGCGGCGATCTCTGTGGGAGCTGGCTTGCCAGCGATGCGGCCTGAAAGGCCGCTTATTCCGGATACTGACTGAGCAACCACTCCATCCGCACATCCAGCCGCCGCTTGATCTCGTTCTCGATATGCGGCGCAAAATCGTCGATCACGTCCTGCATGATCAACTGTGCAGCAGCGCGCAGCTCGACATCCAGGTGCAGCAATGCTTCCTGGCGCTTGGCGATCGGGTCCGGCCGGGCTTCGACCTTGGGTTCGACCTTGGGCGGCGCAGGTGGAGGCGGTGGCGGCGTGACCACCGGTTCGTCGATCTGCTCGAACAACATGGGAATCTGGTCGCTACCCTCGACCGTTTCGGTCAACAGCGGCGGTTGCAATGTGTCATCGCCGAGCAGTTGGCGGATCGACTCGAGGTCGTCCAGCAGGTGCACGGACTTGGGGGATGCGTTTGGATTGTCCATCTTGAACTCAGAGTCGCTGTAGGCGGTGATCCTGCAGAGGATATCCCTGTTCACGGTAGAAACGGAAACTCTCCCGTGCTGCCTGACGGATAGCAGGGTCTTCGACGACCACTTCGGCCACGCGGGCAAAGTGCTTGAAGAAGGGCGGGATGCTCAGGCCCAGATTCACCAGCAGATCCTGATGCGACCCGGCATCGGGGCCGATGCCCAGGCCGATCACGGCATCCGGATCGTCTTCGGCGGCGCTGTGCGGGATGAAGCTCTCGCCCTTGAAACTCCAGAGGCGCGCATCGAGTTCGTCGCGCTGTGCGGCATCACTGCAGTGCAGGTAGACACGATGCCCCAGGCGCCAGGCTTTTTCAGTGAGCTTGCAGGCAAAATCCAGGCGCGCCTCGGGCGACGCACTGGGAAGAATGTAGAAATCGACTTTGGTCATATCCCTTCCGCGATCCGGCTGCGCTTCATGGTGGCGCAGCCGGTTCGATCAGTTTCAGGCGTTGGCGCGATCGAGCAGGTATTGGGTCAACAGCGGCACCGGACGACCGGTGGCACCCTTGTCCTTGCCGCCGCTGATCCAGGCCGTGCCGGCGATGTCCAGGTGCGCCCACTGGTAGTCCCTGGTGAAGCGCGACAGGAAGCAACCGGCGGTGATGGCGCCGCCCTTGGGCCCGCCGATGTTGGCGATGTCGGCGAACGGGCTGTCCAGCTGCTCCTGGTACTCGTCGAACAAAGGCAGCTGCCAGGCGCGGTCATCGGCACGCTTGCCGGCGCTTAGCAGTTGCTCGATCAGGTCGTCGTCGTTGCCCATCAGGCCCGTGGTATGGCCGCCCAAAGCGACCACGCAGGCGCCGGTCAGGGTGGCGATGTCGATCACGGCCTGGGGCTTGAAGCGCTCGGCGTAGGTCAGGGTATCGCACAGCACCAGGCGACCTTCGGCGTCGGTGTTGAGGATTTCCACGGTCTGGCCGCTCATGGTGCTGACGATGTCGCCGGGGCGCGTGGCATTACCGCTCGGCATGTTCTCGGCGCAGGCCAGCAGGCCCACCAGGTTGATCGGCAGTTGCAGTTCGAGCACCGCACGCAGTGTGCCCAGCACGCTGGCGGCACCGCACATGTCGTACTTCATTTCGTCCATGCCGGCGCCCGGCTTGAGGCTGATGCCGCCGGTGTCGAAGGTGATGCCCTTGCCGACCAGTACGACAGGTTTCTCGTTCTTTTTGCCGCCCTGGTAGTTCAGCACGATCAACCGTGGTGGTTGCTCGCTGCCCTGGCCTACGGCGAGGAAGGCGCCCATGCCCAGTTCCTTGAGCTTTTTCTCGTCGTGGACTTCCACCTTGAGGTTCTTTTGCCCCTTGCCCAGGTCCTTGGCCTGTTCGGCCAGGAAGCTTGGGTGGCACAGGTTCGGCGGCAGGTTGCCCAGGTCGCGGGTGAAACTCATGCCGATGGCGATGGCCTGGGCATGCTTGACCGCGCGCTCGACGTCGGCCTGGTTGGTTTTGCCGGTCAGCAGGGTGATTTTTTTCAGGGCGCGTTTTTCGGCTTTCTGGCTTTTGAAACGATCGAATACATATTCGCCGTCCAGCAGGGTCTCGGCCAACAGGCGGGCCTTGCCATAGGCATCACGGCCCTTGACGGTCAATTCGTCGAGCGCCAGCGCGGCATCGCCACCACCCAGGCTGTTGAGCACGTTCAATGCGGCGACGGCAAGCTTGCGCCAGGCACGGTCGCCCAGTTCGACATCCTTGCCGGTACCGATCAGCAGTACGCGCTCGGCCTTGAGGTTGGGCAGGCTGTGAAGCAGCAGGGTCTGGCCGGCCTTGCCGGCCAGGTCGCCACGCTTGAGTACGGCACTGATCGCGCCGCCGCTCAGTTCATCGAGTTTGCTGGCGGTGGCGCCCAGCTTGCGGCCTTCGCCGACTGCGACCACCAGGGTGGCGGCTTTCAACGTTTCTGCAGCTACGCTTTTTACAACCAATTCCATTTCCGGGTCCCCGAATGAACTGTCAGTTTTCGCATTGTCTATTAATGCGAGTGAAATGGCGGCGTGATAGCACGCCAGCGCGACAAAGCTGCCAGTTTGAGCCTTCCTTGCGGAGGCTGACAACCCTGCAATGTGGCCTGAAGCGCTGCCTTGAGAGTGCCAAGTGACAGGCACGTTCAATCACAGGATAATGCTCCAACTTTTTCGGTGGCTCGTGTTCACGCGCCGACAACTATTGTGGCTGCTATGTTTTCCTTGTTTGGCCGCCTGAGCCTGACAACCCTGGAGTGTCTGGTTTGATCGTTTTCCGTTATCTGTCCCGCGAGGTCCTGGTTACCTTGAGCGCTGTCAGCGCTGTATTGCTGGTAATCATCATGAGTGGGCGCTTCATCAAATACCTGGCCCAAGCAGCGCAAGGCGTGCTCGATCCGGGCGTGCTGTTCATGATCATGGGCTTTCGCCTGCCCGGTTTTCTGCAACTGATCCTGCCGCTGGGCCTGTTCCTCGGGATTCTGCTGGCATATGGACGGCTGTACCTGGAAAGCGAGATGACCGTGCTTTCGGCCACCGGCATGAGCCAGCGGCGGCTGTTGGCCTTTACCATGGCCCCGGCTGCGATCGTGGCCGTGCTGGTTGCCTGGCTGAGCTTGAGCCTGGCTCCGCAAGGGGTCGCGCAGGTGGCGCAGATCATCAACCAGCAGGACGCGCTGACCGAGTTCGACACGCTGGTGCCGGGGCGCTTCCAGAACCTGCGTGATGGCACGCGGGTGACCTACACCGAGCAGCTTTCCGAAGACCGCGGGCAGTTGGGTGGGGTGTTCATCTCCGAGAAGCGTATTTCCAAGGATAAAGGCAAGGATCGCGGCATTTCGGTGCTGGTCGCCGAGAAAGGTCGCCAGGAGTTGAGTGCCGACGGCAACCGCTACCTGATCCTGGAAAACGGCTACCGCTACGATGGCAACCCCGGCCAGGCCGATTACCGTGCCATCAAGTACGACACCTATGGCGTGTTGCTGCCCAAGCCTGAGGTCAGCGAAGACATCACCGACCGTGAAGCCATCCCCACGACGCAGTTGTTCGCCAGTGACGCACGCCGCGAACGCGCCGAGTTGCAATGGCGCCTGTCGTTGCCGCTGCTGGTCTTCATCGTGACCCTGATGGCGGTACCGCTGTCGCGAGTCAATCCGCGCCAGGGCCGTTTCCTCAAACTGCTGCCGGCAATTCTTCTGTACATGGCTTATCTGACAATGCTGATCGCTGCCCGTGGCGCGCTGGAAAAAGGCAAACTGCCGATTGAGTTGGGCCTGTGGTGGGTCCACGGTCTGTTCCTGGCCATCGGCCTGGGGTTGATGTACTGGGAGCCGATGCAGCTCAAGCGTGCCAGCCGTCGTGCGGAGGTGGCCCGTGGGTAAGCTCGATCGTTACATCGGCGAGAGCGTCTTCCTGGCGATCCTCGCCGTGCTCGGGGTCATCCTGGGCCTGGCCTCGCTGTTTGCCTTCATCGATGAGATGGGTGACGTCAGCGATTCCTACACCTTGTGGGATGCCAGCAGCTTCGTACTGCTGACCGCGCCGCGTCGCCTGTACGACATGCTGCCGATGGCCGGGCTGATCGGCTGCCTGATTGGCCTGGGCAACTTGGCCAGCCACAGTGAGCTGACCATCATGCGGGCGGCCGGGGTTTCGATCGGTCGCATCGTCTGGGCAGTGATGAAGCCGATGCTGGTGCTGATGCTGGTCGGGATCCTGATTGGCGAGTACCTGGCGCCGGTGAGCGAGAACAAGGCCCAGGCCGCGCGGTCGCTGGCGCAAGGCGGGGGCGAGGCGCAGACGGCCAAGCGGGGCTTGTGGCACCGCCAGGGTGACGAGTTCGTGCACATCAACACCGTGCAGCCCAATGGCCTGCTTTACGGTGTCACCCGCTATCGCTTCGACGGCGAGCGTCACCTGCTGACCTCCAGCTTCGCGCGCAAGGCCCAGTACGATACCGATCACTGGAACCTGACCGACGTGACGACCACCCACTTTCGCGGTGACAGCACTGAGGTCATCAAGGCCGCCGCGGAACGCTGGGAAGTGGCGCTGACGCCGCAATTGCTCAGCACGGTGGTATTGGCACCTGAATCCCTGTCGATCACCGGCTTGTGGAGCTATATCCATTACCTGTCCGACCAGGGCCTGAACAATGAGCGTTACTGGCTGGCGTTCTGGACCAAGGTCCTGCAGCCGTTGGTGACGGCAGCGCTGGTGTTGATGGCCATTTCCTTCATCTTCGGCCCGCTGCGCTCGGTGACGCTTGGCCAGCGCGTGTTTACCGGTGTGCTGGTGGGTTTCGTGTTCCGTATCGTCCAGGACCTGCTGGGGCCTTCGAGCCAGGTGTTCGGCTTTTCGCCGCTGCTGGCGGTGGTGATACCGGCGGGGGTTTGCGCGTTGGCCGGGGTCTGGTTGTTGCGCCGGGCGGGTTGATCCACATCGCGAGCGCTTCGCACTCGATCGCTGGCAAGCCAGCTCCCACAGGGATTCGACTGCACCTTTGTGGGAGCTGGCTTGCCAGCGATAGGGTCACCGCAATTATTTGGTTTTCTTAGGTATCCGCACCAGCTGGCTGTCGGAATAAATGTCATGCCAGCTGCGTTTCTGCTTGTCGATCAACACCCAGAAAAACCCCAGCCCCAGGCATAGCCACGAAGCGATGGCGACGACAAAACGCAGCAGGGCCTGCCACAGGCTGATGGCGGTGCCGTCGGCGTTCTGCACGCGGATACCCCACACCTGCATCCCCAGCGTCTGCCCGGCATGGGTCCAGAACTTGGCGAAGAAGCCGAACAGCACGAACAGCAGAATAGTCGACAGCAGCGGGTCGCCATCCAGGGCGCCGGCTTCAGACAGCTCGCGCAGGCGGGCTTCGCCGATGAAGGCCATCTGAATCAGTTTGTAGACCAGGGTGGTGACCATCAGCAGCGCGGTGCACAGCAAGAAGTCGTAGAACATCGCTGCCAGGCGACGGGGCAGGCCTGCGGCAGGGAAATCACCCTGTGGGTGCAAGAGGTGTTTCGGCATGACGAGGGAGCTCTCCGTGCGATCAAAAACGCCTATTCTACGGAATCGCAGGCACAAAAAAGCCCCTGCTGCTGTCAGCAGGGGCTTTTTTGTGGGGACGAATCAGCCTTCGGCTTGAACTTCGTCAGCTTGCATGCCTTTCTGGCCTTGCACAGCTACGAAAGTCACTTTCTGACCTTCTTTCAGGCTCTTGAAGCCGTTGCCCTGAATAGCGCGGAAATGCACGAACAGATCCGGACCGCTTTCTGGAGTGATAAAACCAAAACCTTTCTCGTCGTTAAACCACTTGACGGTACCGCTCTGACGTTGCGACATAGCTTATTTCCTTGAAACTTAGAATTAGTGACAGCTTCTTTCACATGAAAGAGTACTGGGCTGGGTTGCAGGAAAGTAAGAGACGCAGAACGGGTTGTAGCAAATCTTAGCTACTGCCCAGGTCACGAACCATAGCGACCCATGCAAACACAGTGGGGAAACTCTACGCCAACTTCGGGAGCAAAAACAAGCCCTGAAGACCGCTGGTTTTCTACCTTTTAGACCCCATTCGGATGTTTTTTTCAATGCTCATTCCGAATGGTTTTTTCGCCTGTTTTCGATTTTTATAAAACACTTTCGATAACGAATCGCGCAAACCTTTTCGTGGCGATGGCGTGAGAGCAAACGCGCTTCTCGTGCCACCGCCCAAGGCCGGTTTTCGGTGTCAGCCGCGGTAGTAACGCTGAGGCACGAACGGCATCTTGCTGACCTTCATGGCAACGCGCTTGCCACGCACCATGGCCCAGACCGGCGTGTCCAGTGCGGTATGCGCGGCGTCCAGGTAACCCATGGCCACGGGGCCTGTCAGGGTAGGCCCATAGCCGCCGCTGCAGACGTGGCCGATGACGTTGTCTTGCTCATCGACGATCTCGGCGCCTTCACGCACCGGCGTACGCTCCAGCGGCAACAGACCGACGCGCTTGCGGGCGACTCCGGCTTGTTGCTGGGCAAAGATTTTCTCGGCACCCGGGAAGCCGGCGGCACGTACGCCATCGGCACGCCGGGCCTTGGAAATGGCCCAGAGCAGGCTTGCCTCGATCGGGGTGGTCTCGTTATTCATGTCATGGCCATACAGGCACAGGCCGGCTTCCAGGCGCAGCGAGTCGCGAGCGCCGAGGCCGATCGGGGCGACTTCGGGTTCGGCGAGCAGACGACGGGCCAGGGCTTCGGCACTGGCGGCCGGTACGGAGATTTCAAAGCCGTCTTCGCCGGTGTAACCGGAGCGGCTGACATAGCAATCGACGCCCAGCAGCGGCACGCTGGCGAACTGCATGAACGTCATCTTCGCCACCTCAGGGGCCAGGCGCTCGAGCACCTTCACCGCGGCCGGCCCTTGCAGGGCGAGCAGGGCGCGTTCCTCGAACAGTGGCTGAACCTGGCACTGGTCGCCCAGGTGCTTGCGCAGGTGAGCCAGGTCCTGATCCTTGCAGGCGGCGTTGACCACCAGAAACAGTTCGTCGTTGCCCAGGTTGGCGACCATCAGGTCGTCGAGAATGCCGCCGTTTTCATTGGTGAACAGCGCATAGCGCTGCATGCCCACCGGCAGGTCGATGATATCGACCGGCACCAGGCTTTCCAGCGCCCTGGCGGCATTGGCGCCGACCAGGCGGATCTGGCCCATGTGCGACACATCGAACAAGCCGGCCTGCTCGCGGGTATGCAAGTGTTCTTTCATCACGCCCAGCGGGTACTGGACCGGCATGTCGTAGCCGGCAAAGGGCACCATGCGGGCCTCCAACTCCAGGTGCAGGGCATGCAGCGGGGTTTGCAGCAGTTGTTCGGTGGACATTCGTGACTCCTTGAAAGTTTGTTCGGGTGTCAGCATTCGATGATGTTGACGGCCAGACCGCCGCGGGCGGTCTCCTTGTATTTACTTTTCATGTCGGCGCCGGTCTGGCGCATGGTACGGATCACCTTGTCGAGGGAGACGTAGTGCTGACCGTCCCCGCGCAGGGCCATGCGCACCGCGTTGATGGCTTTCACCGAGCCCATGGCATTGCGCTCGATGCAGGGCACCTGGACCAGCCCGCCAATCGGGTCGCAGGTCAGCCCGAGGTTGTGTTCCATGCCGATTTCGGCGGCGTTTTCCACTTGCTGCACGGTCCCGCCGAGCACTTCGCACAAGCCACCGGCGGCCATCGAGCAGGCCACCCCGACTTCACCCTGGCAGCCGACTTCGGCGCCCGAGATCGAGGCGTTTTCCTTGTAGAGAATACCGATGGCCGCCGCCGTGAGCAGAAAGCGCACCACGCCGTCCTCGTTGGCGCCCGGGATAAAGCGCATGTAGTAATGCAGCACCGCCGGGATGATGCCGGCGGCGCCGTTGGTCGGTGCCGTCACCACGCGACCGCCGTTGGCGTTTTCTTCGTTGACGGCCAGGGCATACAAATTGACCCAGTCGAGCACTGACAACGCATCGCGCAGCGCGGCTTCGGGGTGTTCGCACAACTGCCGATGCAAGGCCGCTGCGCGTCGCTTGACCTTCAAGCCGCCGGGCAGAATCCCTTCATTGCGACAACCGGCTGCGACGCAGTCCTGCATCACTTGCCAGATCTTCAACAGGCCGGCGCGGGTTTCGGCTTCGGGGCGCCAGGCGCTCTCGTTGGCCAGCATCACCTGGCTGATGGACAGGCCATAGGTCGTGCAGTGGCCAAGCAGGTCCTTGGCACTCTTGAACGGAAAGGTCAGCGGGGTGCTGTCCTCGACGATGCGATCGGCGCCGGCGGCATCTTCATCGACCACGAAGCCACCGCCCACCGAGTAGTACTCGCGGCTTCTGATTTGCAGGCCGGGGGCGTCGAAGGCGCGGAAGATCATGCCATTGGGGTGGTAGGCCAAGGGCTTGCGGATCATCGCCAGGTGAAGCTTTTCGTTGAATTCGATGGTGTGTTCACCGAGCAGGTTCAAGCGCCCGCTGCTGCGGATTTCCTGCAGGCGTTCGGCGATGTTCTCGGTATTCACGGTATCCGGGTGTTCACCTTCAAGGCCCAGAAGTACGGCCTTATCGCTGCCGTGGCCCTTGCCGGTGGCGCCGAGCGAGCCGTAGAGCTCGACCTTGATGCAGGTGGTTGCGGCGAGCAGCCCTTCACGACGCAAACCTTCGACGAAGCGCACTGCTGCGCGCATCGGACCGACGGTATGGGAGCTGGAGGGGCCGATGCCGATTTTGAACAGGTCGAACACACTTAAAGACATGGTTGTTCTCCGGTTTCTTGTTTTGGCTACCGCTGCGCGGTAGATCGCTGGCAAGCCAGCTCCCACAAGGGATCTATGGTGCGACACAGTCCACTGTGGGAGCGGGCTTGCCCGCGATGACGGCCTACCAATCAATACAGTTTAGTAGCCCGTGAGCCTCAGACGTCCTGATAGCTCTCGATCGACGGGCAGGCGCAAACCAGATTACGGTCGCCAAACACGTTGTCGACGCGACCGACCGGTGGCCAGTACTTGCCTTCGACCAGGGACGCCAGCGGGAACACCGCCTGCTCGCGGCTGTAGGGGTGAGCCCACTCGCCGGCCAGTTCCGCTGCGGTGTGCGGGGCGTTCTTGAGCGGGTTGTCGTCCTTGTCCAGGGTGCCGTTCTCGACCGCGCGGATTTCTTCGCGGATACAGATCATCGCGTCGCAGAAGCGATCCAGTTCTTGCTTGGACTCACTTTCGGTCGGCTCGATCATCAGTGTGCCGGCGACCGGGAAGGACATGGTCGGGGCGTGGAAGCCGAAGTCGATCAGGCGCTTGGCCACGTCGTCGACGCTGATGCCGCTGCTGTCCTTGAGCGGGCGCAGGTCGAGGATGCATTCGTGCGCAACCAGGCCGTTGCTGCCCGAGTACAGAACCGGGAAGTGCTCTTCCAGACGGCGGGCAATGTAGTTGGCGTTGAGGATCGCCAGTTGCGAGGCACGCTTGAGACCTTCGCCGCCCATCATGCGGATGTACATCCAGGTGATCGGCAGGATGCTGGCGCTGCCGAATGGTGCTGCACAGACCGCGCCTTCCTTGCGCTCCATGTGGCCGTGGCCAGGCAGGAACGGTGCCAGGTGCGATTTGACGCCGATCGGGCCGACGCCCGGGCCGCCACCGCCGTGTGGGATGCAGAAGGTCTTGTGCAGGTTCAGGTGCGAAACGTCGCCGCCGAACTTGCCCGGTGCGCAGAGGCCGACCATGGCGTTCATGTTGGCGCCGTCGATGTACACCTGGCCGCCGTTGTCATGGATGATCGCGCAGATTTCGCGGATGCCTTCCTCGAACACGCCATGGGTCGACGGGTAGGTGATCATCAGCGCGGCGAGGTGTTCGCGGTGCTCGATGGCCTTGGCGCGCAGGTCTTCGATGTCGACGTTGCCACGGGCGTCGCAGGCGGTGACCACCACGCGCATACCGGCCATGTGCGCGGTTGCCGGGTTGGTGCCGTGGGCCGAAGACGGGATCAGGCAGATGTCGCGGCGATCATCGCCACGGCTCTGGTGGTAGGCACGGATCGCCAGCAAACCGGCGTACTCGCCCTGGGAGCCGGCGTTGGGCTGCAGGGACACGGCGTCATAGCCGGTAGCAGCGCAGAGCATCGCTTCCAGTTCGTCGGTCAGCAGCTGATAGCCCTTGCTCTGTTCGGCCGGAGCGAAGGGGTGCAGGTTGCCGAATTCGGCCCAGGTCACCGGGATCATTTCGCTGGCGGCGTTGAGCTTCATGGTGCACGAGCCCAGCGGGATCATGGTGCGGTCCAGGGCCAGGTCCTTGTCGGCCAGGCGACGCAGGTAGCGCATCAGCTCGGTTTCGGAGTGATAACGGTTGAATACCGGGTGGCTGAGAATGGCCGAACCACGCACCAGCGTTTGCGGAATACGCGATTCAACGCTGGCGGCCAGGGCGGCGAAGTCAGGCATTGCCTGACCTGCGCTTGCAAACAACTGCCACAGGGCTTCGACATCGGCCTGACGGCTGGTTTCGTCCAGGGACAGGCCCAGGCGTTGGGCGTCGATCTCACGCAGGTTGAGCTGTTGGTCACGAGCCTTGACGTGCAGGGCGGCGGTGGCGCTGCCGGTGCTCAGGGTCAGGGTGTCGAAGAAGTGTTCCTGCTCGACGGTCACGCCCAGGGCGACCAGGCCCTTGGCCAGGATCGCGGTCAGCTGGTGGGTGCGCCGGGCAATCTGCTGCAGGCCCTGCGGACCGTGATACACCGCGTACATGCTGGCGATGTTGGCCAGCAGGACCTGCGCGGTGCAGATGTTGCTGGTGGCCTTTTCGCGGCGGATATGTTGTTCGCGGGTCTGCATGGCCAGGCGGTAGGCCGGCTTGCCGAAGCGGTCGATGGATACGCCGACCAGACGGCCCGGCATATCGCGCTTGAACGCATCGCGGGTGGAGAAATAGGCCGCATGCGGGCCACCGAAGCCCAGTGGCACGCCGAAACGCTGGGCGCTGCCGATGGCGACGTCGGCACCGAATTCGCCGGGCGGGGTCAGCAGGGTCAGGGCCAGCAGGTCGGCGGCAACCGCCACCAGGGCGTTGGCCGCGTGGAAGCGCTCGACCAGCTCGCGGTAGTCGAACAGATCGCCGTTGCTGGCCGGGTATTGCAGCAGGGCGCCGAAGAAAGCGCTGACGTCGGTCAGTTTACGCTCGTCGCCGACCACGATCTCAATGCCCAGTGGCTCGGCGCGGGTGCGCAGTACATCCAGGGTTTGCGGGTGGCAATGGCTGGAGGCGAAAAAGGCGTGGCTGCCCTTGTTCTTGCTCAGGCGCTTGCAGAAGGTCATGGCTTCGGCAGCGGCGGTGGCTTCGTCGAGCAAGGAAGCGTTGGCGATCGGCAGGCCGGTCAGGTCGCTGATCAGGGTTTGGAAGTTGAGCAGCGCTTCCAGGCGACCCTGGGAAATTTCTGGCTGGTACGGGGTGTAGGCGGTGTACCAGGCCGGATTTTCCAGCAGGTTGCGCAGGATCGGCGCCGGGGTGTGGGTGTTGTAGTAACCCTGGCCTATGTAGGTCTTGAACAGCTGGTTCTGGCTGGCGATGGCCTTGATGGCCGCCAGGGCATCGGCTTCGCTCTGGCCGGCCGGCATGTCGAGCACGCTGGTGCCCTTGATGCTGTCCGGGATCACGCTGGCGCTCAGTGCTTCGAGGGAATCGAAGCCCAGGGTAGTGAGCATGGCTTGTTCATCGGCCTGACGTGGGCCGATGTGGCGGGCGATGAATTCGTTGTCGGTGCTGAGGTTGATCTGGTTGGTCATGGCAGTTCCTCAGGCGTCGGCGTTGGCTTTGATCAGACGGTCGTAGGCGTCTTGATCGAGCAGTTGGGCTACGGCGGCGGCGTCTGCCGGGATGAAGCGGAAGAACCAGCCTTCGCCCAGCGGGTCTTCGTTGACCAGTTCAGGGCTGCTATCGAGAGCGGGGTTGATTTCAACCACTTCCCCGTCCAAAGGCATGTAGACGCCGCTGGCAGCTTTGACAGATTCAACGGTCGCTGCTTCAGCGCCCTTGTCATAGTTTTGAAGCTCCGGGAGCTGCACGAAAACCACATCGCCCAACGCGTTTTGCGCAAAAGCGGTGATGCCGACCGTCACGCTGCCATCCGCTTCGGCACGCAGCCATTCGTGGTCTTCAGTAAAACGCAACTCGCTCATGGAAATTCCTCGGGGGGACAGGGTTGTCCGGTGGACGCGATTGAATGCTCATGCTGGGCAGAGCTTGAATGAGGAAGGCAATAGCAAAAACACGGCCACATTTAATTTTTATTATAAAAATCAATAAGTTAGCTATTTTTAAAAAGAATGGGCAGCCGAATGCTGTAGCGAAATCGCTACAGTTCGATGAAGGGAAAAAAAGCCTAAGAGGATCAAAGCCTTGCAGAGCGTGTCCCGGCACCGGCTGTAGCGAAATCATTACGCTGTAGCGCTTTCAGTACGGTTACAGGTCGCTTTTACGACTTGTTGGGGATGCCGTATTTGCGCAAGCGATGGGCAATGGCGGTATGCGAGGTCTGCAGGCGGCTGGCGAGTTGCCGGGTAGAGGGGTAATTGACGTACAGCTTTTCCAGCAGCGCTTTCTCGTAATCTTCCATGGCCTGCTCCAGGCTGTCGACTTCAGCGTCGTGCTGGCGAGCCACGGACGTGCCGGCAATATCCAGGTCGCCAATGTCCACCAGGCTGCTTTCGCTGATGGCGGCGGCGCGGAAGATCACGTTCTGCAACTGCCGCACGTTGCCGGGCCAGCGGCTGCCCAGCAATGCCGGGTAGGTCCCTGGAGCGAGCCGGCAAACCGGCCGCTGGATCTGGGTGCAGGCCTGCTGCATGAAGTAGCGCGCCAGCAGCAGAATGTCCTGGCCGCGCTCGCGCAGTGGCGGCACTTCCAGGTTGAGGACGTTCAGGCGGTAGAAAAGATCTTCGCGAAAGGTGCCTTCGCTGACCATTTTCTCAAGGTCCCGGTGGGTGGCACTGAGGATGCGGACGTTGACCTTGACCTCGCGATCACCGCCCACCCGACGAAAGCTGCCGTCATTGAGAAAGCGCAACAGCTTGGCCTGCAGGTAAGGTGACATTTCGCCGATTTCATCCAGGAACACCGTGCCCTGGTTGGCCAGCTCCATCAGCCCGGGCTTGCCGCCGCGTTGCGCGCCGGTAAAGGCACCGGGGGCATAGCCGAACAGTTCGCTCTCGGCCAGGTTCTCCGGCAGCGCCGCGCAGTTGAGTGCGAGAAAGGGAGCGCTGTGACGGCTGCTGATTGCATGACAGGCGCGTGCCACCAGTTCCTTGCCGGTACCGGTCTCGCCGTGGATCAATAACGGCGCATCCAGTGTTGCAACCCGCTGGGCCCGCGCCTTGAGGGTGCGGATTGGCGGCGAGTCGCCAAGCAGGGCGTCGAAACCTTCGGCGTGGTCGTGGTGCAGGGCGGACAGGCGCTCACCGATCCGGTTCGGTTGATACAGCGTCAACAACGCGCCGGCATTGGTGATGGGCGTGGCGTCCAGCAGCAAGGTCTGGCCATTGAGGACGATCTCGCGCATGGGCAGGCGAAAACCGTGTTCGAGCAGGGCACCGAGCAGGTCGGGGTCGGCGAACAATTGGTTGACCGACTCTCCGTCAGGCTCACGGCCATACAGGGCGACCAGCGCCGGGTTGGCCAGCAACACATGGCCGGCGCTGTCCAGGGCCAGTACCGGGTCGGTCATGGCGGCCAGCAGGGCATCGAGCTGCAGGTGGCGACGCTGGCCGGGCAGGATGTCGACCACGGTGACCGCTTGTACGCCATGCACGCTGAACAGGGCGTCACGCAGTTCTTCGAGCACCTGAGGGCTCAGGGTCGGCGCATCGATATAAACGTTGGGCGGCACCATTTCCACCGCATCCAGGTTGAGATTGCGGGCGCCGAGCAGGGCGAGCACTTCCTGGGTGATGCCGACGCGGTCGATGAAGCTGACGTGGATACGCATGGGGTGCTAAGGGGTTCTGGATAGCAGGGGCGGCAAGTATGCCTTGGTGGAGGGGGTTTGGTGAAATTTGCCGGGTGTACACGTTCTGTAGCCGCTGCCGCAGGCTGCGCTCGGCCGCGAAGCGGTCGTAAAACCTGCCACCGCGATTACGACCGCTACGCGGCCGAGCGCAGCCTGCGGCAGCGGCTACAGAACGGGGTTTATTCGAGATGCTCGGGCTTGACCGGGTCGCCGGACTTGACGTCCAGCTGCGCGCGTACATCTTCGAACATCTCGTCGTAGTACTTGTGCATCGAGCCAATGCTGGCGGTCTTGGGCAAGCCATATTTTTGCGCGATGCGTGTGGCGTGGCGAGCGAAGTCGAAGGCCTGGTCCTTGGGCAGGAAAAAGTCTTCATTCACGTCTTTGCCCTCGATCGTGCCGTGCAGGGTGAAGAGCATGCCCTGGCCTTCCTTCGGATCCTGCTCGACCTTGTAGTCGATATTCAGGTCGTAGCTGTGGTCGTCCTTGTTCAGTGCGTGGCGCTCGATATGCAAATGACCGGGTTCGAACTTGGCCATGAGTGGACTCCTCTGGAATATTGAAACGGGCGGGCCACATGGCCCGCCCAACTGCAATCAACGGTAGCTGATTCCAGCCTTGGCAGTACTGACCCGGGTACCAGCGGTACCTTTGACAATGTCCTCGATGTCGGCCAGCGAGCCAATCACCGCGACCTTCCCGGCATTACGGGCGAAATCGCAGGCGGCCTGGACCTTGGGTCCCATGGAACCGGCGGCAAAGCCCAGGCGTTCCAGTTCATCGGGGTGGGCCTGGGCGATGGCTTTCTGGGTCGGTTTGCCCCAGTCGATGAACGCCGCGTTGACGTCGGTGGCGATCACCAGCAGGTCGGCATCCAATTGTTCGGCCAGCAGGGCCGAGCACAGGTCCTTGTCGATCACCGCTTCAATGCCCTGGAGTTTTCCATCGGCCCCGTACATGGTCGGGATACCGCCACCACCGGCACAGATTACGATACTGCTTTTTTCCAGCAGCCATTTGATCGGGCGGATTTCGAAGATGCGCTTGGGTTTCGGGCTGGCGACCACGCGACGGAACTTGTCGCCGTCGGGGGCGATGCTCCAGCCTTTTTCCTTGGCCAGTCGTTCGGCGTCCTCTTTGGAATAGACCGGGCCAATAGGCTTGGAAGGCTTCTGGAACGCCGGGTCATTGGCGTCCACTTCGACTTGGGTCAGCAGGGTGGCGAAGGGCACTTCGAAAGCCAGCAGGTTGCCCAGTTCCTGTTCGATCATGTAGCCGATCATGCCCTCGGTTTCCGCACCGAGGACGTCGAGGGGGTAGGGCGTCACTGAGGTGTAGGCCGCTGCCTGCAACGACAACAGACCCACCTGCGGGCCATTGCCGTGGGCGATGACCAGTTCATTGCCCGGGTGAATCCTGGCGATCTGCTCGGTGGCGATGCGGATATTGGCGCGCTGATTGTCCGCGGTCATGGGCTCGCCACGACGCAGCAGGGCGTTACCGCCCAATGCAACAACGATACGCATGGTGCATTCCTTCTACAAAAGAGGGGACGAACACTTCCTGGGTTGACTGTCTCTTGTGGGAGCGGGCTTGCCCGCGATGCAAGCGACGCGGTGTGTCAGGTCCGCCGCCTCGCTGGCAAGCCAGCTCCCACAGGGTCACAGGGTTACAGGGTTCAGTCAGGAGCATTCAGTCCAGTCAGGCTCGTTACAGATCAGCCAGGGTCGACACCAGGATCGCCTTGATGGTGTGCATGCGGTTTTCCGCTTGCTCGAAGGCGATACAGGCTGGCGACTCGAACACGTCGTCGGTCACTTCAATACCGTTTTTCAGGTTGGGATACTGCTCGGCGATCTGTTTGCCGACCTTGGTGTCGCAGTTGTGGAAGGCCGGCAGGCAGTGCATGAACTTGGTACGCGGGTTGCCGGTGGCTTTCATCAGCTCGGCATTGACCTGGTAGGGCAGCAGTTGCTGGATGCGTTCGGCCCAGGCTTCGACGGGCTCGCCCATCGAGACCCACACGTCGGTGTGGATGAAGTCGACGCCCTTGACCGCAGCTTTCGGGTCTTCGGTCAGGGTGATGCGTGCACCGCTTTCCTCTGCGTATTTTTTGCAGCGAGCCACCAGGTCGTCGTGGGGCCAGAGGGCCTTGGGCGCGCAAATACGCACGTCCATGCCCAGCTTGGCGCCCACCAGCAGCAGCGAGTTACCCATATTGTTGCGGGCATCGCCCAGGTAGGCGTAGCTGATTTCGTGGATCGGTTTGTCGGCGTGCTCACGCATGGTCAGGACGTCGGCGATCATCTGGGTCGGGTGATATTCGTCGGTCAGGCCGTTGAACACCGGGACACCGGCAAACTTGGCCAGTTCTTCGACGATTTCCTGCTTGAAGCCACGGTATTCGATGGCGTCGTACATGCGCCCGAGCACCCGGGCGGTATCCTTCATGCTTTCCTTGTGGCCGATCTGCGAGGAGTTCGGGTCGATGTAAGTGACGTTGGCGCCCTGGTCATAGGCGGCCACTTCGAAGGCGCAACGGGTGCGGGTAGAGGTTTTTTCAAAGATCAGCGCAATGTTGTTGCCCTTGAGGTGTTGCTGTTCGGTGCCGGTGTACTTGGCGCGCTTGAGGTCGCGCGACAGGTCGAGCAGGTAACGCAATTCGCGAGGGGTGTGGTGTTCCAGGCTCAGCAAACTACGGTTGTGGATGTTGAACGCCATGATGGATCTCCTTGCCCGACACTGTGAAAGCTACTGCGCTTGGAAATACTGCGTTAAAAACAGGCTCGGAATGCTCATTTACAACCAGTAAACTCCGCTTCCTCGCCTGTTTTTGCCTTGTCTTTCCTGCGCTCGCTACGCTTTCACAGCGTCGGGTCGTAGTAAGTCAAAAGTTAATTAATAGTCGATCGGGTCGCGGATGATCGGGCAGGTCATGCAGTGACCGCCGCCGCGACCCCGGCCCAGTTCGCCGGCGCTGATGGTGATGACTTCGATGCCGGCCTTGCGCAGCAGGGTATTGGTGGAGGTGTTGCGGTCATAGCCGATCACCACGCCTGGCTCCACGGCCACCACGTTGTTGCCGTCGTCCCACTGTTCACGCTCGGCGGCGAAGGCGTTGCCGCCGGTTTCCACGACGCGCAGTTTTTTCAGGTTCAGTGCAGCGGCCACGGTGTCGATGAAGTTGGTTTTTTCGCGGCGGATATCGATGCCATGGGGTTTGCTTTCATCGGGGCGCAGGGTGAAGGCGACGATCTGGCTCACCACTTCCGGGAATACCGTGACCAGGTCGCGGTCGCAGAAGCTGAATACGGTGTCCAGGTGCATCGCGGCGCGGGATTTTGGCAGGCCGGCGACGATGACGCGCTCGACCGCCTTGTGCCTGAACAGGTTCTGCGCCAGTTGGCCGATGGCCTGGTGCGAGGTGCGCTCGCCCATGCCGATCAGGACTACACCGTTGCCGATCGGCATGACGTCGCCGCCTTCAAGGGTGGCGGCGCCGTGATCCTTGTCCGGGTCGCCGTACCAGACCTGGAAGTCGGCGTTGGTGAATTGCGGGTGGAACTTGTAGATGGCGCTGGTCAACAGGGTTTCCTGGCGACGGGCTGGCCAGTACATGGGGTTCAGGGTCACGCCACCGTAGATCCAGCAGGTGGTGTCACGGGTGAACTGGGTATTGGGCAACGGTGGCAGGATGAAGCTGGAGTGGCCGAGGAAGTCGCGGAACATTTTGATGGTCTCGCCACCGAAAGAATCGGGCAGATCATCGGCTGCCACACCGCCAATCAGGAACTCGGCAATCTTGCGCGGCTCCAGGCTGCGCAACCAGGCGCTGACTTCCTGCACCAGGCCGATACCCACCTGGTTCGGGGTGACCTTGCGTTCCAGGATCCAGTCCAGTGCTTCGGGCTGGGCAACGATGTCCGTTAACAGGTTGTGCATTTCCACCACCTCGATGCCACGCTCGCGCATCTTGGTGACGAAGTCGAAGTGATCGCGCTTGGCCTGGGCGACCCAGAGTACATCGTCGAACAGCAATTCATCGCAGTTGTTCGGGGTCAGGCGCTGGTGCGACAGGCCAGGAGAGCAAACCATCACTTTACGAAGTTTGCCGGCTTCGGAATGCACGCCGTATTTAACTTTTTCCGTGGACATTTCTGATTTCCTCCAAAGATTCAAAGACGGGTGTTACAGCGTTAAAAAGCCGTCATACAGGCCATAGGCCGCGACCAGCGCGCCAACGACCACAGCGGCAAATATCAATTTCTCCACGTTGGTAAAAATCGGTTGGCCGAGCTCGCGTTTGGCTTTGGCGAAGAGGATCGCGCCAGGGGCATAGAGCAGGGCGGACAAAAGCAGGTATTTGACCCCGCCGGCATAGATCAGCCAGATCGCGTAGATTAGGGCGATAGCGCCGATGAACAGGTCTTTCTTGCGTTCGGCCAGGGCTTGCTCGTAGGTCTCGGCACGCACCGCGAGCAGGAAGGCATAAGCCGCCGACCACAGGTAAGGCACCAGGATCATTGAGGTGGCGAGGTAGATCAGCGACAGGTAGGTACTGGCCGAGAACAGGGTGATGATCAGGAAGATCTGCACCATGGCGTTGGTCAGCCACAGGGCGTTGACCGGTACCTGGTTGGCGTTTTCCTTGCGCAGGAATTGCGGCATGGTGTGGTCTTTGGCGGCGGCGAACATGATCTCTGCACATAGCAGTACCCATGACAGCAGCGCACCGACCAGCGAGATGATCAAGCCGACGCTGATCAGCACGGCCCCCCAGTGGCCGACCACATGCTCAAGCACGGCCGCCATCGACGGGTTCTGCAGCTTGGCCAGTTCCGGCTGGGTCATGATGCCCAGCGAGAGCACGTTGACCAGCACCAGGAACAGCAAGACGGTGATGAAGCCGATCACGGTGGCCTTGCCGACGTCCGAGCGTTTTTCGGCGCGTGCCGAGAAGATGCTCGCGCCTTCGATCCCGATGAACACCCAGACGGTCACCAGCATCATGTTGCGCACCTGGTTCATCACGCTGCCCAGGTCGGGGTTTTTAAGGCCCCAGATGTCGGCGGTGAAGATATCCAGCTTGAATGCGAACAGGGCGATCAGAACGAAAAGAGCCAGCGGTACGACCTTGGCCACGGTGGTGACCAGGTTGATGAAGGCCGCCTCCTTGATCCCGCGCAGCACCAGGAAGTGTACGGCCCAGAGCAGCACCGAAGCGCCGATGATGGCCGCCACGGTATTGCCTTCGCCGAAGATCGGGAAGAAATACCCCAGGGTACTGAACAGCAGGACGAAGTAGCCGACGTTGCCCAGCCAGGCGCTGATCCAATAGCCCCAGGCCGACGAAAAACCCATGTAATCGCCGAACCCGGCCTTGGCGTAGGCATATACCCCGCCATCAAGGTCGGGTTTGCGATTGGCCAGGGTCTGGAACACGAAAGCGAGGGTCAACATACCAATAGCGGTAATGCCCCAACCGATGAGAACAGCCCCGACGTCAGCACTGGCGGCCATGTTTTGCGGCAGCGAAAAAATCCCGCCGCCAATCATCGAACCCACTACCAGGGCGACTAATGCGCCAAGCCGTAGTTTTTCGGGAGATTCCGACATTGCGATACTCCATCCAGGAGAAGTGAGGCATCAGAATAAGTCGTGTGGATAACTCAATTGCTGACTTGGATCAGTTCTGTGCGATATTCCGTTTTGAATGTAATAACTGAAAGTATTGCGCTGTAATGACAGCAGGGGCGCGACAATCCTTGTGCGCTGGTCCCTCCATGTGCTTTTAGAGCTTTCACTCATAGGCTGCGATCTTTGAAGCTAGTCCCTTTTTTGGGAATCGCCAATTTTTTGAGAAAAATTCTTGTTGGGCTGAAAGAGTTATATCTAACTCACTGTTTAGTTCGTGCCTAATAGACGGGCTAGTTATGAGGCATTGACCAATCAGGGATATTTATAATAAACGCCAGTCGTCGATTAGATGTATTCGCCAGTGCGACATGACATTCCAAAAACATGGACTTGTGGGGGCAGGACATGTCCGAACAAGGACAGAAAAAACTCAGTGCGCAGACCAAAAGGATCGGCCCTCCGAATGGAGGGCCATTCCACAATAATTGTGTGCGTCAGGTCAAACCCTGAACTGATCCATCAGCTTCATTTGCCGCGATGACAGGGCGTTGAGCTGGCTGCTCACCTGGGCCGATTCGGCGGCCTGGCCAGTCAAGGTTTCGGTGACGCTGCGGATGGCCGAGACATTGCGGTTGACCTCTTCGGCCACCGCACTTTGTTGCTCGGCGGCACTGGCGATCTGCAGGTTCATGTCGCTGATCACCGTTACCGCTTCACTGATCCGGTCCAGTGCCTGCACCGCTTGATGGATCTGGCCGGCATTGCTCTGAGCCTTGGCATGGCTCGAATGCATGGTGGCAACCACGCCACGGGTGTTGTTCTGGATCCGCTCGATCACCAGGCGAATTTCCTCCACCGAGTCCTGGGTGCGTTTGGCCAGGTTGCGCACTTCATCGGCCACCACCGCGAAGCCGCGTCCGCTTTCACCGGCGCGGGCGGCCTCGATGGCAGCGTTGAGGGCCAGCAGGTTGGTTTGCTCGGCAATGCTGCGGATCACTTCCAGCACCGAACCGATCTGCTCGCTGTTGACCGCCAGCGCCTCGACTTCGCCGACGGCCTTGCTGACTTCATTGGCCAGCAATGTGATGTCGTGGGTACTGCGCTCGATGATGGCCATCCCGTCCTTGGCCGATTGATCTGCGCCACGGGCGGCGGTGGCAGCGCTCGATGCACTGTTGGCGACATCATGGGCGGTGGCGCTCATCTCGTTGGAAGCGGTCGCTACCTGATCGATCTCACGGAACTGGATCTGCATGCCATCGCTGGTCTGGCGGGCGATTTCCGAAGACTGGTCGGCGGTCGCCTGCGCTTCGGTGATGCTCTTCTTGATCTGGGCGATGATCGGTTGCAGCTTGTCCAGGAAGCGGTTGAACCAGCTGACCAGTTCACCCAATTCGTCCTGCTTGTGGTACTGCAGGCGTTGGGTCAGGTCGCCGTCGCCGCTGGCAATGGCCTTGAGCATGGCCGCGACTTGATCGATCGGCCGGGTGACGCCTGATGCCGTCAGCCACATCAGCAACAGACCGGCCAGCCCCGCAAAGGCGGCGATCAGCAGTGCCTTGAGGGTACCGCTGGTTTGCGCGGCGTCGAGAATGGCCTGCAGTTTGTCGGCATCGGCCAGCAGCACCTGTTCGGGCAGCTCGATGATGACCCCCCACGGCTTTGCGCCGGCAATCGGTGTAACCGGATGCACGGCGCGAATCATATTGCCTTGCTTGACAATCTGCGGGCCGCTGGCGCTGAGCGCTTGCTGAAGTGCCCTGGCGTTGTTGCCCAGTGCTTGATCGAGGCTTTTACTGACCTTGCTGGCGTCGTCGCTGATGGCTGCCAACAGGCCGGTCCCGGAAACGATCAGCATGTGCCCGGCGCCGTTGAACAGTTCGCGCTGGGAAGCGCTGGCCGAGGCCTGCAGCGAGTCCAGCGACAGGTCCACGCCCACCACCGCGAGGACTTTGCCATCGACCATCAGCGGTACGGCGATGGTGGTCATCAGCATCTGCTTGCCGCCGACGGTGTCGGAGTAGGGTTCCAGCAGGCAGGGCCGGGCGCTGGTTTTCGCGCAGGTGTACCAGATGTTGTAGGGGGTGCCGCTGAGGTTTACATCGGTCTTGTTCAGGTCTTCTTCGACAATGAGGGTGTTCTTGCCCTGGCCGCCTGCGCGGCTCCAGTAGCTGGAGAAACGACCGATATCGTTGCCGCCGCGCTTGGCATCGTTGATGAATTCGCTGTCCTTGCCATCCAGCGCATTGGGCTCGAAGGCCAGCCAGATGCCGAGCACGCCACTGTTGCGCTCGAACGTGGTTTTCAGACTCTGGTTGATTTCTTCGCGAAGGGCGGCGGCATCCATCGAGCGGGTCTGGCCCAGGGTATGCAGGTCGCGAACCTGATCGCTCAAGGCGGTAATCAGCAACAGGCTTTCGCTGAAGGTTTTCTGCATCGATACGGCTTTCTCGGCGGCCTTGGCCTGTAACAGGCTCTGGACGCTCTGGGTCAGCATTTGCGTGCTGGCATCGCCGACCATTCGATCGTTCTGTTGGGTCTGATAGAGGTTCATCCCGACCACCAGGGCCACCACGCCGAGCAGGCAGAGGCCGGACAACAGGACGATTTTCAGGCGAATCGAAAGCTTGTCGAACATAAGGATTCTCGCGAATGGGCGGGCCGGGTGAAAAACCGGACACGCATGCCCGGTACGCCAGATCCATTCAGCGCTAACGGCTTATCGGCTTGTAGGACAATTTCGTTAGTTTTATTTGACAGGCGGTCGTTCGCTCATTGTTTATTGAGCGTTGCACAGGGCCAGGCAGTTATCCAGCATGCGGTTGGAGAAGCCCCACTCGTTGTCGTACCAGGCCAGTACCTTCAGCATTTTGCCGTTGGCTTTGGTGTGGTTAGCGTCAAATATCGATGACAGCGGGTTCTGATTGAAGTCGCAGGAGACCAGCGGCAGTGTGTTGTAGCCGAGGATCTTCGAGTGTTGGCTGGCTTCCTTGAACAGCGCGTTGACCTCGTCGGCGCTGGCTTCGCGCTTGAGGTTTACGGTCAGGTCGACCAGCGAGACGTTGACCACCGGCACCCGAACGGCCATGCCGGTCAGTTTGCCGGCCAGTTCCGGCAATACCAGGCCGACGGCTTCGGCCGCGCCGGTCTTGCTCGGGATCATCGACTGGGTGGCCGAACGCGCGCGGAACGGGTCGCTGTGGTGAACGTCGATGAGGCTCTGGTCATTGGTATAGGCATGGATGGTGGTCATCAGCCCTTGCTCGATGCCCCACTCGCGATTCAACACCTGGGCTACGGGGGCCAGGCAGTTGGTGGTGCAGGAGGCGTTTGAAATGATCTGGTGCGACTGGCGCAGAATATCGTGGTTGACCCCATAGACCACTGTCGCATCGGCACCCTTGGCCGGTGCCGAGATAATGACTTTGCGTGCGCCGGCCGTAATATGGGCCGCTGCCTTGGCCCGATCGGTGAACAGACCGGTGCATTCGAACACCACATCGATGGCTTCGGCCTTCCACGGCAGGTCGGCGGGGTGACGGATGGTGCTGACCGCAATACGGTCGCCATTGACCGTCAGGCTCTCCTGGTCGAACTCCACATTGGCGTCGAAAATCCCATGAACACTGTCGTACTTGAGCAGGTGAGCGTTGATCGCACTGTCACCCAGATCGTTGATCGCGACGACCTGCAGGTCTTGACGGTAGCCTTGGGTATACAGTGCGCGAAGGACGTTGCGGCCAATGCGGCCAAAGCCATTGATTGCGATGCGAAGGGTCATAGCAGTACCTCTGGCAGATTGTGCGAAGCCCTGTGGCAAGGGAAAACGTACGCCAAATCTGATTTTGTTGTTGGAATTACAAGATTATTCGTAAAAAAATAGAAAACAAGCCTTTTTAGTGGCAATATTTTATTCAATCTACAACGAGTGGCGCACCAGCCTGTTCCCGTCGAGTGAAATCGAACCCCCTGCCTTGAGCCTAGGCGGCGAATCGAATAAAGGGAAACGGCTGCAAAGGTCACGCTCATAGCCTGGAGTTCATATGCATCCCCGCGTTCTTGAAGTCACCGAACGGCTGATCGCCCGTAGTCGTCAAACGCGCGAGCGTTATCTGCAGCTGATTCGCGGTGCCGCCACCGATGGCCCGCAACGCGCCAGGCTGCAATGTGCCAACTTCGCCCATGGCGTGGCCGGATGCGGGGCTGAAGACAAGCAAAGCCTGCGCATGATGAACGCCGCCAACGTGGCGATCATTTCGTCGTACAACGACATGCTCTCGGCGCACCAGCCCTACGAGCATTACCCCGAGCAGATCAAGCAGGCGTTGCGCGAGATCGGCTCGGTCGGTCAATTCGCCGGCGGCGTGCCAGCCATGTGCGACGGCGTCACCCAGGGCGAGCCGGGCATGGAGCTGGGGATTGCCAGTCGGGAAGTGATTGCCTTGTCCACGGCCGTAGCCCTGTCCCACAACATGTTCGACGCTACCCTGTGCCTGGGCATCTGCGACAAGATCGTGCCGGGCCTGCTGATGGGCGCGTTGCGCTTCGGCCACTTGCCGACCATTTTCGTACCGGGCGGGCCGATGACGTCGGGGATTTCCAACAAGGAAAAGGCCGACGTTCGCCAGGCTTTTGCCGAAGGCAAGGCCACCCGCGAAGAGCTGCTCGAGTCGGAGATGAAGTCTTATCACAGCCCCGGCACCTGCACCTTCTACGGCACCGCCAACACCAACCAGTTGGTGATGGAAGTGATGGGCCTGCACTTGCCGGGCGCCTCGTTCGTCAACCCGTACACGCCGTTGCGCGATGCCCTGACCCGGGAAGCGGCGCAGCAGGTGACGCGCCTGACCAAGGCCAGCGGCAACTTCACGCCGCTGGGCGAGATCGTCGATGAGCGCTCGCTGGTCAACTCCATCGTCGCCCTGCACGCCACCGGTGGCTCGACCAACCATACCCTGCACATGCCGGCGATCGCTCAGGCCGCCGGTATCCAGTTGACCTGGCAGGACATGGCCGATCTCTCGGAGGTTGTGCCAACCCTGTCCCACGTCTACCCGAATGGCAAGGCCGATATCAACCATTTCCAGGCGGCCGGCGGCATGGCTTTCCTGATCCGCGAACTGCTCGAGGCCGGCCTGTTGCACGAAAACGTCAATACCGTGGCCGGCCATGGCTTGAGCCGCTACACCCAGGAGCCGTTCCTTGAGGACGGCAAGCTGGTCTGGCGTGACGGGCCACGCGAAAGCCTCGACGAGGCCATCCTGCGCCCGGTGGCGCGGCCATTCTCGCCCGAGGGCGGGCTGCGGGTGATGGAAGGCAACCTGGGCCGGGGCGTGATGAAAGTTTCTGCCGTGGACCCCGAGCATCAAGTGGTCGAGGCGCCGGCACGGGTCTTCCAGGACCAGCAGGAACTGGCCGATGCGTTCAAGGCCGGCGAGCTGGAGCATGACTTTGTCGCCGTGATGCGCTTCCAGGGGCCGCGCTCCAACGGCATGCCGGAACTGCACAAGATGACACCGTTTCTCGGCGTGCTGCAGGACCGCGGCTTCAAGGTGGCGCTGGTCACCGACGGGCGCATGTCCGGTGCCTCGGGGAAAATCCCGGCAGCCATTCATGTCTGCCCGGAGGCCTTCGACGGCGGGCCGTTGGCGCGTGTGCGCGATGGCGACATCATCCGGGTCGATGGGGTCAAGGGCACGCTGCAGGTGCTGGTCGAGCCGGCCGAGCTGGCCGCCCGCGAGCTGGCCGTCGGCCTGGTCGACAATGGCGTGGGCTGTGGTCGCGAACTGTTCGGCTTCATGCGCATGGCCTTCAGCTCCGCCGAGCAGGGCGCCAGCGCCTTCACCTCGGGGCTGGAGAACCTTAAATGAAACTGGCCCTGGTCGGTGACATCGGCGGGACCAACGCGCGCTTCGCGTTGTGGGAAAACGACCGCATGCACTCGGTGCAGGTGCTGGCGGTCGAGGATTACACCAACCCGGAGCAGGCGATCGGGGTTTACCTCGATCGCCTGGGCCTGGCGCGCGGTGCTATCGGCGCCGTGTGTCTGGCGGTGGCGGGGCCGGTGGATGGTGACGAGTTCCGCTTCACCAACAATCACTGGCGTCTGAGCCGCAAGGTCTTCTGCGAGGCCTTGCAGGTGGATGAGTTGTTGTTGATCAATGACTTTTCCGCCATGGCCCTGGGCATGACCCGGCTGGAGGAGGGCGAATACCGGACGGTGTGCCCTGGCATGGCGGACCCGTTGCGCCCGGCCGTGGTCATCGGCCCGGGTACTGGCCTGGGTGTCGGTACTTTACTCAACCTGGGCCAGGGCCACTGGATGGCGCTGCCGGGCGAGGGCGGGCACGTCGACTTGCCGGTGGGCACTGCGCGTGAAGCGCAAATCCGTCAGCAGATCGAAGAGCAGGTCGGCCACGTCAGTGCCGAGACCGTACTCAGTGGCGGTGGCCTGTTGCGTCTGTATCAAGCCATCTGCGCCATCGATAACCACCCGTCGACCCTGGATTCACCTGCCGAGATTACCTCGGCAGCACTGGCCGGCGATGCGCTGGCGCTGGCGGTGATCGAACAGTTCTGCCGTTTCCTCGGCCGGGTGGCGGGCAACAACGTCCTGACCCTCGGCGGGCGCGGTGGGGTGTTCATCGTCGGAGGTGTGATTCCGCGCTTCGTCGAGCTGTTCCTTGCCAGCGGCTTTGCCGAGAGCTTCGCCGACAAGGGTTGCATGAGTGGTTACTTCAAGGGCGTGCCGGTGTGGGTGGTGACTGCCCAGTACAGTGGCCTGCTTGGCGCTGGAGTGGCGTTGCAGCAAGCCTTGGCATAACGCTCGTTCAGAAATTCCCCAGCTGGCTGGGGAATTGTCCTGTATTCGTCTCAGTGGAAATGTATTGCGATAGCACCCTTGCAGCCAATCTCGACCTGAAGGTCTAATGGTGCAAACGGGCGCGTCGGCCCGTTCTCACAGGGATGAAACCATTGAGTGCTGCCGGTAAGTCGATCCTGCTGGTCGATGACGACCAGGACATTCGCGAGCTGCTGCAAACCTACCTGAGCCGGGCCGGCTTTCAGGTGCGTACCGTGGCTGACGGGCAAGGCTTTCGCCTGGCCCTGAACGAGGCTGCCTGCGACCTGGTGATTCTCGACGTGATGCTGCCCGACGAAGATGGCTTCAGCCTGTGTCGCTGGGTGCGCCAGCATCCGCGCCAGGCCCAGGTGCCGATCATCATGCTCACGGCCAGTTCCGACGAAGCCGACCGGGTCATCGGCCTGGAGCTGGGGGCCGACGATTACCTGGGAAAACCCTTCAGCCCGCGCGAATTGCAGGCGCGGATCAAGGCGTTGTTGCGTCGTGCCCAATTCGCTCAGGAGCGCACGGGTGGCGAGGTGCTGGTTTTCGATGAGTGGCGTCTGGACATGGTCAGCCACCGGCTGTTCCATCTCGATGGCGAAGAAGTGATTCTCTCCGGCGCCGATTTTGCCTTGCTCAAACTCTTTCTCGACCACCCGCAACAGATCCTTGACCGCGACACCATCGGCAACGCCACCCGTGGCCGCGAGCCGATGCCGCTGGACCGGATTGTCGACATGGCGGTCAGCCGCCTGCGCCAGCGCCTGCGCGATACCGACAAGCCGCCGCGCTTGATACGCACGGTACGCGGCAGCGGTTATCTGTTGGCAGCCAATGTTGTCGCCAAACACTGAGCGGCGCTGGCGCCTGCCAGTACCGCGCTCGTTGCTGGGGCGCATGCTGTTTCTGACGCTGCTGGTGGTGCTGCTGGCCCAGGCGCTGTCCAGCGTGATCTGGCTGTCGCAACTGCGCGCCACCGAGCTCGAAGGCCTGGTGACCAGTGCCCGCAGCCTGGCGCATTCGATGACCGCCAGCGTCAGCTACTTTCGCTCCCTGCCGCTGGCCTACCGGCCGCTGGTGCTCGACCAGTTGCGCAGTATGGGCGGCACCCGTTTCGTGGTCTCGCTCAACGACAAGCCGCTGGACATGCAAGTGCTGCCATCGACGCCGCGCAAGGCGGCGGTGCTCAAGGCCGTCGATGAAGTACTGCGCGAGCGCCTGGGCGAGCAGGTCGATATTTCGGTGCAGTTCGTCAGCCCGCAGGACCTGCGCATTTTCAACAGTGGCCTGAAGCTCGATGAGCTGCCGCGCTCCTGGGCCCACTATGCCTTGACCCTGGAGCCGGTCAACCCGCCGATACTGGTCACCCAGATTCGCCTGGCAGAGGGCGAATGGCTGTACATCGCCTCGCTGTTGCCCGAGCCCTACACCAGCCTCGAAGAGGAGGGCCTGCCGGCGCAGCAGGTCTGGTTCATTGTCCTCACCAGCTCGTTCCTGTTGTTGTTTATCGGCTTGCTGGTGCACTGGCAAAGTCGCCCGCTCAAGCGCCTGGCTATGGCGGCGCGGGAGATGTCACTGGGTGCGGAGGTCGAGCCGGTGGCCGAAGGCGGCGGCATCGAGGTGGAAGAGGTGGGGCGGGCCTTCAATGCCATGCGCGAGCGGATCAGCCGTTACCTGACCGAGCGTAGCCAGTTGTTCAGCGCCATCTCCCACGACCTGCGCACGCCGATTACCCGGCTGCGTCTGCGCGTCGAGCTGCTCGAGGATGAAGCGCTGCAAGCCAGGTTCGGTCGTGACCTCGATGAGCTGGAACTGCTGGTCAAGGGCGCCCTGCAGTGTGTGAAAGACACTGACATTCACGAGAACATCGAGAAGGTCGATCTCGACCATGTCCTGCATTGCCTGGTCGAGCCTTACCTGGCGCCAAACGGCAACGGTCGGGTGACGGTCGAAGGTAATGCCGTGCGGCCTTATCCGGGCAAGCCGCTGGCGCTCAAGCGTTGTATCGGCAACCTGATCGATAACGCATTGAAGTATGGGCATAAAGCGCACCTGTTCATCGAGGATGATGACCGGGCCTTTGTCCTGCATGTCGACGACGAAGGGCCGGGGGTTCCGGAGCAGCGGCTGGAGCAGGTCTTCGAGCCGCATTTTCGTCTGGCCGGGCAGCAGCAGGGGTATGGGTTGGGGTTGGGGATTGCGCGCAATATTGCCCATAGTCATGGGGGTGAAGTCACCTTGCAGAATCTGCGTGGGGGCGGATTGCGGGTGACGCTGACATTGCCGCGTACGGACTAGATTAGTACGCATTTCGATGTAGCCGCTACCGCAGGCTGCGCTGAGGTCCGCAGGACCTCTCTGCGTTCTTGAATACCCTGCGTCCGCTACGCGGCCGAGCGCAGCCTGCGGCAGCGGCTACAGAGGTGTTTGTAACCAGGTGGTGACATTCACGCATCCCTTCGTTACCTCCGCATCCAAGGGTCATGGTTAGACTCGTATGTAACGCAAGCACCAGACTTGCACCGCATAACAACAAGAAAGGTTATTCAGATGAATGCGATCAATCGCTTCGCCGCTGTCATTTCCCTCGCCTCGTTGTTGCCCCTGAACGCCCTTGCTGACGATGCAAAAGGCACGGTCGAAGTGCTGCACTGGTGGACCTCCGGCGGTGAAGCCAAGGCGGTCGAAACCCTCAAGCAACAAGTCCAGAAAGACGGTTTTACCTGGAAGGACAACGCCGTGGCCGGTGGCGGCGGCGCCGCAGCCATGACCGTCCTCAAGACCCGCGCCATTTCCGGCAACCCGCCTGCCGCTGCCCAGATCAAGGGCCCGGACATCCAGGAGTGGGGCGCGCTGGGCCTGCTGACCAACCTCGATGACGTCGCAGCGGCGAACAACTGGGATGCGCTGCTGCCGAAAAAAGTCGCCGAGATCATGAAGTACGACGACCATTACGTCGCCGTGCCGGTGAACATCCACCGGGTCAACTGGCTGTGGATCAACCCCGAGGTCTTCGCCAGGGCCGGGGCCAAGGTGCCGACCACCCTCGACGAGCTCTTTGCCGCAGCGGAAAAGCTCAAGGCCGCCGGCTTCATCCCGCTGGCCCACGGTGGCCAGCCGTGGCAGGACAGCACCGTGTTCGAAGACCTGGCGTTGAGCATCCTCGGCCCGAAAGGTTTCCATGCCGCCTTCGTCGAGCTGGATAAGCCGACCCTGACCGGTGACAAGATGGTCGAAGTCTTCAAGGCCCTGCAAAAGCTCGGCACTTACATGGATGCCAATCGCGCTGGCCGCGACTGGAATATCGCCGCCGCCGAAGTCATCAATGGCAAGGCCGGCATGCAAATCATGGGCGACTGGGCCAAGAGTGAATGGACGGCCGCGGGCAAGGTCGCGGGCAAGGACTACCAATGCGTGCCGTTCCCCGGTACCCAGGGCAGCTTCACCTACAACATCGATTCGCTGGCGATGTTCAAGCTCAAGAACGAGAACGACATCAAGGCCCAGAACGACCTGGCCAAGGTCGCGCTGGAGCCGCAGTTCCAGACCGTGTTCAACCAGAACAAGGGCTCCCTGCCGGTGCGCCAGGACATGGACATGAGCCAGTTCGACGCCTGCACGCAAAAGTCGGCGGTGGACTTCAAGGAAGCCGAGAAGGGTGACGGCCTGCAACCGAGCATGGCCCACAACATGGCGACGACCCTGGCGGTACAGGGGGCGATCTTCGACGTGGTCACCAACTTCCTGAACAACCCGAGTGCGGACCCGGCCAAGGCTACCGCGCAATTGATGTCGGCGATCAAGTCGGCCAAGTAGGGCTTTCGGGCCTCATCGCTGGCAAGCCAGCTCCCACAGAAGCAAGTCTGCATTGGCCTCTGTGGGAGCGGGCTTGCCCGCGATGCGGCGCAACGCGCCGCCACCTCCAACAGAGAACTTACTTATGAGCACAATGGCTGCATTGGGCCGAGTCTCGCCCACAGAAAAGCTACAACGCTGGCTACCGAAACTGGTACTGGCACCCAGCATGCTGATCGTCCTGGTGGGTTTCTACGGTTACATCCTCTGGACCTTCCTGTTGTCGTTCACCAATTCCAGCTTCATGCCCAGCTACAAATGGGTGGGCCTGGCGCAGTACGCGCGGTTGATGGAGAACGACCGCTGGTGGGTAGCGAGCAAGAACCTCGCGGTGTTCGGTGGCCTGTTCATCGGCATCAGCCTGGTGATCGGCGTGGTCCTGGCGGTGCTGCTCGACCAGCGCATCCGCCGCGAAGGCTTTATCCGCACGGTCTACCTGTACCCGATGGCATTGTCGATGATCGTCACCGGCACCGCCTGGAAATGGCTGCTCAACCCCGGCCTGGGCTTGGACAAGATGCTGCGCGACTGGGGCTGGGAAGGCTTTCGCCTGGACTGGCTGGTGGACCCGGAGCGGGTGGTCTATTGCCTGGTCATCGCCGCGGTGTGGCAGTCGTCCGGCTTTGTCATGGCCTTGTTTCTCTCGGGGCTGCGCGGTGTCGATCAGTCGATCATTCGCGCCGCCCAGGTCGATGGCGCGAGCCTGCCGACCATCTACCTGCGCATCGTCCTGCCGAGCCTGCGCCCGGTGTTCTTCAGTGCCCTGATGATCCTCGCGCACATCGCCATCAAGAGCTTCGACCTGGTCGCAGCAATGACCGCCGGTGGCCCCGGCTACGCCTCGGACCTGCCGGCGATGTTCATGTACTCCTTCACCTTCAGCCGTGGCCAGATGGGCATGGGCTCGGCCAGTGCGATGCTGATGCTCGGCGCGATCCTGTCGATCCTGGTGCCGTACCTGTACTCGGAACTGCGGGGTAAGCGCCATGCATAATCAATTGGCCAAGCCGACCCTCAACTTCAGCCGCATCGCCATCTACGCGACCCTGCTGCTGGCCTGCGCGGTGTACCTGATCCCGTTGATCGTGATGCTGCTGACCAGCTTCAAGTCGCCCGAGGACATCCGCACCGGCAACCTCCTGAGCTGGCCGCAAGTGATCACCGGCATCGGCTGGATCAAGGCCTGGGACACGGTCGGCGGCTTTTTCTGGAACTCGGTGAAGATCACCCTGCCGGCGGTGTTCATCTCGACCCTGCTCGGCGCACTCAATGGCTACGTGCTGACGATGTGGCGCTTTCGCGGCTCGCAGCTGTTCTTCGGGCTGCTGTTGTTCGGCTGCTTTCTGCCGTTCCAGACCGTGCTGCTGCCGGCGTCCTTCACTCTCGGCAAGCTGGGCCTGGCCAGCACCACCACGGGGTTGGTGATCGTCCATATCGTCTATGGCCTGGCCTTCACCACGCTGTTCTTCCGCAACTACTTCATGAGCGTGCCCGATGCCCTGGTGCGGGCGGCGCGGCTCGATGGCGCGGGCTTTTTCACCATCTTCACGAGGATCCTGCTGCCCATGTCGATCCCGATCATCATGGTCTGCCTGATCTGGCAGTTCACGCAGATCTGGAACGACTTTCTCTTCGGCGTGGTCTTCGCCAGCGGCGATGCCCAGCCGATCACCGTGGCCCTGAACAACCTGGTCAACACCAGCACCGGGGTCAAGGAATACAACGTCGACATGGCGGCGGCGATGATCGCCGGGTTACCGACCTTGTTGGTTTATGTACTGGCTGGCAAATATTTCTTGCGTGGGCTCACTGCCGGCGCGGTCAAGGGGTAAGCACATGGCAACGCTTGAATTGCGCAACGTCAACAAGACCTACGGCAGTGGCTTGCCGGACACCTTGAAGAACATCGAGTTGAAGATCGAGCCCGGGGAGTTCCTGATCCTCGTGGGCCCGTCCGGGTGTGGCAAGTCGACCCTGATGAACTGCATCGCCGGGCTGGAAAGCATCAGCGGCGGGGCGATCCTGGTCGATGACGCCGACATCAGCGGCATGAGCCCCAAGGATCGCGACATCGCCATGGTGTTTCAGTCCTATGCGCTGTACCCGACCATGAGCGTGCGCGACAACATCGCCTTCGGCCTGAAAATCCGCAAGATGGCACCTGCGGCGATCGAAGAGGAAGTCGCCCGGGTTTCCAGGTTGCTGCAGATCGAACACCTGCTCGGGCGCAAGCCGGGGCAACTGTCCGGTGGCCAGCAGCAGCGGGTGGCCATGGGCCGGGCACTGGCGCGGCGACCGAAGATCTACCTGTTCGACGAGCCGCTGTCCAACCTCGACGCCAAGTTGCGGGTGGAAATGCGCACCGAAATCAAACTGATGCACCAACGCCTGAAAACCACCACGGTCTACGTGACCCACGACCAGATCGAAGCCATGACCCTGGGCGACAAGGTGGCGGTGATGAAGGACGGGCTGATCCAGCAGTTCGGTACGCCACAGCAGATCTACAACGACCCGGCCAACCTGTTCGTGGCGAGCTTCATCGGATCGCCTCCCATGAACTTCATCCCCTTGCGCCTGCAACGCCGGGAAGGACGCCTGCACGCGCTGCTCGACAGCGGCCAGGCCCGCTGCGAACTGCCTCTGGGTCTGGACGAAGCCGGGCTGGAAGACCGTGAAGTGATTCTTGGCATGCGCCCGGAGCAGATCGTCCTGGCCCCGACCGAGCCCAACGGCCTGCCGAGCATTCGTGCCGAGGTGCAGGTCACCGAACCGACCGGGCCGGACACCCTGGTGTTCGTCACCCTCAACCAGACCAAGGTCTGCTGCCGCCTGGCGCCGGACATCGCGCCCCAGGTGGGCGAGACCCTGAACCTGCAATTCGACCCGGCCAGGGTGCTGCTGTTCGATGCCCGGAGCGGTGAGCGCCTGGGCGTCGTCGGCCAGGCGCAGGCCCAGTCGCGCGCCGACAACGTCGCGCAGTTCAAGGGCCGTTGAATCGAGTCACCCCGTTTTCATAAAAATAATACGAGGACGTAACGGATGGACAACACAACAGCCAAAAACCGGGTGTCGCGTCGAATGATCGGCCAGCTGACAGCGCTCGCTGCGCTGGGCTTGGCGGGCAGCGTGCAGGCTGCCGGCGCATTCGACCCCGAGTCGAAATGGATGACGGGCGATTGGGATGGCACTCGCACCGAGTTGCTCGAAAAGGGCTATGACTTCACCCTGGAATATGTCGGCGAAGTGGCGGGCAACCTCAAGGGGGGCTACAACGACGACAAGACGGCGCGCTACAGCGATCAGTTCGCCCTGGGTGTGAAGCTGGACCTGGAAAAGATCCTGGGCTGGAACGATGCCGAGGCCCGGTTGACGATCACCGAGCGCAGCGGTCGTAACCTGTCCAACGACCGCATCAGCGATCCACGGGCCGGGCATCTCAGTTCGGTGCAGGAAGTCTGGGGGCGCGGCCAGACCTGGCGTCTGACGCAAATGTGGGTCAAGCAGAAATACTTCGACGGCGCGCTGGACGTGAAAGTCGGGCGCTTCGGCGAGGGCGAGGACTTCAACAGCTTTCCCTGCGACTTCCAGAACCTGGCGTTCTGCGGTTCGCAGGTGGGCAACTGGGTCGGTGACATCTGGTACAACTGGCCGGTCAGCCAGTGGGCCTTGCGGGTGAAATACAACATCACGCCGGAGTTTTTCGCTCAGATCGGTGTGTACGAACAGAACCCGTCGTACCTGGAAACCGGCAACGCCTTCAAGCTCAGCGGCAGCGGTACCGAGGGCATGATACTGCCGGTGGAGCTGGTCTGGTCGCCGCAGGTCAATGCGCTGCCTGGCGAGTACCGTGTCGGTTACTACTACAGCACGGCCAAGGCCGATGATGTTTATGAAGGCGCCGACGGTCAGCCGCAACCGCTCACCCCGGGCGGCGAGTTCCGCTCCCACAGCAGCAAGCACGGTTGGTGGGTGGTGGCGCAACAGCAGGTCACTTCGCACAACGGCGACGTCAGTCGTGGCTTGAACGTGTTCGCCAACCTGACGGTGCACGACAAGGACACCAACACGGTCGACAATTACCAGCAGGTCGGTGTGGTCTACAAAGGCCCGTTCGATGCACGGCCCAAGGACGATATCGGGTTCGGCGTGGCCCGCATCCATGTCAATGACGACGTGAAAAAGCGTGCACAGCTGGTCAACGACCTCAACGGCATCGATGACTATGACAACCCGGCATTCCTGCCCATCCGGGAAACCGAATACAACGCCGAGCTGTATTACGGCGTGCACGTGACCAACTGGCTGACGGTGCGACCGAACCTGCAGTACGTCAAGCATCCGGGGGCGGTGGACGAGGTCGATGATGCAATCGTCGCTGGGGTGAAGATTCAATCGGTGTTCTGACGTATCCTGTTGCGCTGTTTTGCGACCGCTTGCGCGGTCGATCGCGGGCAAGCCCGCTCCTACAGGATCGGCGCGTCCCTTGTAGGAAGGGCCGGGCGGCGTTCCGCTTGCCCGCGATGACGTCAGAACAATCACTGCACATCTATAAGAACTCCCAGGACTTCCCATGCAAGAGCACCCCCTCCAGCGCTTCTTCAAATCGCTGCGGACCCGACCGACCTTCGAGTGGGAGCGCTACCAGCAGCGCGACGTGCTGATCATCGATCATCCGCAATGCCAGGCTGCGTTCAGCCGCCAGGGCGCGCAGTTGTTGCACTTTCAGCCGCGTGGCCAGAAGCCGTGGCTGTGGTGTGCGGCGCAATGGCCACAGGCAGGAGCGATTCGCGGTGGAGTGCCGGTGTGCTGGCCCTGGTACGGGCGCCATCCGAGCGAAGGCATGTGGCCGGCCCACGGCTGGGCGCGGCTGGTCGACTGGAAGCTGCTTGAAAGCCGTGACGACGAGCAGGGTGTCAGCCTGCACTGGCGTTTGCAGTTATGCGAATGGCAGGTCGACCTGCATGCCCGGCTGGGCGAAACCATGGAGTTGCACCTGACCACCGAGCACCAGGACACCCAGCCTTGCCAGTTGAGTCATGCTCTGTTGGCCTACTGGCGTATTAGCAGCGTCGCTGAGATAGCGCTGTCTGGGCTAGAAAACGCGGAGGGTTATGACCAGTTGAACCGCCGCGCTTGCCGGCAGGAGGGCGATTTGAAGGTCAGTGGCGGTTGCCAGCGCGTGTTCCAGCACGCTGGCTCATTGCAACTGCAGGACCGAGCCTGGCAACGGCAGTTGAGCATCGATACCGGCGACAGTCAGGACACTGTCGTCTGGCACCCCGGCAGCCGGCCGTTGATGGGCGTCAGTGGCAGCGAAAGCCTGGGCTTTGTCTGCATCGAAGCGGCCAGCGGCAGCAGTGACAGCCTGAGCCTGGCGCCTGGCGAGCAGGCGCACCTGAAGCTTCAGGCGCAGTTGCTCAATTGAACTCGTCGTCGACCGGGTAGCGGCTGGCGTTGAGGCTTTCCTTGATCTTGCGCAGGTGTGGCTGGAAGTCCACGCCACGACGAAGGGTCATGCCGGTTGCCAAAACATCAAGTACGGTTAACTGAATGATCCGCGAAGTCATCGGCATATAGATGTCGGTGTCTTCGGGCAGCGGAATATTCAGGCTCAGGCTGCTGGCCTTGGCCAGGGGCGAGCCGGCAGCGGTAAGGCCCAGTACCGAGGCACCGTTTTCACGCGCCAGGCGCGCCACTTCGACCAGCTCGCGGGTGCGTCCGGTGTAGGAAATGATCACGAACAGCTCGCCGGTGTGGGCCACCGACGCCAGCATCCGCTGCATCAGCACGTCGGCGTGGGCCGACACGGCCAGGTTGAAGCGGAAAAACTTGTGCTGGGCATCGAGCGCTACCGGGGCTGAAGCACCGAGGCCGAAGAAATGAATCTGCCGTGCCTGGATCAGCATGTCGACGGCGCGGCTGATCAGGTTCGGGTCCAGTTGCTGGCAGGCGCTGTCGAGTGAAGCGATGGCGCTGCCGAAGATCTTCTGGGTGTAGGCGCCCGGATCGTCATCGGCTTCCACCGCGCGGCTGACGTAGGCCGCGCCACTGGCCAGGCTCTGGGCCAGTTGTAGTTTGAGCTCGGGGTAGCCGCTCACGCCGAACGAGCGGCAGAAGCGGTTGACGGTCGGCTCGCTCACCTTGGCTGCCTGGGCCAGGGCGGCGATGCTGAAGCGGGTGGCTTGCTGAGGGTTGAGCAGGATGACTTCGGCGACTTTGCGCTCAGCCTTGTTCAGCTCTTCGAGGCGGCCCTGGATCTGCTCCAGGAGGTTTCGCACGCGGTCCATGTAATGTCCTTGGGTCGAGGATGCAGCCAGCGGCAAACGCCGGCAGGGCTGTTTTTCACGGTGGCCTATCGTACTGATGGCATGGAGGGTTCACCACTTGAATCTGATCGCGAGGCAAAATGTTGTGTTTATTACTACATTTTCCCTTGAAAGCTGCCTTAAAAAAAGGTATTTCTAGTCTAACTTGATAAAAGAACAAACATCATGCCATCGATAACCGTCGAACCCTGCACCTTTGCCCTGTTTGGCGCCTTGGGTGACCTGGCGCTGCGAAAGCTGTTCCCAGCCTTGTATCAACTCGATCGAGCCGATCTGTTGCACGCCGATACGCGCATCCTGGCGCTGGCCCGCGAGCCTGGCGATGAGGCGCAGCACCTGGCCGCCATCGAAGAACAGCTGCGGGTGTATGTAGCGGCGGCGCAAATCGAGGAGGTGCCGCTCAAGCGCTTTCTGGCCCGTTTGAGCTACCTGCATGTGGACTTTCTCGAGGCGGGCGATTACGTCGCCCTGGCCGAGCGGGTCGGTACCAGCGAACAATTGATTGCCTACTTCGCCACGCCGGCGTCGGTCTACGGGGCGATCTGCGAGAACCTGGCCAAGGTCGGCCTGACCGAGCGCACCCGGGCAGTGCTGGAAAAACCGATTGGCCATGACCTGGCCTCTTCGCGCCGGGTCAATGATGCCGTGGCGCGGTTTTTCCCGGAGAATCGTGTCTACCGGATCGACCATTACCTGGGCAAGGAAACGGTCCAGAACCTGATCGCCCTGCGGTTTGCCAACAGCCTGTTCGAAACCCAATGGAACCAGAACTACATCTCCCATGTGGAAATCACGGTGGCCGAGAAGGTAGGTATCGAAGGGCGCTGGGGTTACTTCGATCAGGCCGGGCAACTGCGCGACATGATCCAGAACCACTTGTTGCAGCTGCTGTGCCTGATCGCCATGGACCCGCCGAGCGACCTCTCCGCCGACAGTATTCGCGACGAGAAGGTCAAGGTGCTCAAGGCGCTGGCGCCGATCAGCGCCGAGGGCCTGACCACCCAGGTGGTGCGCGGCCAGTACATCGCCGGTTACAGCGAAGGCAAGCCGGTGCCGGGCTACCTGGAGGAAGAAAACTCCAACACCCAGAGCGACACCGAGACATTCGTTGCCCTGCGTGCCGACATCCGCAACTGGCGCTGGGCCGGGGTGCCGTTCTACCTGCGCACCGGCAAACGCATGCCGCAGAAGCTGTCGCAGATCGTCATCCATTTCAAGGAACCGCCGCACTACATCTTCGCCCCCGAGCAGCGCCTGCAGATCAGTAACAAGCTGATCATCCGCCTGCAGCCGGACGAAGGTATTTCCCTGCGGGTGATGACCAAGGAGCAGGGCCTGGACAAGGGCATGCAACTGCGCAGCGGCCCGCTGCAGCTGAATTTTTCCGACACCTATCGCAGTGCGCGGATTCCCGATGCCTACGAGCGGTTGTTGCTGGAAGTGATGCGTGGCAATCAGAACCTGTTTGTGCGCAAGGATGAAATCGAATATGCGTGGAAGTGGTGCGATCAGTTGATCGCCGGCTGGAAGAAGTCCGGTGATGCACCCAAGCCGTATGCGGCGGGTTCCTGGGGGCCGATGAGCTCGATTGCACTGATTACCCGCGATGGGAGGTCTTGGTATGGCGATATCTGAATTGAAACTGCCGGCAAGCGTGCGGGCACTTGATTTTGCAAACCCGGCGCTGTTGGCCGAGGCCCTTGCCGACAAGGTGGCCGGACAGCTTCGCCAGGCGATCGAGCAGAACGGCGTCGCGACGCTGGTGCTGTCCGGCGGGCGTAGCCCGGTGATGTTCTTCCAGTGCCTGGCACGTCAGGTACTGGACTGGTCGAAGGTGGTGATCAGCCTCGCCGACGAGCGCTGGGTGCCGGTCGAACATGTAGACAGCAACGCCGGCCTGCTCAAGCGCTACCTGTTGGTTGGCGACGTGGCCAGGGCGCGCTTCATTGGCTTGTACCGTGCCACTGCAAGCCTGCAGGCGGCTGCGGACGAAGCTGACCAGGTCCTGGCGGAACTGCCACCGATCGACGTGTTGGTGCTGGGCATGGGCGACGACGGGCATACCGCTTCGCTGTTCCCCAATAGCACGAACCTGGCTGAGGCGATGCAGGCAGAAGGTACGCGTCGCTGCCTGCCCATGCGTGCACCGACGGTGCCGCACCAGCGCCTGAGCATGACCCGGACCCTGCTGGCTTCGGCACGCCTCTCGATCCTGGCTGTTCAGGGCGAGGGCAAATTGACTACCCTGCGCACCGCGGTGGCGGGCGATGACATCGCCGAGATGCCGATTCGTGCGTTTCTTCATTCTTCTTTAGAGATTTACTGGTGCCCATGAGCCAAGGATCAGCCGCTATGACGACGCTCGAAAAACAACACCGCATGGCGGACAAGATCGCCCAGATCGACAGCCTTTGCGCCAAGGCAAAGATTCTTCCGGTCATCACCATTGCCCGTGAGGAAGACATTCTGCCACTGGCCGATGCGCTGGCTGCCGGCGGCTTGAAAACGCTTGAGATCACCCTGCGCAGCGAGCATGGCCTCAAGGCGATTCGCCTGTTGCGCGAGCAACGCCCGGAGCTGTGTATCGGTGCCGGTACCGTGCTCGATCGGCAGATGCTGGCCGCCACCGAAGCTGCCGGTGCGCAGTTCATTGTCACGCCCGGCTGCACCCAGGACATCCTGGAAGCCGGTGTGGAAAGCGCCTTGCCGATGCTGCCGGGTATCAGCAGCGCCTCGGAAATCATGATGGGCTACGCCTTGGGTTATCGTCGCTTCAAGCTGTTCCCGGCGGAAATCAGTGGTGGCGTCGCGGCGATCAAGGCGTTCGCGGGGCCCTTCGGTGAAGTGCGTTTCTGCCCCACCGGCGGGGTCAATCCCGGCAACCTGAAAAGCTATATCTCCCAGCCGAATGTGATGTGCGTGGGCGGTACCTGGATGTTCGAAAGTGCCTGGGTCAAGAACCGCGATTGGGCGCGCATCCAGGAATGCAGTGTCGAGGCGTTGGCACTGTTCGACTGATTCGTTTTTGTAGTTGCTACACGGCTTTAAGGTGCGCTTGGTCGGCGCACCTTTTTTTTTCGCCTGGAGATTGTTGAAGGGCCGTTGGCCCTTGGCGTCGCAGCGGCGCACCGAGCCTGACGGCAGCAGCTACGCCGACCGTGGTACGCCGAATCCATGCCGCTGCCGCAGGCTGTCGCAGTGGCGTGAGCAGGTTATATTCGTCGAGCAGCCTGGCAGCCATGGCCTGCTGATCAGTCAGGGGCGGGGACGGGGGCGCGAGTGTTTGCTGCGCAGCGGTTCCAGCAGGTCGGACAAACCGTTGTGGTCGATCTCGTGCATCAGCGCCAGCAGTCCACCCAGCTCGCCCTTGGGAAAGCCTTCGCGGGCGAACCAGTTCAGGTAGGGGCCGGGCAGGTCTGCGATGATTCGGCCCTTGTACTTGCCGAACGGCATCTCGCGGGTTATCAGCAGTTCCAGTTTTTCCGGGTTCATGGAGCGGGGCACCTGTGTACGTCAATGTCTCGAAAAATACATGCATTCTGCATGCAGGCTAATTGACAGTTCATGTAGAAAGATCCGGGCCGTTCGGGCCTGGGTCGCGTCTGCAGGCTTGGGCAGGTGCACTCAGGCGACGTGGCTGACCTGATTCCGGCCGCTGTGCTTGGCCTGATACAGGGCAGTATCGGCTGCGCCCAGCAGGGCTTCGAGGGTGCTGACGGTATCGGTCGACAGCGAACTCACGCCGATACTGACGGTCACCGGTCGCTGATCGTTGGCAAAGGGTGGTTGTGCCTGAACGCTGGAGCGAATGATCTCGGCGATGCCGAGTGCGCCGACCAGATCAGTCTCCGGCAGGATCACCAGGAACTCTTCGCCACCATAGCGGGCAGCCAGATCGCCCGGGCGCCGAATGCTCTGCTCGATGACGTGGGCGACGTTGCGCAAGGCTTCATCGCCGCCTTGGTGGCCATGACGTTCATTGAAGGCCTTGAAGTGGTCGACATCGACCATCAGCACCGACAGCGGCCGTGCGCTGCGTTGCGTGCGCGCCCATTCGAGTTGCAGGGTCTGATCCAGGCAGCGGCGGTTGGCCAGGCCAGTCAGGCTGTCGGTGGAGGCAAGCGCGGCCAGGTCGTGCTCGGCGCGCTTGCGCAGGCGCAGCTCACGCCCCAGCAGCAGCGTCAGCCAGAGAATGCCGATACAGAGCAGGCCTGTGGCAACGCTGACCATAACCACCGTGCGCTTCCAGGAGGCATACACCTCTGCGGTGGACTGGGCCACGATGACGAACAACGGCAAATTGCCGACCCGGGAAAAGGTATAGAGCCGTTCGTGTTGGCTACGGGCTGAGATGCCGGTAAAACTGCCCTGTTTCGCCTCCAGGATGCGTTTGAAATTCTTGCTCTCGCTGAAGTCGTGGCCGACCATCGGGTCGCCCGGTAACGAGGGTTGCCGTGCCAGCAGGTTGCCGCTGATGTTAATCAGGTTGACGGAGCTGTCCTTGCCGATGTCCAGGCTCTTGAACAGGTCATCGAAGTAGGCCAGCCGCAAGGCACCGGCAGCCACGCCGAGAAAGGATCCATCGCTGGCGGAAATCCGGCGGCTGAAGGTGATGCACCAGTCCAGTTCGTTCAGGGGAGCCTTGAATGGCGGGCTGATCACCAGGCCCAGGTTCGGATCTTCGCGAAGGGCCTGGAAAATCCTGCTATTGGCAAAGTTGGCGGACCTGGCGGTGACACTGGTGGAGTCGGCGACGATATCGCCGTTTTTGTCCAGCCACAGAATGTCACCGCGAAAGGGCGCCGTGATGGCCCGGTTGAACAGTACCTGCTGGCGCAATTCAGGACGGATGTTCAACAGGTCAGGGTGTTGTGAGGTGGCGATGATGCCCTGCAACGACTGGTCGTAGAGTTCCACATTGCGCAGCACATCGGTGTCGATCAGTTTCACGATGTTGGATGCCGAGCGCGAGGCGGCATGTTCGGCGCTGGTACGTTCGCGGACCAACAGAAAGGCAACGATGGCAACGATCGCCACCACGGCCAGGGTGCTGCCAAGATTCAGGAGCAGCTCGGGGAGCGCGGCTGTCTTCGATTGCCGCTGGATTGAGATGCGCGCGTTCATTGCTCTGATCGTGATAAGGAGGCAGGTTGATCGGTGTTTAAAAGACTCAGGGTCAAACGAATGCAATGACTATCCAATTGGATATTTGTCCCTGTTCTAATCAACAGTACCCATCAGGGGCCGATCAGTGAATTGCCTGATATCCGTTGTGGCAATGGGAAGCGGCGATATTCTAGGGGCGGGGGGAGAGCGGAACAAGCTCTGAATCGAACGCGCGTTCACGCATGATGGCAAGTTGCTAATGTCGTCTTTGCAGCCAAGACTTCGCCGATGGATTTTTTCTAAGTTGGATAATGACTTATAGAAAAAAGCCGACACAGGCTCCGGTTTTTTTGATTAAACGCTTGTTAGAAAATGTTAAGCGGGTAATCGACAATGAAGCGGTGCTCATCAACATCACGGTCTGTTACGTATCAGGTAACAGTCAAGTGGGAAGGTTGATGCTGAACGTGTTGCTGCCGGCCTGGCTGCGCACAAATACCGTACCGCCATGCATGAGCGCGATGGCCTTGACGATGGCCAGCCCCAGGCCATGGTTGCCACCGCTGTTGGTGCGTGAAGCATCGACCCGATAGAAACGCTCGAAGAGCAGCGGCAAGTGCTTCTGGGCGATCGTTGGGCCTGGGTTGGTCACGGCCAGGCTGACCTTGTCGGCATAGGCCTGGATGCTGACGTCGATGACCTTGATCGGAACAGCGCTGGCGATCATGGGCTTGACCACCGTCGGCCGGGCCAGGGCCCAGGCTACGGCTGCCAGGACGATGAGCGCGGCGATGATCAGGATTTTCCGGGTCTGAGTACGCATGCTTGCGGGGCGCCCCATGCTTGGGAGGGTGGGGGATCGGGTGCTGTAGTGCACTCTTATAGTCCTGCGATCCGGTCAGCAAGGTGACTGAAAACTGACAGCACTGTCTGCGAGTTGGAGCCGAGAAACCTTTCGGCAAATAATTTGGATGTTTTCAGCCGTTTCCTACAGTTTGGACGGATTTTGCCAATAGAGGATCCGTGTGCTTGCCACGAGACTTGCCAGCTTCTCGATCAGCTATCAAAGAGGTAGCCGGTGAACAGCCAGACTCGTAAGAACTCGCTGAACACGTTGCTGGTATTTTTCCCCCTGCTGGTGTTGTCGTTGTCGCCAGGGTTGACTGGCGCGCAGGGTTGTCATCTTTTACTGCCCTGGGCAGTAGGCCTCTGGTACGCCTCACGCCTGGAGCATTTGCTGATGCGCTGGGCAATCATCGGTGCTCTGATGGTGACGATATTGGCCCTGGGTTGTCACGACGAGAGCTCCCTCCTGATGTCGGGAATTGCCTTGCTCTATGTGTTTATCTGGCTTTGAGGCGTACGGTTCAGAGACCCTCGGCCACTACTGCACGGGCGGCACGAATGAGGCAATCGGTCAGCTCCGGCGAGGAAAACTTGGTCAACACCGCGTTGGCACCGGCTGCATTGGCTTTTTCGCTGTTCATGGCGCTGTCCAGCGAGGTGTGCAGGAGGATGTAGAGGTCCTTGAAGTCCGGCGTTTCGCGCAAGGTACGGGTCAGGGCATAACCGTCCATCTCCGACATTTCAATGTCCGAGACCAGCACATTGATCTGCTCGGCGGTGCCTTGCAATTCGAGAAGCTGGTCGATCGCTTCCCGGGCACTGCGCGCGGTGTGACAGTCGATGCCCAGGTTGCGCAGGGTCAGAAGCGATTGCTGCAGTGCGACCTGGCTATCGTCGACCACCAGGATATTGGCCTTGGCCAGCACGGCGGCGTCTTCGGCGTTCAATAAGGTGGGCGCGACTTCGATCGGCGCCGGTGCAATGCCGTGGATGACTTTCTCGATATCCAGCACCTGAACCAGCGTGCCATCGACCTGGGTTACACCAGTGATGAAGGATCGGTTCCCGGCGCCATAGGGTGGCGGGCGGATATCGGTGGTCAGGCAGTGCACGATCTTGCTCACGGCCTGCACATGCAAGCCCTGTTTGGAGCGGCTGATATCGGTGACGATCAGGCAGCCACCGTTGGGGTCGAGCAAGGGCATCTCGCCAATCGCCCGGCTCAGGTCGATCACCGCCAGCGATGCGCCTCGCAGGGTGGCCACGCCTTTGACATGCGGGTGCGATTCGGGCAACCGGGTCAACGGCGGGCAGGGGATGATTTCACTGACTTTCAGCAGGTTGATCGCCATGAGCTTGCCACTGCGCAAGGTGAACAGCAGCAGCGAAAGAGAGTCTGCGCGAGCGTTTTGGGAAGCCATGGAAACCTTCTGGGTCAGACCGCTGAAAAGAGGGAATGCCGGGTTATCGACCTGCTGTCGCCCGGCTTTAGTTTTCCTGCCCAACAATTGACGATGCGCTCACTTCAAGCCCAGGCGCCGGGCCAGTCGACTGAGGTTGGCACGATCCAGGCCCAGTTCGCGGGCTGCACCGGCCCAGTTCTGTTGATGACGGGTGAGGCAGGCCTCGATGATTTGCCGTTGATAGCGATCGGTTGCCTGACGCAGGTCGCCGACGGCAACGGCCACGCTGCTCGCTGTCTGCAATTGTGAAGCCGGGTTTTCTTGAGCGGTTGAAGGGGACGGCAGGTCCAGGTCGGCGGCGCTCAGGGTGAGGATTCTTGGCCGTTCACGGTGCTGGCCAAGCGCCTTGAGCGCCGAGCGGCCAATCAAGTGCTCCAGTTCACGGACGTTCCCCGGCCAGTCGTATGCCAGCAGCGCAGCCTGAGCATCGGCGCTCAGGCGCAGGCTGCCCAGGCCCATGTGCGAGCGGTTCTGCTCGAGAAAATAGCCGCTGAGCAACAGGACATCCTTGCCGCGTTCACGCAGCGGCGGAACCTGCAAGGGGTAGACGCTCAGGCGGTGGTAGAAGTCGGCGCGATAACGCCCGCTGCGAACTTCTTCGGCCAGGTCGCGGTTGGTCGCTGCGATCAGCCGGACATCCACCTGATGTTCCTGATCCGAGCCCAGGCGCTGCAGCTGGCCGCTTTGCAGCACCCGCAAGAGCTTGGCCTGGACGGTCAACGACAGCTCGCCGACTTCGTCGAGAAACAGCGTACCGCCATCGGCCAGTTCGAACTTGCCGCGCCGGTCGCTGAGTGCGCCGGTGAAGGCGCCGCGGACATGACCGAACAATTCGCTTTCCACCAGGGCGTCGGGCAGGGCAGCGCAATTGAGGCTGATCATGGGTTTGTGTGCGCGCGGCGACGCGGCGTGGATGGCCTGCGCGACAAGCTCTTTGCCAACACCGGTTTGACCGGTGATCAGCACCGTCAGGTCGCTGCCACCGACCAGGTTGATCTCTTCGACCAGGCGCTTGTGCGGTTTGCTTTGACCGATGAGTTCCTTGCTCTGTTGGCCGCTGGCCTGCCGATAGACTTCGGCACGCTGATGTTCGTCTTCGGCGCGCAGGGCCAGCCGTTCGATACGATCAGCAACATTGACGGTGGCCGCCGCCAGGCTGGCGAAGGCCTGCAGGGCGTCGAGCTCGATGCTGTCGAAACGCAGAGGGTCGAGGGCATCAAGGGTCAGCAGGCCCCAGGGGCGCTCGTCGATAAACAGCGGGCAGCCCAGGCAATCATGGACTTCAAGGTGATGATGGAAGCCTTCGATCAGCCCGTCATAGGGGTCGGGCAAGGCGCTGTCGCTGGCAAAGCGGGTCGGCTCGGGGCTGCGCAGCAGCACCTCAAAGCGCGGATGCTCGCTGACCTTGAAGCGGCGACCGAGGGTATCGTCGCTCAAACCATCGACGGCCAACGGCACCAGCCATTCTCCATCCAGGCGCAGCAGCGCAGCCGCATCGCAAGGCAGCAGGGCACGCATGGCTTCAAGCAAGCGCCTGTAGCGTTCGCGCTCCGGCAGTTCGCGGGAGAGATCGCTGACCAGGGGCAGCAAGGCGGTAAGGAGGTTCTTCGAGGTCATAATGACTCCATCAAGTCATAATGACTATAAATGTATTGGTGTCATTACGACTACACTAATTTTAAATTATTGATTTATAAGGAGTTATTAGTTGGCACGATACCTGATAAGTCAGGTCAACCCATCAAAAAGCCATAGGCTCCGGAGTCGACTCATGCTTAGTGCCCAGGATCGCGCCATCGTCAAATCCACTGTTCCGCTTCTGGAAAGTGGCGGTGAAGCCCTGACCACGCATTTCTACAAGCTGATGCTCAGCGAGTACCCGCAAGTGCGTTCCCTGTTCAACCAGGCTCACCAGGCCAGCGGCGATCAACCGCGTGCCTTGGCCAATGGCGTCCTGATGTATGCGCGGCACATCGATCAACTGGAGCAGTTGGGCGGCCTGCTGTCGCAGATTATCAACAAGCATGTCGCGTTGCAGATTCTGCCGGAGCACTACCCGATCGTCGGCAGTTGCCTGCTGCGCGCCATCGAGGAAGTGCTGGGCAGCGAGATCGCGACCCCCGAGGTGATAGCGGCCTGGGGTGCGGCCTATCAACAATTGGCGGATATCCTGATCGGCGCCGAAGCCGAAGTCTACGAGCAGAAGGCCCGGGCCGCCGGTGGCTGGCGCGGGGCACGGTCGTTCAAGCTGGTGGCGCGGGTGGTCGAAAGCGCCGAGATCGTATCGTTCTATTTCGCTCCGGCCGATGGCGGTGAAATCCTCGAGTTCGAACCAGGTCAATACATCGGGATGAAATTGATCATCGAGGGTGAGGAGCATCGCCGTAACTATTCGTTGTCGGCACTGGCCCAAAAAGGACAGTACCGCATCAGCGTCAAGCGCGAGGCCGACGGCAAGGTGTCCAACTACCTGCATGACCATGTGCGGATCGGCGACAGCCTGCAATTGTTCCCGCCTTCGGGCGAGTTCACGCTCAAGCCCGGCAACAAGCCGTTGGTGCTGATCAGTGGGGGCGTGGGGATCACTCCGACCCTGGCCATGCTCGAATCGGCGCTGTCGACCGGTCGCCTGGTGCATTTCATTCACTGCGCCCGCAACGGTTCGGTGCATGCCTTCCGCGACTGGATCGACGGCCTGGCCGCGCGTCACCCGCAACTCAAGCGCTTCTATTGCTATGCCGAAGACGATGGCGTCAGCCCGCCTGCCGATGCGGTCGGCCTGCTGAACCAGGAGCAACTGGGGCAATGGCTGCCCGCTGAACGCGATGTGGACGCCTACTTCCTGGGGCCCAAGGGCTTCATGGCGGCAATCAAGCGCCACCTCAAGGGCCTGGGCGTTCCGGAGCATCAGAGCCGTTATGAGTTCTTCGGGCCGGCTTCGGCGTTGGAATAATTCCGAGGACCGGCCAGATGCAAGGTCTGGCCGGTCATTTTGATTTGCTTCCACTGGCCTCATCGCGGGCAAGCCCGCTCCTACAGGCGATACGCAACCCTGTAGGAGCTGGCTTGCCAGCGATGAGGCCGGTACAGACACACCCATACTTAATCCTGATTTAATCCCCCTATCCCTAACTGCATGATGGCAGCGCCCAGCGTGTAAACTTCTCCATAACGGTTGTTCACAGGCCACAGCCAGGCGGCCTATCGAGAACCACACACTGATAAGGAACGGGAATGAACGAACACATGCTGCGCCTCAATCGCGAACGGCGCTTCCTGATTCTGCTGGGCGTGATCTGCCTGTCGTTGATCGGCGGCGCGCTCTATATGCAGATCGTCCTCGGCGAGGTGCCTTGCCCGCTGTGCATCCTGCAGCGCTATGCCTTGCTGCTGATTGCCGTGTTTGCCTTTATCGGCGCGGCCACGCGCGGCCCGCGCGGGCTGACCGTTTGTGAAGGGCTGGTAGTGCTCAGCGCCCTGGGAGGCATTGCGGCGGCGGGTAACCACGTCTACGTGCTGGCCAACCCGGCGGTGAGCTGCGGCATCGATACCCTGCAACCGATCGTCGATAGCCTGCCGCTGGCCTCGGTGTTGCCACTGGTGTTCCAGGTCGACGGATTCTGTTCCACGCCTTACCCGCCGGTTCTGGGCCTGTCGCTCGCACAATGGGCGTTGCTGGCATTCGTGCTCACGGCCATTCTGGTACCGCTGGGTATCTACCGGAATCGCCGCCGCTCTTAAACGATTTACACGCATTGAAATAAAATCGCCCCGACTTCCAAAGAGGAGAGTCGGGGCGATTTTTTTGGATCTGGATCAAGCGAAGGCCCTGAAAACACGGGCTTTTCCAGCGAAAATAGCAGGTGCGACAATCTGTCGCGAAGCTATCAGAATGATGTCGATTGTTGCAGAAACGGTAAAGAACTGTTGCTAAATAAGTCATAGTCAACACTAGGTTACATATCTACAATCGCCCCGAATTCCGCTCGGCAACGCTTTGCGAGTCGCAAATAGAGGGAGCAACGGCTCCTTTGGCTGACTCAGAAGTGCATCGCCGCAGCGATGCCGGGTTGATACCCCTCCGTGATTTCCGCACCAAATGGAATTGGTCTGAAGACAGGCCCTTAGCCGACGAATTCAGAATAATAAACCAACGTATTACACAGGTCTTGCCAAGCAGCCGCAGCTGATTCCGAGGCATGCCCTTATTCGATCCCGATAAATGCTGACGCTTGGCAGGACGGAGTGTTGGCGATCAAAACACCATTGCATTGAAGCAGCTGCTTTAGAGGTCGTGAGATGAGTAAAAAGCGTTACCCCAGACTGTTTGGCATTTTGCCCTTTTTAGGCATGCTTTTTCTCGGTGGGTGCAACATGACCCTGCTCAACCCGAAGGGGCAGGTGGGCATGGACGAGAGAAACCTGATTCTTATCGCAACCGGGCTGATGCTGCTGGTGGTGATCCCGGTGATCATCATGACCATCGCGTTCGCCTGGAAATATCGCGCGTCGAACAAAGAAGCCACCTACACGCCTGACTGGTCCCACTCCACCAAGATCGAGATCGCGGTGTGGACCATCCCGGTGCTGATCATCATCGCCCTGGGTTATTTCACCTACGTTTCCACCCACAAGCTGGACCCGTATCGCCCGCTGGAATCGGACGTGAAGCCGGTCACCATCGAAGTGGTCGCCATGGACTGGAAATGGCTGTTCATCTACCCGGAGCAGGGCATTGCCACGGTCAACAAGATCGTCTTCCCGGCCAACACCCCGGTCAATTTCAAGATCACTTCCGACTCGGTGATGAACTCGTTCTTCATCCCGGCACTCGGTGGCCAGATCTACGCCATGGCGGGCATGCAAACCAAGCTGCACCTGATCGCCAATGAAAATGGCGAGTTCGACGGTATCTCCGCCAACTACAGCGGCGCAGGTTTTACCGGCATGAAGTTCAAAGCGTACGCCACCTCTCAGGCCGATTTCGAAGCCTGGGTCAGTGAAGTCAAGAAGGCACCTAAACAGCTTGAAAAGGCTGAATACGACGCCTTGGCCAAACCTAGCGAAAACAACCCGGTCGAGCTCTATTCCTCGGTTCCGGCGAACCTGTTCCAGACCATCATCGACAAGTATGAAGGCATGAACAAAGGCAAGCCGCACCACCAAGAGGAAAAAGAAGTCGCTGCGATGGAAGGGATGGACATGAGTATGCATTCAGCTGCTGGGGCAGAGGAGTAAAAGATGTTCGGTAAACTAAGTCTGGACGCGATACCGTTCCACGAGCCGATAGTCATGGTGACCATTGCCATGATCGCGCTCGGCGGTCTCGCGGTGGTGGGGGCCATCACCTATTTCCGCAAGTGGACCTACTTGTGGAGCGAGTGGCTGACCTCGGTCGACCACAAGAAAATCGGCGTGATGTACATCATCGTTGCCATGATCATGTTGCTGCGTGGTTTTGCCGACGCCATCATGATGCGTTCCCAGTTGGCCATGGCCACCGAGGGTTCGCCTGGCTACCTGCCGCCTGAACACTATGACCAGATCTTCACCGCCCACGGTGTGATCATGATCATCTTCATGGCCATGCCATTTTTCACCGGCTTGATGAACATCGTGGTGCCGCTGCAAATCGGCGCACGTGACGTGGCCTTCCCGTTCCTGAACTCCCTGAGCTTCTGGCTGCTGGTGTCGGGCGTGGTGCTGATCAACCTGTCGCTGGGTGTCGGCGAATTCGCCAAGACCGGCTGGGTTGCCTATCCGCCGCTGTCCGAGCTGGGCTATAGCCCGGGCGTGGGCGTGGACTATTACATCTGGGCACTACAGCTATCAGGGCTGGGTACGACGCTGACAGGGGTCAACTTCCTGGTCACCGTGCTGAAAATGCGCGCCCCTGGCATGAAGCTGATGGACATGCCGATCTTCACCTGGACCTGCAGCTGGGCCAACGTGCTGATCGTCGCTTCCTTCCCGATCCTGACTGCCACCCTGGCACTGTTGACCGTCGACCGTTACCTGGGCTTCCACATCTTCACCAACGAGTTGGGGGGCAACCCCATGATGTACGTCAACTTGTTCTGGGCGTGGGGCCACCCTGAGGTTTACATCCTGATCCTGCCGGCCTTCGGCGTGTTCTCGGAAGTGATCTCGACCTTTACCGGTAAATCCCTGTTCGGCCACAAGTCCATGGTTTACGCCAGCGGCGCGATCAGCGTCCTGGGCTTCGTGGTCTGGCTGCACCACTTCTTCACCATGGGTTCGGGTGCCAACGTCAACGCCTTCTTCGGCCTGGCGACGATGCTGATTTCCATCCCCACGGGTGTGAAGCTATTCAACTGGCTATTCACGATTTACCAGGGCCGCCTGCGCTTCACCGCGCCGGTATTGTGGACCCTGGGCTTCATGATCACCTTCTCCATCGGTGGCATGACCGGCGTTCTGCTGGCTGTACCGGGTGCTGACTTCGTCCTGCACAACAGCCTGTTCGTGATCGCGCACTTCCACAACGTGATCATCGGTGGTGCGGTATTCGGTTACATCGCGGGTTTCGCCTTCTGGTTCCCGAAAGCCTTCGGCTTCACGCTGAACGAGAATTGGGGCAAGGCAGCGTTCTGGTTCTGGATCTCCGGTTTCTACGTGGCCTTCATGCCGCTGTACGCTCTGGGCTTCATGGGCATGACCCGTCGCCTGAACAGCTCGACCAACCCGGAGTGGACGCCGTACCTGTACGTTGCCTTGGCCGGTGCGGTGCTGATCCTGTTCGGTATCGCCTGCCAGCTGATCCAGATCTACGTGAGTATCCGCGATCGCAAGGACAACCTGGACGTGACCGGCGACCCATGGAATGGCCGTACCCTGGAATGGTCGACCTCTTCGCCACCACCGTTCTACAACTTCGCGCACCTGCCGCAAAACGCCGGCCTGGACGCATTCACCGAGGCCAAGCGCAACGGTACCGCGTACAAGGTGCCGGGTCGCTACACCGCGATTCACATGCCACACAACACCGCGACCGGTCTGTGGATGGGCCTGCTGTTGACCGTCTTCGGGTTTGCCATGATCTGGCACATCTGGTGGCTGGCCGGCGCGAGCCTGGTGGGCACCATCGCTGTCTTCGTCGCTCACGCTGCACGTGACGACCAGGGCTACATGGTTCCGGCCGAAGAAGTGGCGCGTATTGAAGGCGAGCGCATGAAGGCTCTGGGCCTGGCTACGGCTGCCCCGGTGCACGGCGCACGTGTCGAACAGTTGGAGCGGGTGTAAACAATGTCCAATCTGGTAATGAATGCTGATGCGGCTCATGGTCACGACCATGGGCACGATGACCACCACGACGCAGGCCCGATGACCGTATTCGGTTTCTGGCTGTACCTGATGACCGACTGCATTTTGTTTGCGTCGCTCTTCGCCGCCTACGCCGTACTGTCGAACAACTTTGCCGGCGGGCCGTCGGGCCACGATATTTTCGAACTCGACTACGTATTGGGTGAAACCGCACTGCTGCTGTTCAGTAGTATCACCTTCGGCTTCGCCATGCTGGCGATGTACAAGGGCAAGAAGGGCGCCGTGCTGGCCTGGCTGGCTGTGACCTTCCTGCTTGGCCTGGGCTTCATCGCCATGGAAATCAACGAGTTCCATCACCTGATCGCCGGTGGCTTCGGCCCTCAGCGCAGCGGCTTCCTGTCGGGCTTCTTCAGCCTGGTCGGGACCCACGGCCTGCACGTTACCGCCGGCCTGATCTGGATGGGCGTGATGATGTACCAGATCAACAAGAACGGTCTGAGCGCGACCACCAACACCCGCATGAGCTGCCTGAGCCTGTTCTGGCACTTCCTGGACGTGGTCTGGATCTGCGTGTTCACCGTTGTCTACCTGATGGGGACTCTGTAAATGGCAAATGCACATAACTCCCACGCAGCGGGTAACCACGGCAGTGTGAAGTCCTACGGCATCGGCTTTGTGCTCTCGGTCATCCTGACGATCATTCCGTTCGGCCTGGTGATGTACCCGAGCCTGCCCAAGGAAATGACGCTGTGGATCATCGTGGCCTTCGCCGCGATCCAGGTGCTGGTGCACCTGGTCTACTTCCTGCACCTGGACCGCTCCGCCGAGCAGCGCTGGAACGTGACCGCCTTTGCCTTTACGGCGATGGTCATCGCGTTCCTGGTCGGCCTGGCACTGTGGATCATGATCAGCATCCATCACAACATGATGGCGCACTGAGGAAGACGGCATGTCCATTAAGCACTTTATCCAAATCACCAAACCGGGGATCATTTTCGGTAACGTGCTTTCTGTGGCAGGCGGCTTTTTCCTGGCCTCGCAAGGGCATGTCGATTTCGCCCTGTTTCTGGCCACGGTGATTGGCACTTCATTGGTGGTGGCGTCCGGTTGCGTGTTCAACAACTGCATCGACCGTGACATCGACGTGAAAATGGAGCGCACCAAGAACCGCGCGCTGGTCCAGGGCCTGATCTCGACCCGGGTCGCCCTGGCTTACGCCACTCTCCTGGGAGTGGCGGGCCTGGGCTTGCTGTATCAGCAGGCCAACCCGCTGGCGGCCTTGTTCGGCCTGATCGGCTTCGTCATCTACGTGGGTTTCTACAGCCTGTACCTGAAACGCAAATCGGTGCACGGCACCCTGGTGGGGAGCCTTTCTGGCGCCATGCCTCCGGTGATCGGCTACTGCGCCGTGAGCAACAGTTTCGACCTGGCTGCCTTGACCCTGCTGGTGATGTTCAGCCTGTGGCAGATGCCGCATTCCTATGCCATCGCGATCTTCCGCTTCAACGACTACCTGGCCGCCTCGATCCCGGTGCTGCCGGTCAAGCGCGGGATCGTAGTGGCCAAGAAGCACATCCTGTTCTACATCCTGGCCTTCCTCGTGGCGACCTTGATGCTGACCCTGGGCGGCTACGCCGGGATGAGCTACCTGGCCGTAGCCGCGGCGATGGGCATGTACTGGCTGTACATGGCCTGGACCGGCTACAAGGCCGTGGACGATCGGCTCTGGGCGCGCAAGCTGTTCGTGTTCTCGATCTTCACCATCACTGCATTGAGCGTGATGATGTCGCTGGACTTCAAGGCGCCGACGGAGTTGTTGCTGACATACGCGCCTTGAGATTGATGCTTTAAACAAAAACGCCCCGGGCCGCAATGCCCGGGGCGTTCTCGTTTGTGGCCTCTGAATCTTTGTAGTCCTTCAGGGCCTCATCGCTGGCAAGCCAGCTCCCACAAGGGGGCAGTGGTACATGGTCTCTGTGGGAGCTGGCTTGCCAGCGATGTGGGCGACACGATTCGGAGCGATATGCCGAAAATAAACATATATCCAAATTAAAATCTCAAAAATTTCGCACAAAACAGGAAAATCTACTGGACACCCACCATCTACTGTCTCTATCTTAATCCTCACGGCCACCGCAGTGGCCGGCGTCGCTCGGACGGTTCCGGGCGCTTACGTAGCCGAGGAAAACATGGCCGAACAAGGTTCGTCGCGCCGCTTTGCACGCATTGATCGTCTCCCCCCTTATGTCTTCAACATCACTGCCGAGCTGAAAATGGCCGCTCGCCGCCGTGGCGAGGACATCATCGACCTGAGCATGGGCAACCCCGACGGCGCCACGCCGCCGCATATCGTCGAGAAACTCGTCCAGGTCGCCCAGCGCGAAGACACCCACGGCTATTCCACTTCGCGCGGCATCCCGCGCCTTCGCCGGGCCATCTCGCACTGGTACAAGGACCGCTACGAGGTCGATATCGACCCGGAAAGCGAAGCCATTGTCACCATCGGTTCCAAGGAAGGCCTGGCGCACTTGATGCTGGCCACCCTCGACCACGGCGACACGGTGCTGGTGCCCAACCCCAGCTACCCCATCCACATCTACGGCGCCGTGATTGCCGGCGCCCAGGTTCGTTCCGTGCCGCTGGTGCCAGGCGTGGACTTCTTCACCGAGCTGGAACGGGCCATCCGCGAATCGATCCCCAAGCCGAAGATGATGATTCTCGGCTTTCCGTCCAACCCGACGTCGCAGTGCGTGGAACTGGACTTCTTCGAGCGCGTGGTGGCCCTGGCCAAGCAATACGATGTGCTGGTGATCCACGACCTGGCCTATGCCGACATTGTCTACGACGGCTGGAAAGCGCCGTCGATCATGCAAGTACCAGGGGCCAAGGACATTGCGGTGGAGTTCTTCACCCTGTCCAAGAGCTACAACATGGCGGGCTGGCGCATTGGTTTCATGGTCGGCAACCCGGAACTGGTCAACGCCCTGGCGCGAATCAAGAGCTATCACGACTACGGTACGTTCACACCCTTGCAGGTGGCGGCGATTGCTGCGCTGGAAGGCGATCAAACCTGCGTTCACGAAATTGCCGAACAATACCGCCAGCGGCGCAATGTGCTGGCCAAGGGCTTGCACGAACTGGGCTGGATGGTCGAGGTTCCCAAGGCGTCCATGTACATCTGGGCCAAGATTCCCGAACAGTACGCGCACCTGGGCTCGCTCGAGTTCGCCAAGAAACTGCTGGCCGAGGCCAAGGTCTGCGTGTCGCCGGGGATCGGTTTCGGTGATTATGGCGATGACCACGTGCGCTTCGCCCTGATCGAGAATCAGGACCGGATTCGCCAGGCCGTGCGCGGTATTCGGCAGATGTTCCGGGCCGATGGGTTTGAACCGGCAACGACGAAACCGACCAAGGCGCCGCGCGGCTGAATCCAGTCAGACGAACGTGTCGCTACCTGCCCCAGTGTGGCCAGGTAGCGTTGCCCGCCTCAGCGCTGCAGCCGCATGTGGATCAACGCAACCCGCTCGCCCTGTTTGTTCCGGCGCTCTTCAATGGCGAACGGCACAAAGCCCAGTTGAGGGTAGAGCAGCAGGCCTGGGACATTCTGGTTGAAGCAGGATAAGGTCACTTCGGATGCTTGATGCTTGTCCAGGGCTATCTCTATCATCCGTTCCACCAGGTAGCGGGCCACGCCCTTGCCGCGGGCGGCCGGGGAGACGATCACATTGCCCAGCGAACAGCGACCGCCGTCCTCGCAGTGATAGAAATTGGCAAAACCGACCACTTGACCGTCAAGCTCAATAACGGTCGAGTCGGCACGCTGCTCTATCGCTTCCTGAAGTTGGGAGTGGCTTAGCGGAAACGACGCCTTGGGATACATGTAATAGAGCTCGTCTTCACTCTGTGGGAAGGTGCAGATGAGTGGGATATCTTCAGTTCTGACAGCGCGAAAAGAGAGTGGCATCGGGTCAACCGGACAAGTTGGAAGGGGCATGGCCTGGCAACGGATCGGCACTGACTGCCCGCTCGCAATGGGCACTCACACCGTCGGTCCGCATGCCAAAAATAAACTGTTCAGCCCCCCTGTTCAACGCTTGGCCAATCCATAGAATAAGCGCCCAACGCTGCATCCCATAACTACAAAACCCAGTCCCCCTCATCATGTCCGAAGCAAATCCTTGCCTGACCTGCGGCGCCTGCTGCGCGCATTTCCGTGTGTCTTTTTATTGGGGTGAGTGCACCTCGGCCGGCGGTCCCGTGCCGGATGATCTGGTGGTCCAGGTCAGCCCGACGCGCGTGGCCATGCTTGGCACCGAAAGTCGTCCGTCGCGCTGCAACGGGCTCAAAGGGGAGGTGGGCAAGGGCGTGAGCTGCTCGCTGTACGAACAGCGCTCCAGCACCTGCCGTGAGTTCGAGGCCTCGTGGGTCGATGGCGAGCACAATCCCAACTGCGATGCGGCGCGCGCGGCCTATGGCCTGGCACCTTTGGCAAGGCCCAGTGGAATGATCGATGTGAGGCAGCTGGAAGTCGCCTGACCCAACGGTTGTCTCAAACGCTTACCCAGCGCTGGCGGGCCCAGTAACTGAGCAGTTCGACGCCGAGTACCAATATCAGCATTGCCAGAATGACGGTCGCCGCCTGGGCTTCCTGAAACAGACTCAGGTTCATGTACAGCATCTGCCCCAAGCCGCCGGCACCGACAAAGCCGAGCACGCTGGCCATGCGAATGTTGTTTTCCCAACGGTACAAGCTGTAAGCCAGCATTTGCGGCCAGGCGTTCGGCAGGGTGCCATAGCAAAAGGCCGCAACCCGTCCACTGCCCGCCGAACGCAGGGCTTCGGCAGGTTCGGCGGGGGTGTTCTCCAGCGCCTCGGCGAACAAGCGGCCCAACACGCCTGTGGTGTGCAGCCCCAGCGCCAGGGTCCCGGCGTTGGGCCCCAGGCCCGCCGCCAGTACCATCAAGGCAGCCCACACCAGTTCCGGAATGGCGCGCAGGGCGTTGAGCACCAATCGCGAAAGGCTTTGCAGTACCCAGCCATATCGACCGGCCGCCGGTAGCGCCAGCAGCAGGCCAAGAATTGCCGCCAGCAGTGTGCCCATGGCCGACATGGCCACGGTTTCCAGTGCGCCACGGCCGACATTGTGCAGGTGCGCAGCGGATAGGTCCGGGTTCAGGAATCGGCTGGCGTAGTTGCCCATTTGCCCAAGGCCGTCAGCGCTGAACAAGTTGCCCATGTCCAGCTCAAGAAAGCGAAAGCTCAACACAACAGTGGCCAGGATGACCAGCAACAACAGGTGATTGCCCAGCCGTCTCATGCCAGTCGCCCCCGCAGCAGACGGCTGAGCAGGTCAGCCAGCATTACCAGTACCAGGAACGTCAGCAACAGGCTCGCCACTTCGCCACCGGCGAACATCCGCAGCGACAGGTCCATCTGTTGCCCAAGACCGCCGGCACCGACAAAGCCCATCACCACCGAGGCGCGAATCGCGCATTCCCAGCGGTATACGGTATAGGACACCAGCTCTTCGGCGGCATTGGGCAGTATCCCGTAGGCGAACGCTGCCAACCGCGAACTGCCGGCCTCCAGCAAGGCATGGGTAGGGCGAATGTCGACCGACTCGAAGATCTCGGCGTAGACCTTGCCGAGCATGCCGCTGTAGGTGATGGCGATCGCGAGCACCCCGGCTGTGGGCCCAAGGCCCACGGCGCGGACGAATAACAAGGCCCAGACAATCTCGGGCACGCTGCGCAGGCCGATCAGGATGACGCGCGCAGGCCAACGCAGTAGTTGCGTCCACCACACCGGACGACCGCCCCGGGACAGCGCCGACAGGGAAATCGCCCGCGTCGCTAACAGCGCGCCAGGAATCGCGATCAGCAACGCCAGCGCCATACCGGCCGTGGCAATCGCAAGGGTTTCCAGGGTGGCCTTGAACAGCAGTGCGAGAAAGTCCGCGCCGTATTCCGGCGGCCAGAACCCGGCGATGAACGTGCCCATGACCCGGGTGTTGTCGCCGTCCAGCAGCACCTTCAGATCCAGCTCGCTGAGGCTCAGGCCGGGCCAGAGCAGCAGCACGGCAAGCAGGGTCAAAGCCAGGCGCGGGAAGGCCGCAGGGTCGTGAATGCTGCTGTTCATCCGCATTCCGAAAGCGGCTTGATAAAGGGTTTCGTCGGTGTAGCCGGGCCGCTGTCATGCTGTAACTGCTCGTTGGCATACAGCGCTTTCAGTTTCTCGGCGCCGAGCTCCGATGGCCTGAGATCAAAGGCAATCTTCCCGTCGCGCATACCGATCACGCGTTCGAAATGCTTCAGCGCCAGCTCGACCGAATGCAGGCTGGCCAGCACCGTCGTGCCGCGCTGCTGCGCTTCGCGGTTCAGCACTTCGAGGGTATGCCCTGCGAGGGTAGGGTCCATTGCCGAAACCGGTTCGTCAGCCAGAATCAGCTCGGGCGCCTGGTACAGCACCCGGGCAATGCCGACGCGCTGCAGTTGCCCGCCGGACAGCTCATCGCAGCGGGAAAACAGCTTGTCGGCGATGTCCAGGCGCGCCAGTTCATTGCGTACGCCATTGGCGTCCAGGGCATAGCAGAGGTTGATCAAGCCCTTGGCGAACGACCACTGGCCAAGCCGGCCGGCGCTGACCGCGGTGACCACCCGTTGCCGGGGCGGCAGGGGCGGTGCCTGATGGATCATGCCAATGCGCGCCCGCAGTTTTTGCCTGGCGCGAGCGCTCATCGCCCACGGGCTGGCGCCGAGCAGTTCGATCGTACCGGCACCCGGTTGCAAGCGGGTCGCCAGCACCCGCAGCAGGGTAGTTTTACCGGCGCCCGAAGGGCCGATGATTGCCACCTGTTCCCCGGCGTCGATGCGCAAGTCGATGTGCTTGAGCGCCTCGACACCACTGGTGTGAGACAGGCTCACGTTCGCGAGTTGCAGTATCACTTCAGCAATTCGGCGGAGCGGGCCGCTTGCTCGATGCTTTTGTAATTCTCTGGCTTGGTCTCGACAAAGCGGGTGGCCGCCTGCAGATCAAGAATCGCCTTGTCCTCGGGCTTGGCCGGGTCCAGCGCCAGAAATGCCGCCTTGATCTTCGCCGCCAGCGCCGGATCGAGGTTGCCGCGCACGGTCCAGTTGTAGTCGAAATAAGCCGGGGTGGTCGCAAACACCTTGACCTTGTTGGTGTCGACCTTGCCGGCATCGACCAGCTTCTGCCAGACCGAAGCATTCAATACCCCGGCATCGACCTTGCCCGCCTGAACCCAGGCCACGGTGGCATCGTGGGCACCGGAATAGCCCACGCGGCTGAAGTATTCTTCCGGCTTGATGCCGTCCTGGAGCATGAAATAACGTGGCATCAGGCTACCCGACGTGGACGACACCGAGCCAAAGGCGAAGGTCTTGCCCTTGAGGTCCTTGAGCGAGTGCACGTTCGGGTCGGCGGTGATGAACTTGCTGGTGAACTGCCGGTCCTGTTCACGCTGTACCAGCGGGATGGCGTTGCCGGTCTTCAAGCGGGTCTGCACGAAGGTAAAGCCGCCCAGCCAGGCCAGGTCCAGGCGATCGGAGGCCAGCGCCTCGACCACGGCCGCATAGTCGGACACGGGCACGAACTTGACCTCCATACCCAGCTGCTTTTCCAGGTATTTGCCCAGGGGCTCGAACTTGCGCAGCAATTCGGTCGGGGCCTCATCGGGGATGGCTGACACGCGCAGTACTTCTGCAGCGTGCGTCATGAGGGCAGACAGGGACAAGGCGACGCCGGCAGCGAGCGCAAGGGAACGCTTAAACATGGGAATTCTCCGGTTCAATAGCGGAAAAGACAGACGGTGGGCCGAATTATAGTTACCTCGGTCCATTCCAGGGCTTTAGATTCGGCTTAGTGTCGTATAGCACGCGCACGTAGATATTCGATCACCTCATGACGATTGCCGCTGAATTCCAGCCGATGACCTTTGGCGTCGCGCTGGTAGGCATACATCGGGTCGTAGTACTCCTTGAGCAAGGCAGTGATCCACTCGCGATGCAGTTCGACGGTGCGCCGGCTTTGCTGCTCGGCCAGGGCGTCGTCCAGGATCGCTGCGAGGCGCTGATAGCGCTCGCCACCCAGGCGTTTGACAATACTGGTCAGGCTCTGGCGCAAGCGTTCGGCATACAGGGTAAAGCCCTGCTCACTGCCATGGACCTCAATGAATTCGGCGCAGAGGTCGATGACGTAGTCCTTGAGGATCCGCTCGACCCGATTGTCAAAACTGTCTTCCAGCCACACCAACGGGAACTGCTGCATGCCTTGGTACAAGGCCAGCGGAATGGTACAGCGGCCGACCATGCGCCCTTCATCCTCGAGCACGAACTGGCTGACACCCCGGGCGCGCTTCTTGAGCAGGTCGATGGCCAGGGTGTTCTCGAAATCGATCTGCGCCGGTTGCGGCGTCGCATGCTTGCCGAAGCTGGAACCCCGGTGGTTGGCATGGGCTTCCAGGTCCAGCGTGTTGCGCAGTGCCGCCAGCGCTTCGGTCTTGCCGGTGCCGGTCAAGCCTCCGACCAGCACGAAATCGCATTCGGCGATGGCGTTCTCGGTGGTTTCAATCAGGAAGTTACGCAGCGCCTTGTAGCCGCCGATCACTCGGGGGTACTCGATACTTGCTTCACTCGTGAGCCACTGTTGAGTGATCTGCGAGCGCAGGCCGCCGCGAAAGCAATAAAGAAAACCCTGCGGCTGCGACCGGGCGAACGCGGCCCATGCCTCAATCCGCTCTTGTTTGACCGAACCGCAGACCAGCGAATGGCCCAGCTCGATGGCGGCCTGTTGGCCATGCTGCTTGTAACAGGTGCCCACGCGCTGGCGCTCGATATCGTTCATCAACGGCAGGTTGACCGTGTGCGGGAAGGCGCCCTTGCCGAACTCGACCGGCGCGCGCACATCCATCAGCGGGATGTCGTTCAGGAAAATCTCGCGGTAATCGGTGGTGTTGTCGCGCATCACGACACCTCGACCGCATGGCTCTGTCGGCCCACCAGTTCGCCGATCGGCGTCAGGTCCAGGCCCAGTTCGGCCGCCACGCCGAGGAACTCGGCTTCGCCACTCGGTTCCACAGCCACCAACAATCCGCCGCTGGTTTGCGGATCGCACAGCAGCAGTTTGGGCATCTCCGGCAGCCGCGCGATACGGGCGCCATAGCTGTCGAAATTGCGCAAGGTACCGCCTGGAATGCAGCCCTGGTCCATATAGGATTCGATATTGGCAATACGTGGCACACGTTCGTACTCGATGCGTGCGGTCAGGCCGCTGCCATCGGCCATCTCGACCAGATGGCCGAGCAGGCCGAAACCGGTCACGTCGGTCATCGCCTTGACCCCGCTCAATTTGCCGAAGCGGCTGCCGGGCTTGTTCAGCGTGCACATCAGGTCGCGTGCCACGTGCTGATCGGCCTGGCGCAGCAAGCCTTTCTTCTCGGCCGTGGTCAGAATGCCGATACCCAGCGGCTTGGTCAGGTACAGCCTGCAACCCTCGGTGGCGGTGTCGTTGCGCTTCATGAAGCGCTTCTCGACCAGGCCTGTCACCGCCAGGCCGAAAATCGGCTCCGGAGCATCGATCGAATGCCCACCGGCCAATGGAATACCCGCCGCATCGCACACCGCGCGGCCACCGCGAATCACTTCGCGGGCCACCTCTGGCGCCAGCACATTGATCGGCCAGCCCAGAATCGCGATGGCCATCAGCGGATCGCCACCCATGGCGTAGATGTCGCTGATGGCGTTGGTGGCGGCGATACGGCCGAAATCGAACGGGTCGTCGACAATCGGCATGAAAAAGTCGGTGGTAGAGACTACGCCGCGTTCTTCATCGATGGCATACACCGCCGCATCGTCACGCGAGGCGTTACCGACCCAGAGCCTGGGGTCAAGGTTCTGCGCGCCGCTGCCGGCGAGAATGACTTCCAGGACCTTGGGTGAAATCTTGCACCCGCAGCCAGCGCCGTGACTGTATTGGGTGAGGCGGATGGGGTCGGTCATGATGGAGCTCTTTGTCCGGTTGAGATGGCGAGGAGTCTAACAAAAGGGTGGCCATCATGCGGCCCATCGCAACCGTGCGACACTGGCCCTATTCAAGCGTGATGAGCGGTGAGTTTTACACCCAATGCATTCAACAGTTTGAGCACCGTGTCATAGCGCGGCTTTGCTCCTGGGGCCAATGCTTTGTACAAGCTCTCACGATTGATCCCGGCGTCCTTGGCTAACTGGCTCATCCCACGAGCCTTGGCTACCTCTTGCAAGGCTCGCAGAAACACATCTGGATTTTCATCCTCGAGGCTGGCAGTCAAAAACTCCGCAATGGTGTCTTCATCGGTCAGGTACTTTGAAGGCTCAAAGGTTTTGAGCTGACTCATTGTCGTTCTCCGCGTTCGATCTCGCCAAGGATGGTCTTCGCAAGCCGTATGTCCCGTTTCTGGCTCGATTTATCACCTGCACACAGCAGCATTGCCCTGTTCGGCGCTGATGATGCGGGTGACGATCCTTGCTCGAGCCTTGAAATCCTTCAAGGCATCCAGCCATCGATCAAACTCTTGCGTGGTGATGAGTGTGTTCATGGATCGATAGTAGCCATACGGCTACATCTAGACTATCAGGTTTCTGAAGTCTGATGGGTCCGAAATTTCTGACGTATCATCCCCACGTCGCCATAGACCAATCCCCAACGAGCATCCCCATGCAGTTGAAGCACCTCATCCGCCGCCTCGATCTGGTCACCCAGCAACTGTTCGTCACGGTGCACGAAGAGGGCACCTTGACCCGTGCCGCCGCGCGCGAAGCCATTGCTGTATCCGCGGCGAGCAAGCGCCTGCAGGAGTTGGAGGACGCCCTGGGCGTGGCGCTGTTCGTGCGCCGGGCCAAGGGCGTGGCGCTGACGGCGGCGGGCGAAACGCTGCTGCATCACGCCCACTGACTACAGCAACACCTTGATCGTGCAGGAAGTTGCCCCACGCGATGGCCTGCAGATTGAGCCGGTGTGGGTTGAAACCCGGGACAAGATCGCCTCGATCCCGATCTTCTGGACCCTGCCACCGAAGTTGCTGGCCGGTGCTGGCGCAGGTGCCGCAGGCGGGATTGCCCTGGTGAACTGCCTGGGCCAGTTTGGCGGGATCGTCAGCCCAATCATGGTCGGGCGGATCAAGGACTGACCGGTAGTACCACCCCGGCGCTCTATGTGATCGCCGTTACTGGCCTGATCACTGCTGCGTTGCTGCTGTGGGGCTTGCCGGAGCGACTGCGCGCCCGGGATGTGCTAAGCGAAGGTTGATTCCAGACTGCGGTGTGGGAGCGGCCCTGGCCGCGAAGGGGCGCGACGCGGCCCCAATCAACAGGGACCGCTCTGCGGTCCTTCGCGGCCAGGGCCGCTCCCACCCGCACAAACAATCAGGCCGCACGATGCCCCGTCGGCACGGATTCTTGCATCTCCAGCGCATGGGGCTTGAGCACCAGAACGTCGCCATCGAGGTGGTCCAGCACATGCTCGGCGGTATTGCCCACTAGTGCCCCCGACAAGCCATGCCGGGCAACGGTGCCCAACACCGTCACCCCTGCCTCCAACTGGTGGGCGATCCTGGGTATCAGGGCTTTGGCCGGCCCTTCGCCAATGTGCAGGCGATGCCCTGGCAATTCGTATTCATCCTGGAACCACTGGCACTGGTCGCGGCAATGCTCGGCGACGATTTGATCGATAGTCACGTCCGGCCCGTTCTGGGGCATCAACGCCGGCGAATAGGCGCAGACCACATGCAACGACGCGCCGAACATCTCACTCAAGTTGCTGGCATAGTCCATGACGTTGCCCTGCAGCGCCACGTGGTCGGCATCGTGATGTTCCACGTCCATGGCCGCCAGCACCGTGCCACCCTCCCAGGGCACGTCGTTTCTGACCAGTAGCAGCGGTACCGGCAATTGACGGATCAACTGGTCGTCTTCACCGGTGATGAACAGATGCTTGAGCCGGGGGATGGGAAAGTGTTGCTTGATCACCAGGTCACTCTCCTGGGCACGGCAGGCAGTGAGCACGGCGTGGGCGGCATCGTCATCGGCCTGCTCGCCACGGGCGCGCACGCCGTGGTGGCGAAGGTTGGTGACTTGCCGTTCGATGAATGCACTCTGGTCGGCGTGAGGGTCGTAGACCAGCAAATCCAGCTCGGCCCCCAGCTTCAACGCCAGTTGCTGGCCGCGGAGCAGGGCAGGGCTATCGGGAACAGGAGGTATGGCAACCAGAATCCTCTGTATCGAGCGCATAGCAATCTCCAGCTTTCAAATAGCACGATTGCGGGCTGGCCTCTCTTTCTTTTTGATTATTCGGAAGAGACGGCAGGTCATTCCACGCAGTAAAAATGGTTTACCCAGGTCGCCTCCCTGGACGCTGAGGGGATCAGAAGGGGCGGGCGGCCTTGTAGGCGTTTGGTCCGCGTAACATTGAATTATGGGCGCGTTGGGATGCAGCGGCAGACCTCTTATCGGTGGGGTCATGCGATTTGATTCTAAGGGCAGGCCTGATGGGTATATGAGCCGAGTCGGTTTCTCAATGCTTTGGATCAGCAGCCTGATTTACATCCCCCGATACGTGGGGCGTACTGACGCTTTGCGCTTGGGTGTGTGGGTTCTCCGCGCCCTCGAATGGTCGACTTTAAAAACCTCTGGAACGCCCCTTGGTCTGTCTTCACAGGCCAAGGGGCAATCCCAAGGGATCGTGTGAACCTAAGCCTCCCAGCCAGCCCCACTTACCGCCGCCTGCGCCAGTGGGTGCAAGTCTGCCCCTTGATGCGCCGTCTGCCAGGCCAGCAACTCCTTGCGCATGCTGGGCGTCCAGAACATCTGCAGATGATTGCGCACGTTGAGCACGGCCTGTTGCTGGTCCGGTTCTCCAGCGAAGTACTGGGCGATCTGGTTGGCCATTTTGATCAGGTTGGCAGTGCTCATCGGCGTACCTCGGCTTTTGTTCCGGCGGTGCGTGCCTGGCGGCGTTCGTCGAGCAGGCGTTGTTGTTCGTCGCTGAATTCCTGGTAGCGTTTTTGCCACTCGGAAGGGTGGTAGACGCGGCTGACTTCCACGGCGGTGACCTTGTACTCCGGACAGTTGGTGGCCCAGTCGGAGTTGTCGGTGGTGATGACGTTGGCCCCCGATTCAGGGAAGTGGAAGGTGGTGTACACCACTCCTGGGGCTACCCGTTCGGTGACCCGCGCACGCAGTACGGTCTGTCCGGCGCGGCTGCCGATGCCGACCCAGTCACCTTCGTTGATGCCACGGCTCTCGGCGTCGGTCGGGTGGATTTCCAGGCGGTCTTCGTCGTGCCAGGCGACGTTGTCGGTACGCCGGGTCTGGGCGCCGACGTTGTACTGGCTGAGGATGCGCCCGGTGGTCAGCAGAAGGGGATAGCGATTGTTGACCTTTTCCTCGGTGGGCACATAACCGGTGAGCATGAAGCGCCCCTTGCCGCGCACGAATTCCTTGATGTGCATGGTCGGCGTACCGTCCGGTGCCGCGGCGTTGCATGGCCATTGCAGGCTGCCGTGGCGCTCCAGTGCGGTGTAGCTGACGTTGCTGAAGGTCGGCGTCAGGCTGGCGATTTCATCCATGATTTCTGACGGGTGCTGGTAGTTCATGGGGTAACCCAGGGCGTTGGCCAGGGCCACTGTGCCTTCCCAGTCGGCTTTGCCGCCCAGAGGCTCCATGACCTTGCGCACCCGGGAGATGCGTCGCTCGGCGTTGGTGAAGGTGCCGTCTTTTTCCAGGAACGAGCTGCCCGGCAGGAACACGTGGGCGAACTTGGCGGTTTCGTTGAGGAAAATGTCCTGCACCACCACGCATTCCATGGCCGACAGAGCCGCGGTGACGTGCTGGGTATTGGGGTCGCTCTGGGCGATGTCTTCGCCTTGGCAATACAGGCCCTTGAAGCTGCCGCCCAGGGCTGCCTCGAACATGTTGGGGATGCGCAGGCCCGGGTCGGGTTGCAGGGTGACGTTCCAGGCCTGTTCGAACTGCGCCCGTACCACCTCGTTGGAGATGTGCCGATAACCGGGCAGCTCGTGGGGGAAGGAGCCCATGTCGCAGGAGCCCTGAACGTTGTTCTGTCCACGCAACGGGTTCACGCCCACACCTTCGCGGCCGATGTTGCCGGTGGCCATGGCCAGGTTAGCGATGCCCATGACCGCGGTGCTGCCCTGGCTGTGCTCGGTGACGCCCAGGCCGTAGTAGATCGCCGCATTGCCGCCGGTGGCATACAGACGGGCGGCGGCACGGATGTCGGCAGCGGCGACGCCGCAGATGGCGGCAAGGACTTCCGGCGAGTTTTCCGCGCGGCTGACGAACTCGCTCCAGCGGGCGAAATCGCTGCCCTCGCAACGGGCGTCGATAAAGGCCTGGTTGAGCAGGCCTTCGGTGACGATGACGTGGGCCAGGGCGTTGAGCATGGCGACGTTGGTGCCCGGGCGCAGGGCCAGGTGCAGTTCAGCGCGGGCATGCACCGAGTCCACCAGATCAATGCGTCGTGGATCGATGACGATCAGCCGCGCGCCTTCACGCAGGCGGCGTTTGAGCTGGGAGGCGAACACCGGGTGGGCATCGCTGGGGTTGGCGCCCATCACCAGGATCACGTCGGCCTGCATCACCGAGTCGAAACTCTGGGTGCCGGCGGACTCGCCAAGGGTTTGTTTCAGGCCATAGCCGGTAGGCGAGTGGCAGACCCGCGCACAGGTGTCGACGTTGTTGTTGCCGAAGGCGGCGCGCACCAGTTTTTGCACCAGGTAGGTTTCTTCGTTGGTGCAGCGGCTGGAGGTGATGCCACCAATGGAGTCACGGCCGTATTTTTGCTGCAGCCGGCGGAATTCGCTGGCGGCGTAGGTCACCGCTTCATTCCAGCTGACTTCCTGCCAAGGGTCGTTGATGTGCTTGCGGATCATCGGCTTGGTGATGCGATCCGGGTGGGTGGCGTAGCCCCAGGCAAAGCGCCCTTTGACGCAGGAGTGGCCGTGGTTGGCCTGACCGTTCTTGTCTGGAACCATGCGCACCAGCTGGTCGCCTTTCATCTCGGCGCGGAACGAGCAGCCCACGCCGCAATAGGCACAGGTGGTGATCACGCTGCGTTCGGGCTGACCCAGTTCGACCACGCTTTTTTCCATCAGGGTCGCGGTGGGGCAGGCTTGCACACAGGCGCCGCAGGACACGCATTCCGAGTCGAGGAAGTTCTCGCCACCGGCGGCCGCGACCCGGGATTCGAAACCGCGCCCGGTAATGGTCAGGGCAAAGGTGCCCTGGGTTTCTTCGCAGGCGCGCACGCAGCGGTTGCAGACGATGCACTTGCTCGGGTCGTAGTCGAAGTAGGGGTTGGAGGTGTCCTTCAGGTCGGCCAGATGGTTGTCGCCTTCATAGCCGTAACGCACCTCCCGCAGGCCGACCTGGCCGGCTACGGTTTGCAGCTCGCAGTTGCCGTTGGCCGAGCAGGTCAGGCAGTCCAGCGGGTGATCGGAGATGTACAGCTCCATGACGTTGCGGCGCAGGGTTGCGAGCTTCGGCGTCTGGGTGTGCACGCTCATGCCTTCGCTGACCGGCGTGGTGCAGGACGCCGGGTAGCCGCGCATGCCGTCGATCTCCACCAGGCACATGCGGCAGGAGCCGAAGGCTTCCAGGCTGTCGGTGGCACACAGCTTGGGAATGGTAGTGCCCAGCAGCGCGGCGGCGCGCATCACCGAGGTACCTTCGGGCACGCTGATGCTGCGGCCGTCGATGTTCAGGGTGACCTGCACCTGGCTGTCGCGGGCCGGGGTTCCAAGGTCAAGAGTTCCAAGGTCAAGAGTGCCGAGGGCGATGTCTTTGGCAGGGTCGAAGAGATTGATCATTGGTCGGCCTCCGAGGACTGCAGACCGAAGTCGGCGGGGAAGTGCTTGAGGGCGCTGGCTACCGGATAGGAGGTCATGCCGCCCAACGCGCACAGCGAACCGTACTGCAGGGTGTCGCACAGGTCCTTGAGGATGATCGCCTGCTCATCACGACCGCTCTGGTCAGGCGCGGCCAGCAGGCGGTCGATCACCTCCACGCCCCGGGTCGAGCCGATGCGGCATGGGGTGCATTTGCCACAGGATTCCTCGGCGCAGAACTGCAGGGCGAAGCGTGCCATGCGGGCCATGTCCAGGCTGTCGTCAGCCACCACCACACCACCATGACCGAGCATGGCGCCGATGGCGACGAAGGCTTCGTAATCCAGCGGAGTGTCGAATTGCCCTGGTGGCACCCAGGCGCCGAGGGGGCCGCCAACCTGGGCGGCCTTCAGCGGCCGGCCACTGGCGGTACCACCGCCGTAGTCTTCCACCAGTTCCCGCAGGGTCAGGCCAAAGGCCCGTTCCACCAGGCCGCCGTGACGAATATTGCCCGCCAGCTGGAAGGGCATGGTGCCCAGGGAGCGACCCATGCCGTAATCGCGATAGAACTGCGCGCCCTTGGCCAGAATCAGCGGCACCGAGGCCAGGGTCAGCACGTTGTGCACCAGGGTCGGCAGGCCGAACAGGCCCTGCAAGGCGGGGATGGGTGGCTTGGCACGGACAATCCCGCGCTTGCCTTCGAGAGAGTCCAGCAGCGCGGTTTCCTCACCGCAGATGTAAGCACCGGCACCGACTCGCACTTCCATATCGAAGGCCTGGCCGCTGCCGCCGACATTGGCGCCGAGGTAACCGGCGGACCGGGCGATTTCCAGCGCCTCGCGCAGTGTGGCCACGGCCTGTGGATATTCCGAGCGTACATAGATGTAGCCGTAGCTGGCCCCGACGGTGAGACCGGCAATGGCCATGCCTTCGATCAGCAGGAAGGGGTCGCCTTCCATCAACATGCGGTCGGCGAAGGTGCCGGAGTCGCCTTCGTCGGCGTTGCACACAATGTATTTCTGCGCAGCCTGGGTGCCGCGCACCGTGCGCCATTTGATCCCGGCCGGGAAGGCCGCGCCGCCACGGCCACGCAGACCCGAATCGAACACTGCGGTCGCGGTCTGCTCGCCGCCCAGGGCGATGGCCTGGGTCAAGCCCTCGAAGCCGCCGTGGGCCTGGTAATCCTCCAGGGACAGCGGCCGGGTAATGCCGGCGCGGGCGAACAGCAGGCGTTGTTGAGTCTTTAGATAAGGCAACTGCTCCACCGCGCCCAAGGCCAGTGGATGGGCGGACGGCTCGCCTTGCAGCGCATCGAGCAGGGACGGCACATCGGCAGCGGTCAGCGGGCCGAAGCCGATACGGCCTTGCGGGCTGTCCATTTCCAGCAGCGGTTCCAGCCAGTACAGGCCGCGAGAGCTGGTGCGTTGCAGGTCCAGCGGCAGATTGCGTTCCCGGGCCTGAGTGGCAAGGGCCACGGCCACCTCATCGGCGCCCACGGCACGGGCCAGGGAATCACTGGGTAGATAGAGGCACGGCATCATGCGTCCTCCTGGCAAGCGTCGAGCAGGGCATCCAGGCGCTCGGCGCTGAGCCGCGCATGCACCTGGCCATCCAGCTCCAGGGCTGGCGAGCAGGCGCAGGCTCCGAGGCAATACACCGGGCGCAGACTGATGTTGCCGTCGGCGCTGCTGCCGTGGTCGTCCAGTTGCAGGCGTTCGCGCAACTGCGCGGCGAGCTGCTCGGCGCCGCGGCTCTGGCAGGACTCGGCCCGGCACAGGCGCAGGATATGCCGGGCCGGGGGCGCGGTGCGGAAGTCATGGTAGAAGCTGATCACCCCGCGAACCTCGGCCTGACTCTGGTTGAGGGCGTGGGCAATCTCGGGGATGGTGGCATCGGGGATGTAACCGATGCCCTCCTGAATCTCATGAAGGATCGGCAACAGTGCGCCGGGGGAGCCCTTGTGGCGCTCCAGCAGGCTGTTGACCATAGGCAGGTGCAACATCTCATCAGGCATACAGCAATCCTCACGGTCACGGGCAAACCAGGCGGTTGTCGGTTGTCCGAAAGTGTCGGCTGCGGCAGTCACACCACGTCACGGTATCGTGGCATTTTCAGGCCGTTGGCCAGGCGCCCTGAGCGGGCATCTTGTTGGGCCCGGTGCGGTCTTTGCCGCACCTGTTCAGGGCATAACAGGCAGCTTGCCACGCTGCCTTTGATTCATCTGCACCAAAGCGACGTGCTCAGTTCTCTCTACGACCACTCATTGAGTCTAGAAGAGTGCGGCCCTGGGCGTTGTCCTTGAATGGTCGTTCAAGGTCTGCGCGGCAGATTGCCCGCCTGAGGAATTTGCGGCTGATTTCGAAGGCATGGTCATGCTGGTGGTGTTAATCGAAATGACAGGCTCAATTGATAGAGCCTGTCGCACGCCAGGCGCCTCCGAGCGAGGGGGTTTTAGAGTGTGTCGGTTATCTCGAGCGTAGCTCGCGACAGTCACCTTTCAGAAAGTTCTACCACTCCAAGTGAGAGAAAAAGCAAAGCCATTCCAGTCAATGTTAGCTATTTTGAAATAGCTAATCGCCGCTTTAGATTAGCTGGAAATTTTCCAATTCGTCGGGGTCTAGCTCACCGAGTTTAAGAAGTGGCTTTGGCCATAACACTGCACCTGCGATAACGCTGGTTTGCATCATGCGAGAAGAAAAACTGAAGCCTGCCCATAGTCGCATGCTACTAGCAACGCAAATGCTTTTGGGGAAAACGGTTTTCATTCTCTCCAGGTCGTGATGCGTTGTGTAAGCGCCTATCGCCATGCCCGAAAGACCGATCACGAAGGGAGCTAGCATAAAGGCAAAAGCCCACCAAGAACTCCAAATGCTGTCATGGATTAAGCGTCCCGAAAATGAAGTCTCCCATCCACTCTCCTCCTACGTTTTCGCCCAAGCGAAAAAGCCGCCATGCTTCCGGTGCTGGGAGCATGGCGACCTGAACCATCTATTCAGATAACTTGAGCAAGCCAACCGCCAACAGAAACCACACCCCACCAATCGACATGAGACAGACTGAAATAGCCATAAGCCGCTTGATTTCGGCGGGAAAGTTGCGAACTTCCTCGGGATCAAGCTCGCCGCGTCGAACTTGAATCTTCGGCCAAAGCACAAAGCTAGCGGTGTTGGCGACCTGACTACAACGTGAAGAGAAACCAAAGCCCGACCAAAGCCGGTTGTAGGTCCGAACGCCACGGCTATTGGGAAACGCCGTGATTATCCTGTCGTAGTAGCGGTAAGTGATATAGGCAAGAACTGCCATGCCAGACAGGCCGATCACCAAAGGGACTAGCAGAAAGGCGAATGCCCACCAAGAATGCCAAAAACCACTCATGGCTGAGTTTGCTCATATAAAAATTCACCTGCCCGTTCGCCAGTCGCACCACCGCCAGCACCGCCAAAGTACGAGGCGCCACCAACTACCACTAGGACACAGACGACCCCGCCAATGCCACCCGTACCCAAGCCGATGGCCGCGCAGATATGTGGTGCTGCCAGGCTTCCCAAGCCTCCTATCACTGCTCCGCCGCCCAACCCCACTGCAAAGCTGCCGGTTTCGGTGAAACGGATTTTTTTGCATTCCTGCGTTTCTCCCGCACGACATACCTCCTGGACTTTCAAGTAAGACGAAGCCGCACCCAATCCGACGCCAATATAGCCACCATACTTCAGGTACTTGGCAGCCTTGGCGATCTGCTCCATATACGTGGCATACCCGAGAATTTGCCCGGAGGCTCCGGCACGGCTCCAGTGATGCACCGGGCTACCGGTGGAAATGCCGAGGTCGCGACGCAGGCTGTCGTAACTGCCGAGGTCGAGTTGCTTGTTGAGGAAGGCGGTTTTCAGCTGGGCATCGAGTTGGCTGTATAGCTGACTGCGCGTATCGAAGAACGCCTTGCTTCGCAGGTGACCATGGGCCAGGAATTCCCGTTGATGCAAAAGCTCGAGACTGCGCAGGGTGCCTTCGACCTGCTTGAGCCCCTTGTCCAGCATATCCTTGCCGACGCCCAGCGCTTCGCTCGCACCACCGGTGAGGAGTGCAATTTCGGCGAGATGGCGCGCCATGAAGTTGGCCTCTTCTTCGCTCAGTGGCGCCAAGGCTTCGCGCACTTGCGTGGCCGCTGCCATCATGGCGGCTTCCTCGCGGGTACAGGCCATGGGGTTGTACGGGTCGCCGAGGACGAAGAGTTCGCCAGCCTTGAAGCCGTGGCCAAAGGAGGGATTGAGCTGCTTGATTCGATTGATCAATTGCGCAGCGGGGTATGGATTGAGCTGGCTCAGGACCTGCTCGCCGGACATGGTATGGGGCACGATGTAGAAGCCCGGTTCCTGGGCCACTGCGCTACCGAATACCGTTGGTGCTGGATGGCTCGTTGGGGGAGCGAAACTGGAATGACGTGGCGCTGTCGAGGGGTTGCTTGCGGCTGGGGCAGCCGGTTGAGCGGCTGTTCGGGTGGCTGGCGGTGCAGCGTTTCGGCTTGACTCGTAGGTGGACTTGAAGAACGAGGGGATCAGTGTGGCTTTGCAGGGGCAAGTGCTGACGCTGTCCAGCGTGCCGGCCACGAGTCTTCCATGACTGTTGATGTAGGGAACCCCGCCAGAGATGACGTAGGTCTTTCCATCCTTCCCGCAGGTGACCCGGTCACCTTCACGAGCATGGGCGATACCAAACATCATGACACGTGTATCTGCTTCCTGAACCGTGCCACCGCAGGTGGTCTTATCACCCAGGCGAATGAAATGTCCGTCTGCCATAGATTGAACTCCTTGTACGAATGAGCTGAGTCAGGGCCAAGTGCCAGGCCTTAGACTCAATACAAGGGGATCGAGAGTAAATCGGAAATTTCCCAAGATTCTGTGGGAAAAATGGTAGGAATTATCAGCTCGGTAACGGACAACACTGGGAGGGGGAGCCAGAACTTCGGGGTCGGGTGGGATGTACGAAATGCTGGTGAATCGATCAGGTAACAAAGGGTTTACAGTCAGTAGTCGATGTGGAAACAATAGCCGGCAGTAGTTTTCATAATTCTGGAATGTGACTATTAAAACAAGGAGTGGCAAATGATTGATTTTAACAACAAAGGATTTTTCAATCTGAAGCAGAACGATGAGTACGCAGAGCGAGTCACTTCTCTGCTGCTGGAGGGGGAGGAGGTAATCGACTCCTATAAATCCATGCGCGATGGCGTGGTATTTACCAACAAGCGAATCATCTCGGTAAACGTGCAAGGTATTACCGGAAGCAAAAAAGACTTCACCTCCCTTCCCTACAAAAACATCGTCGCCTACTCCGTGGAGACATCTGGAACTTTTGACCTGGACTCTGAGCTGGAAATATACTTTTCGTCGCTGGGAAAAGTTAAGTTCGAATTTACCGGAAAGACGTCGATTGTAGAAATTTCGAAGTACATATCCAAACATCTGCTCTGAGTTGGACTCAGGCTGCCCAAAGGCTAATGATTTTCGAAACGAGACAGCGTTGCAGTCATGTCATCGATAATGGCCTTGGCCATTTCTCCGAGATAGAAAGTCGACCATGCCGTTTGTGCGCAGCCTTCGCCCATGGCCAGTTGTGCCGCCAGTTTGTTTGCGCAGTCCTGCAGGTTGGAGGCGTGTTCAAGGGCTTGAATGGCGGGGATGTCGGGGGTGATGCGGAAGAGTCGTTGGGTGCCTTGGCCACAGCGGCCGAAGGTGGTGGTGCCGAGGGTTTTTATGTCCGTTAGTTCGGTCATTGGTGGAGCTCCTTTTGTAGAGAGGACCATCACCGTCTGCCGCCAAGCAGGGAAGGGTGACGGATTACGCAAGGTTGGCGGACCGGGACAAAAGGAACCCAGCACTTCCGAAGAAGTCCCTGCGCAACCCGTCATAACTCGGCATTGCGGACACGAAGAATGCGTCCACAAATGGTAAATAGATAGAGTTGCGCCTTTTGTCACGGGCCGCCAAGCCCGTATCGCTGATGTGCAGCGACGGCGTAGGTTAGCGTGACGAGTGGGTGACAACAAGGCGGATACGGGTGCAAAAGCAGTGCGAATTGGTGAGGATTGAGGTGTGAATTTGGAATTTCTGGTGATGGGGCGGGCCTCATCGCGGGCAAGCCCGCTCCCACAGAGTGCGGAGTGGGGCTTGAGATTGCAGGCATAAAAAAACCGGCTCAATCGGCCGCTGGAATACTGTTTTAGCCGGTTTCACCTAGTTTAATAAATCTATACGGTCTAGTGATTTAGCGGCTTCCAGCGCTTTATGGGGTTACACTGAAATTGACTGGGTTACGGCTACAACGTGAACCCGACGTAACCCCAAGGAGGTAACTCCGATGAAACGGGCACCCTCTCTCAAGTTGAATTTCACCGTGGTCACGTTGAATGCGCTGCCCCTACCCGAAGCTGGCGAGCGCGTTACCTACCACGACACCCAAGTGATCGGCTTGCAACTTCGCGTCACATCGAACGGCACCAAGACCTTCTACGTCTTCCAGAGGGTGAACGGCAAACCCGAACGGGTGAAAGTCGGCGAACACCCTTACCCAATCACAGGCATCGACCAAGCAAGGCGGCAAGCGAAGGCGATCATCCACCAGATTGCCGAAGGCCAGAGTCCGAGCGCTGCCAAGCGCGAGGACAAGGCCAAGTCCCTGACGCTGGCGGAAGCGGTAGACCAGTACGTCGCCGATAAAAGGAGACGCACCGACAAGCTACCACTGAAGGCACGCACGGTTGACGACTATCTGGCCATGCTCAAGCCCCCTCGGTTGACGGCGACGGGCAAGCGCACCAAAGGAGGAGCACTGGCGCGGCTGGCCGGCAAATCGATTTACGGGATCGGTGCCGCCGATATAAAGGCGGTGCATGATGAAAACCTCAAGTGCCATAGCAGGCGTCAGGCCTTCTACGCGATGCAGACGTTGAAGGCGATCCTGCACTTTTATGCCGTCAAGATCCCGCAGGATCCCTTCAGTACGGAAACCCCCGAAGCGGGGCGCATCTACATAGAGCCGGCCGGTGTCAGTGAAACCGAGCCGGTCGAGCACCTGCTGAATCATCTAGGTGAATGGTGGCGGGCATTGCATGCGCTACCGCCGTCACCCGTGACCGACTACTTGGCCTTCCTGCTATTGACCGGCTGCCGTCCCGGCGAACCGTTGAAGGTACTGGCCGGTGATCTGGTCAACGGCGAGATCAAGCTGATCGACACCAAAAACAGATCCAGCCACCTGTTGCTGCTTTCGACACAAGCGTTGGCTATCGCCCAACGGAATGCCGCAGGCAAGGTAGCGACTGAGCCTTTGTTCAACGTCACCCCGGCGCAAGCGAACGCACTGGCCCATGAACTGTCGGCCACGACTGGTATCCCGTTCGTACCCAAAATGCTGCGCAGTCTGTTCGCCAGCATTGCCGACGAATTGACGTCGGCTTCCACGCTGAAGCGACTGATGAACCACAAACAGAAAAGCGATATCACCGACACCAATTACATCAGAAAGCTGAAAGAGACGTTGCGCGAGGCTTGGCAAAAAATCAGTGACTTCATCGAAGCAATCGCCTCTGACAACGTGGTGCCGATCCGGGGGGCCGCGTCGTGAAAAACCCATGGTTTGCTCTCTCCATAGAAGCAGCAAAGGCAGGCAGCGATGTGGCAGCACGGAAGCTGCTGCGCTATCTGGCCGAATGCCTTGAGCGGGGTGAAGTTCCACCGGAAGTGGTGGCCAAATACTTCGCTACGGCATTCAAGCAGATCGCATCCGGGCGCAAGGCGAACGATGAGTTGCACCTTGGCAAGAACACCCACTTCGAGCGTGACTACGCAATCGCGTGGGAAGTGTGGGAGTTGAACCAGCGGGGCATGCCGCTTAGGGTAAGTGACAAGAAGGAGGGTGCATTTGATGTTGTCGGCAAAAAACAAAAACCCGTTCTTAGTGCTGATCGTATCCAGCAGATTTATTGGGACATGAAGGGGCTGATCGAAGCCGAACTTTTCCAAATGTCCTTGGCAGACGGCGAGGACCGCGAAGGGCCGGAACTTTCGGTGAAGGTACGTCGGCAGTTGAAGGAAGTACACCGGCGCTTCGAAGTAGACGATCATATCGCCAGCGGCGAACTGGTCGAGGCCCTCAAGAAACAGAAACAGGGTAGTGATTAGGAAATTACTACCCTGTTTCTGTTTCAGGGTAGTGATTGAGAAAAGGCTACCCTGCGATATAGTTTGTTCGCGTTTATCATATTCTCACTGGCACTGCTGAATGTCTCGGCAGTTCGCTCCGGTGAGGTGTGATATGCAAGACGAACGGCTGACTCATAAAGCAACTGCTGCCTATATCGGCGTGACTGAAAACACCCTGAATACTTGGCGGTGCACCCAGCGCTTCCCTATTCCGTATATAAAAGTCGGCAGCAAGGTTTATTACTGGCGGCGCGATTTGGATGCGTTCCTGGAATCGCAGACTGTGCGCCCTGCGGAAGTGGTGTGAGTCATGGACGAAGCAATCACTCGCAGTTTTAAAGTCGGCAAGAAGTACACCTGCACGCTGACCATTCCTTATCCGGGGCAAATGGATTGCGTGTGGAAGCCCCATATGCCGTCGAAGTTGACGAAGGCCATTCACCGCGATTATCTGCGCGGGCGCAATGCGGTACTCGAAGAAGCCGCCGAAGTCTTCGGCAAGAAGATAATGTGTATTGATTTGGAATAAAGAAAACTCCCATCACGGAAGACAGTACGCGATGGGAGTTTCAAGCGGTAGCAGCAAGCAACCGAGGTAATCGTAAACCCCGGTGTGCATTAAAGCAACATGGGGTTTAAAGATGAAAATTACCGACTGTGAGGAAGATCGTGACCGCATCATCAGGCGCTTTAACGAACTGATGGAGGCGAACGAGCATGCAGCGCAATCACTCCTGAGGGAATTGGGGCTTAACCAGCTGTGCGACCTTCAGGCGTGGGATCCCCCCCACTGGTTGGAAGGGTGCCTGATCAAAACGCTGGAGATAGTCAAAAAAGAACCAGAACCCGACCCTGTTGAATCCTTCCATGAACCGGTGCAAAACCCGTTAATGGAGGGCATTAATGCTGCCATCAGTTTTTCACGCGGCGAAAGCAAGTATGACAACTGCCCCGACCAGCGCGAAGTCGCCAGCTTCGACGATTTGGCTGATGCCGTATTGAATGATCGGAGCGCGGAGAAGGGCAAGATCTACATCTGCGCGCCATTCGCCAAGGGGTATCACAACAACCCGGAAAAGTATGCAGGTGAAGCAACGTGGCGGCAAAAGCGGTTGGCCCAAGGGCGCTGCTTTTTGCCTTTTGACATCGATGGAGTCGATTGCCCCGAGACCGCGCACAAGGTGATGGAATATCTGAAGCGTTATCAGGGCTTCGCCTATACCACGAGCAGCCACACGCAAGAGGCACCACGCTTTCGGGTGGTGTTGGCGCAGACCCGCGAGACTGATCCAGAGGAGGACGTTGCACTTGGCAAGGGCGTACAGGCGCTGATCGAGGCCGAGCTGGGTAAAGACAAGATAAAGTTCGATCAATCGGTCTACGGGGCTGCACAGCCTTTATTTACCCCCTTGCACGGGGCGGGGGATTTTCGCTTCACCGGCCAGCCGGTGGATGTGGATGTGATGCTGGCGCAGGCCCCCACGAAGCTTTCAGCTTCGACGGTGCAGGCAACCGCTGCAAAGCAGCGGACGGCAAAAGCCCCGCTGGAAACGGCCAAGACCGACGATCCTATACTGCGCATCTTGAACGAACTGGACATGGTGCGCGGCGATCAAGGGGGCGGCAAATTCAATATCGAGTGCCCTTACGCACATGAGCACACCATGGATGGCGGAGAGGGTGAAACTGTTTATTACCAGGCGCATACAGGCGGGTATGCCCAGGCGCACATCCATTGCCTGCACGGGCATTGCGCAGAGCGCAAAACCAATGAATTCATGGCTGCGCTGGGGGCGCGATATGCGCAGGAAACCGGGAAGCAGGCAGATTGGGACGTTAACAAGCTGGTGGACTTCAACAACCAGGGAAAACCCGCTGGTGTTGCACCACTGCAAGCCAAGCACCTGATAACCGATCAGGCCAACGCGGTGCGCCTGCAAAAAGCCGTGGGCGGCAGCGTTATCCACACGGCCGGTAAATGGCGGGTATGGGATGGTACGCACTGGCGCGAGGATGAACCGGCCGCCTTCCGGCTGACCTGCACCCTGTCGAGCATGATCGACGCCGAAGCCACGGAGTGGGAAACCAAGCCGTATACCAGTAATGAGGAACGTGATCGCAATAAGGCCGTTGCCGGGGCCCTGCGCAAGTGGAGTACCAAATCAGAAATGTTGGACCGCCTGAACGCGGCCTTCAACCTGTTGCGGCGGCTGGTGACGGTGCCAGCCGATAGCCTGGACAGCGACCCTTATGCACTCAACGTGGCGAACGGCACCATCGACCTGCGCACGGGTGAACTGCACCCGCACGACAAAGATGACCTGATTACCCACTGTATCCCCATTCCTTATGACCCGAAGGCCGAGGCGCCCACGTTCAAGCGGGTGCTGTCCGAGATAGCCGGTGGGAGCAAGGCCCTTGTTGACTTCTTTCAACGTTGGTTCGGCTATGGCGCCACCGGCGTGACCAGCGAACAGAAATTCGCCGTGCATCACGGTGACGGCGCCAACGGCAAGTCACTGCTGCTGGATACGGTCAGCGGTGTACTTGGTTCCTATGCGGGAACGGCTGCGCCGGGGCTGCTGATGGATGGTGGGCAGAACCGGCACCCGGCGGAGGTTGCCGACCTGTTCGGCATGCGCCTGGTAGCGGCGCATGAATCCGGCGAAGGCGCGCTGCTGAATGAGGACAGGATCAAGCAGGCGACCGGCAGCGACAAGCTGAAGGCCCGGCACATGCGCCAGGACTTCTTCGAGTTTTCACCGACCCACACCCTCAACCTGTTGACCAACCATAAGCCGCAGATCCGGGGGCAGGACCTGGGGATCTGGCGCCGGGTCATGTTGATCCCGTATGGCGTGACGTTCGGGACGAAGCTCGAAGTAGAACAGGGTCTGGCCCATCACCTGCGCGACGATCATCTATACGAGGCGTTGAAGGTGGAAGCGGCCGGTATCCTGACCTGGATCGTACGGGGCGCGGTCCAGTGGTACATGACTGGACTCAGGCCACCGGATATCGTCCTGGCCGCAGGGGCCGAGTACCGCAGTGAACAGGATCGCGTCGGCCAGTTCATCAGCGAGTGCTGCAAGGTCGGCCCCGAGCAGGTCATGCCGTGCGACGTCACCTATGACGACTATAAAGAGTGGGCTTTGGCTTGTGGCTATCGCCCGCTTGCGAAAATGAGGTTCTGCGATGCGGTTGAAAAGCGGCCGGGTATCACCAAGGGGCGGGCGCGCATCCAATGGTTGGGCAACACCCGGCAATGCGAGTGTTTCACCGGGCTCAGTGTCCTCTCCAAACTGGACAGGGAGGTGTAGTGAATGTGTTCAATGTTCAGTTTACCCCCCCCTTTTCACCTATCACCTTCACGAGAACTCATTTCTTAGAGGGGTAATAGGAAAATGGGGGTCAAAACTGAACATTGAACATGCCCCGGCGGTGATGGGGGCAGCTTTGGGCCGCTGGCTCAATCAAACCGAGGTAGTGATTATGAAAAAGGGACAGCTATTGGCGCCGCGTAATATGACGCGTGAGGTGCTATCCGATGCGGATGTGGCAAATCTGCTGGCTAGCGGCTCGTGGGTTTTAGCGACCATTCCGAAAAAGCCATCTGCCCACGTTATTAACCAGCGCAATTTTTTCCGCCGCAGACTCGAAGCCGGATACCGGGAATTTAAAGTTTTATTGGCTGAGCCTATTTTTAATGAATTGCGCGCCCGGCTGCTTGAGGGCGAAACCTTTGCCGAACTGGTTGAGCGGCTGCTAACTGAGTCAACCCCTGACAATGATAAAAAACCTATAGTGGACATACAGAATTAGAAAATTTACAGATTACTGAGCGTAAGCCCTAAACGCCCGCAGGCCGGGGCCAGATGGATTCTATTGGCACCGAATGAAGGCATGATTGAAGTCCTAGATTAACTGAAGCTCGATCAATTGATCCTTCAGACCCTCGGGGCGACATTAACCGTTAAACGGACTCTTGTGGTCAGTCGCTAACTGCCCCTATGGAAATGCAAACTGTTTTAGAGCTGCCATCATGGCAACCACCAGAACGACTAACCCCACCCCACACGTCCATTCCGATTCGGGTGTGTAGGCAAACCACGAGCCTTTCGATGGATATTTGCCTAGCGTTATTAACCTCACGATGGGCCAGCCAATGGGGTAGCAAATAGCACGGAATATCACTTCACTCAGCATATCAATCATTACCCTGCGTCCATGTGTTTCTGGTCGTCAAAGTCGATTGTAGCCCTAGGGCGGCTTCGGTATGAGTCGCGTCCCCGAGTAGGCCGGGGCCCAGACAGCAGCTTCATGCAGGAACATCGGAACCGAACAGGCATGTGGCAAAAGAGGCCAAAGTGGCTTGACCGTGCATCATCCATGCTGGCGGGCAACTGATTAGTAATGATCGATCAGTTGACCCCATCCTCTGCATCGGGCAGCAGCGCATCCGAAGCCTGAACCCCCAGTAAACACTGGGCGCGGTGAATGATGGTTGTGGTAAGTGGACGGATTCCTACCACTAACAAGGGTCAAAGGCTGGATATGTGTACAGTAACTTCAAAGCGTAAATTTGCGGCTTCAAGGTGCACGTTTGCACCCTGAAACGGATCGTTGATCCGCTGTTTATGGATGTGAAAGCCCCGGTGTAGATGGGTCTGGTGCTGATGGGGTTACAAGCGGGTGACATGGATGGCTTTTAACCCCCACAAACATGAATAAGCAGGACGCCAATAGATGCAAAAGCGGTATAGGTAGCATGGACAAATACTGTCCATGCCTTGACCGCCTGTTAGGCTCTTGGAGACGTGGCAGGTGACTAAGGATATGGGCACCGGGGTCAAAACGTCCCTGAACGCATCCCAGGAGGTCGCAGGCCCTATTGCGGAGGAAGTATGAAGCTGAACATGGTCATGACCAGTGTTGAAGCCGCATCATCGACGGCCGCAACCGTTATAAAGCTGCACGCAAGCTCGGTCTAGGTCTTAAATTTGTAGAGTACACCGACGACGATCCACTGGATTTTGTGCTATCGAAGAACCTGCACCGGCGTCAATTGACTAACAATCAGCGGGCTATGGTTGCAGTCAAGGTGTCTAACCTCGCTGCTAGTAGCTCCACAGAAAATCGAGAAACTCGAAAAATCACGAAAGCCCACGCGGATAAACAGGCAGCGACTGCGTTGAATGTAACCACTAGCTCAATAGGCGTAGCCAAACAGATAGCAAAGAACGCCACCCCTGAAGTAGTCAAGGCGGTGGAAGCAGGCAAGCTGAGCCTGAATGCGGCGGTGAATACCTTGAAGCCTGATAAGCCCAAGGTCGATCTGGCCGAAAGGTATAGGCTGTTGAAGGATATGCACGATACTTTGACTGAAGTATCGCACCGTCAGTGAAACAGGCGCGGAAAGTAATGGTATGACAAGGGCGCGGTGAGAAAACGCCTTATACGCGATCCTACGGCCTTGCCGGGGTATATTTGAGGAAGTAAACGATGAACACAACGAACGAACTGAGCGCCTTGATCGATAGAGTCCGCGATGGTGATCTTGAAGCGCTGACTGACGCTGTGGAACTGGGCGAGCAGATGCTACTCATGCAGGAACTGGCATCCGCACCTTCTGGTATCCGCGACGAAGCACTGGCAGCCAACAGGGCACTGTGGAAGAAACGTCGGTATTCGGCCAAAAGAAGCAAACTCACCATCGAAAACAACAAGCGCGCGACCGCCAAGTGCAAAGCACTGGTGGATGAAGCCATAGAGGCCAAGAAGGCCCGTCTTAAGAAAGAAGAACGTTGTCATTGGACTTCCACCCTGATGGATCAGTACTTCGCCAAGAAGAAAATAACCATCGATGAGGAAACCGTTCGTCGTTTCGCCTATGAATTCGACGGGTTCTAAATAAGAACCGGCACAATCACCGATAAGGCCGGTCCATGCTTCGATTACTACCTGTAATCGGAGTACCCGATTACTACCCATGTGATCGGAGATACCCATCGTGGCCAAAGACCTTCAGGATCAAGTAGAAGCGCCAGCACCCAAGATCAAGTCATTGGTGCGCTCTGCCGTAACCTTTCACGCATCAAGAAACAATGACTGGTCCGCAATTATCGAGCGCGGCACCACCAAGGAAATGCTGGTCCTGTCCGGCGTTTGGGCTGTGGTCTCCGATTTGTTTAATCGGTACGACAGAGTTAACGCCATTTGGGCGGACGGGTCCGCTTATGCCGAACTCTTGGTTCTGGATGCAGGCCGGGGCTATTGCAATGTGCAGTTGCTGAACTATTACCCACTCCCTGCCTTGCTGGTATCCGAAGCCGGACTTCCGCCCGGATATGAAATTTTCTTCGCCGGTCCAATCGAAAATGGCACGGGTGGATATTGCTGCAAAAGATTGTGTGATGGCGTGCTGATGACTCAGGGACAACCCTCCCGCGATGCAGCGCTCGCTGAACTTCTCGGCAGTGCCACGCTGCGGTGATTCGCCATGACACTCGAACAGCAACTCATTTTACTGGCGCACATCCAGTTCACCGCACGGCACTTCATAGCGCTCCGTGTAACCCTGGAAAAGCTAATAGAATTAATAGCTTATAGCATTGGCACAGCGGCCCCCGATGCTGACCAGATCAGGAACTTTCTGATAAAAGAGTCCACGCAAAAGACCTTGGAGTCGGAATGGGAAACCGCCTTGTGGCGCAGTGCCGACCGTAACCAATCATGGCGGCTTATCTGCTTGGCGGTTACGGCTGACCCCGAAGTGGCTAAACGTTTACTGGCAAGACGGCCACCATCCCCTGATTGCTGCGCCTTTTGTTGGCAGGATGAAAAAGGTTTTACCGATGCGTTAAAACCTGAACTGGATATTTATAACAACCCGGTGTCCGGTGTACACCTCCACCGCCAATGCTCCAGACCGTGGCATCTAATGCGCGCCTTGGTAGCGAGGAATTAAATTATGATCGGCCCCGCCCATACCCCCGGCACTGTCCTATACGCCATCCAAGAGTTGGTCAGCAACACCAGTGACGGTGAAATCCACGGTAACTGGAACACTATCACCGACCGTTTGGCTGTTGCCATGCACGGTGGCCTGGACGAGCCGATATTGGGATTATTCCGGCAGAAGCTGCGGGACATCGGTCTGGACACTGTGACCGCTGGCAGTTCGATCACGTTTTCCAATGTGAACGGTGTCCTGAGTTTCGCGGATAACAAAGTAATGCTGACCGGCTACTGGGATTAAGACATGAGCACTGATATTGATATTTACGAACCCGGCGAACTTCAGCCCTATAGCCCCAGCCCGCCGTTATCACCCAGCGCCGACAATTGGGGCAATACCGACGTTGATGTGTTGAGCCCGCAGGAAATAGCCGCCCACCAAGGGTCCGGTCCAATACGCCTGTTTGGCGAACTGATGCCAGCCGGTGCGACACAACAGCAGGTCGAGCAGGTATTGGGTGAAATCAGCGGGATTTACCAGGGCGACATGAGCCGACTGGGCCACCCGTTCAAGTGGTCGAGCGCGGCCACAAGCTGGTTTCATCAGACTGCTATGCAACCACGGCAAGAGCAAAAGCGGCACAGTTATGATCTGCACGATCAAGCCAGCGACCCGGTGGCCAACAGCTTCGGCAATGCCATGGCAAAGGTCGGTGCCAGCCAGGAATTTATTTCCAATAGCCTTTGGTGGCTGGGTGAAGCCACAAAACGACTTGGTGGCAGCCAAGGCAGTGCTCCAGCGCAGGGACGCGCAACCTCTTCTGAGGATGACTTGACCGATGTGGAATGGGCCGAACTTCACCGGCGCAATGAACGCACAAAGATGGATACGGAAGTCGTTTTGCGTAAACGCTGGGGCACTTCCTACGAAGCAAACATCCAAGTCATCCAAGATTATTTTAATGGTTTACCCGCCAGAGATCAGGCGCACCTTACCCAGATATCCAATGTCGGGGTTTTGCTCAACACCGTTCAAGCAATGGAATTATTGTTTAACAGTGCCATCGGTAGTGGTTCCCTGCCCACATCAGGCGGGGCGGTCGCCAACGAGATAGCGTCAATCGAACACGCAATGAAACACGAGCGTAAAAAATATCTCGCTGACCCGCAACTGCAAGCGCGCTACCGGACGCTTATTAATATCCGTGATGGAGGTAACTAAATCATGGCAGTCACACAACCCGTAAACCCAAGACCTTCCACCCGTACCTTTGCCACGGTGGATATCAGCACCAATGCCGCAGGCGAGTCAGACATTATAAATCTGACCGGCTTGAAGCTAAGCGCTATCGCAATGAGCACTGGCGGGTGGACTGATGCGGGGCTGGGATTTAAAGCCGTCCTCGACGGCAGTACCGAATTCCTTTCTGTGTTCACCACGACCGGCGATCACTTGGTCTTTAACACTACAGCCAGTCGCTTGCTGGTGTTCGATTCCGCGATCCTTTCCGGTGTCCAGAAATTGATGCTGGTGTCCAAGACCACGGCGGGAACTGCTGTAGCTCAAGGAGCCGTGCGTACTCTTAAATTAGGTTTATCCGAGGGTTAATAAAATGGACAGCATTCGCAATCCACATCCTTTGGTTATCGAAACCATCGAGACCCGTGATGCACTCGCTTTAATTGGCGGGCATGAGCAGTTGCTGGCAAAGTTGAATGACCTGATCGACCACCAGCCATGGCATGGCGGTATGCAAGTCAAGGCAGAAAACCTTATATCGCAGGCGAGGTTGTTACTATCATGAGTTTTGATTTTAATGCGCCCATGCCCCAGCGGCAAGAACAGCCCCCAGCGCCGACAAGTACGCATCCAACGCTCGGCGCGCTTATGCGACGAGCCCGCCAACTGGGTATCGAGCTACCGGAACCCCCACCCGCCCCGGTTGACGTTTCCGGTCTTGGCGCTGCTATTCAACAGCTAATTGACAGTACGGTGCAGCAGCGCGTTGCCGAGGAACTGCAAAAGCAGCGGGAACAGCAACGACTGATGCAGCCCCCCGCGCCAGTGCCGCCCGCATCAAAGCCGGTGCCCGCAATACTCAAGGTCACCCAGCGAGACGAAAACGGGCGCATCGCGACCATGTCCATAACGCCAGTGCCATCCAGTACATCCCTACCGCCAGCATCAAAGCCAACGCCCGCTGAACTACGGGTAACTCAACGTGACGAACTTGGCCGCATCATGGCCATGTCCATAACGCCAGCATGAGGATTTAATAGGAGGACACGAACATGACCATTTTGTATAGCAACAAGGCGAACGGCGACTTGGGCGAAGCCTTCGGCGAACTGGAAGCGCTGTTTCATGCGATGACCCAGATTGTACCGGTATCTCACCGCAAACCTAGGCGGGCGATGACGGTACACCTCAACTATAAGGCTGACGGTGCGCTGGACTCGATCCTGGCCCTGCCCACGCATGCGGGTGAGGATGTGTGAATGGCTACCCGAGGCCGTCCAAAGGGCTGTGTCAAAACCGGCGGCCGGATTAAAGGCAGCTTGGATAAAAACCAGCGGCAATTAATCACGGGCGAAATCGCCAACGACATTTTGGCGGTGTACCAAGCCATGGGCGGTGCAGCCTTTCTCCTCGACTACGCCAAGACCCGACCCGAAGCCTTCATCCGCGACTGTCTGTCCCGGTTGATGCCCGCGCCACAAAAAGATGATGCCGTCGATATCCAGACCAATGTGCAGGTAAACATCGACGGTGAATTTGAAGCGGCTCGCAGAATCGCCTTTGCCTTGTCCAAGGCTGCTTATGCACTCAAAGAGCGGGAGCCGGTGGCGACAGTGACACCGCAGGAAGCCTGCAACCCACACTGGCAGCCACCTGATGCCATACCCGACAGCATGCCCTTGCTATCACCTGAACCCATCGAAGATCCCGAGCGTGAACGTTGGGCCAGTGAGCTACACCTGTCCGATGAAGAGCGCGCTGACCAGAGACTGATACGCCAGACCAAGGAAGCCAACCTGACAAACTACATTGGTTCGAGTGCAGAGCAGTGTGGCCCCGGTCCTGTCCGGCCCAGCCCTGCACAGTCGATCACGATCAATGGGCAACGCTTCCGGAAACCGCGTTAGGTGAAATCCAGTTCGCTCGCAGGGCTATGCTGCGGTGGATTTTGCGCTGGTTCATCCGGAAACAGATCCATCTGTGGATCGGGTTCCGGGTTCAGGTCGATGAGTTGGCCGGTCACCAGATCAAGGGCCGGATGGCTGAAGACTGACAGGTCTGTGTCGTCGAGGATGATGAGCATGGTGCAGTCTCCGCTTTAGCAGTATTGGGCGCCCTGCAATTGGGAAGTAAATCGGCGCGGTTTCCATCCTACACCCCGACCAGTACCCTCACCAGCCGCTGGTGACTTCGGTGTAACCCTAGAGTAACCCGCCAAGTGTCTACACAACTGTAGGCCCTTGTTTTGTATGGGGTTCTGGAGAATTGCAGGCATAAAAAAACCGGCTCAATCGGCCGGTTTTTTTGCTGAGAGGCTGGTAGAGGTCTCTCAGTTACTGCTGTTTGGTGCCCCGAGGGAGACTCGAACTCCCACTCCTTTCGAAAACGGATTTTGAATCCGCCGCGTCTACCAATTCCGCCATCAGGGCTTGCTGGCGGCGAAGTTTAGAGATGAGCTTACCGTTGGTCAACAGGTTTCATGGTCAATTTTTACTATTTCCGCTAAACTTTGCGGCCCTGTCGAACCGAACCCCATCATGCGCGTCGCCGATTTTGCCTTTGAGCTCCCTGATTCCCTGATCGCTCGCCACCCTTTGGCCGAGCGCCATAGCAGCCGCCTGCTGACCCTGGATGGGCCGAGCGGGGCGCTGGCACACCGTCAGTTCACTGATTTGCTGGAGCATTTGCGCCCTGGCGATCTGATGGTGTTCAACAATACCCGGGTGATTCCGGCGCGTTTGTTTGGCCAGAAGGCCTCCGGCGGCAAGCTGGAGATTCTGGTGGAGCGCGTGCTCGACAGCCATCGGGTGCTGGCCCATGTGCGTTCGAGCAAGTCGCCCAAGCCGGGCTCGCAGATTCTGCTCGAGGGCGGTGGTGAGGCTGAAATGGTCGCGCGCCATGATGCCTTGTTCGAGCTGCGCTTCTCTGAAGAAGTGCTGCCGCTGCTCGACCGCATCGGCCATATGCCGTTGCCGCCTTATATAGACCGCCCCGACGAAGGCGCCGACCGTGAGCGTTACCAGACGGTCTATGCCGAGCGCTCCGGTGCGGTGGCGGCGCCGACCGCCGGGCTGCATTTCGATGACGAGCTGCTGGCGGCGATCAAGGCCAAGGGCGTCGAGATGGCGTTCGTTACCCTGCACGTGGGGGCCGGGACCTTTCAGCCGGTGCGCGTGGAGCGTCTCGAAGACCACCACATGCATAAAGAGTGGCTGGAAGTCGGTCAGGACGTGGTCGATGCCGTGGCTGCTTGCCGTGAGCGCGGCGGCCGAGTGGTGGCAGTAGGCACTACCAGCGTGCGTTCGCTGGAAAGCGCAGCACGCGACGGTGTGCTCAAGCCGTTCAGCGGCGACACCGATATCTTTATTTTCCCGGGACGGCCGTTTCATGTGGTCGACGCCCTGGTCACCAACTTTCATTTGCCGGAGTCCACGCTGTTGATGCTGGTCTCGGCCTTCGCCGGTTATCCCGAGACCATGGCGGCCTACAAGGCTGCGGTGGAAAACGGCTACCGCTTCTTCAGTTACGGTGATGCGATGTTCATCACCCGCAATCCGGCGCCGCAAGCCCCCAAGGAAATCGCGCCCGAGGATCCAGCATGACCCGCACCTGTCGTATGTCCTTTGAGTTGCTGGCCACTGACGGTAAAGCGCGTCGTGGCCGCCTGACTTTCCCCCGTGGCGTCGTCGAGACCCCGGCTTTCATGCCGGTGGGCACCTATGGCACGGTCAAGGGCATGTTGCCCCGGGATGTCGAGGCCACCGGTGCTCAGATCATCCTCGGCAATACCTTCCACCTGTGGCTGCGCCCGGGCATGGAAGTGATCAAGGCGCACGGTGACCTGCACGATTTCATGCAGTGGAACGGCCCGATCCTGACCGACTCCGGCGGTTTCCAGGTGTTCAGCCTGGGCGCCATGCGCAAGATCAAGGAAGAGGGCGTGACCTTCGCTTCCCCGGTCGATGGCGCCAAGGTGTTCATGGGCCCGGAAGAGTCGATGCAGGTCCAGCGCGACCTGGGCTCGGACATCGTGATGATTTTCGACGAGTGCACGCCGTACCCGGCCGACGAAGACGTGGCGCGCATCTCCATGGAGCTGTCGCTGCGCTGGGCCCAGCGTTCCAAGAACGCCCACGGTGAAAACACCGCGGCGCTGTTCGGCATCGTCCAGGGGGGCATGCACCAGGACCTGCGCATGCGTTCGCTCGAAGGCCTGGACAAGATCGGCTTCGACGGCCTGGCCATCGGTGGCCTGTCGGTGGGCGAGCCCAAGCATGAAATGATCAGGGTGCTCGACTATTTGCCAGGTCAGATGCCGGCTGACAAACCTCGTTACCTTATGGGGGTGGGCAAACCGGAAGATCTCGTTGAGGGTGTGCGCCGCGGCGTCGACATGTTCGACTGCGTGATGCCCACGCGCAATGCGCGCAACGGTCATCTGTTTATCGATACAGGCGTGCTGAAGATCCGTAACGCGTTCCATCGCCATGATGATTCGCCGCTCGATCCAACCTGTGACTGCTACACCTGCCAGAACTTCTCCCGCGCGTATCTGCACCATTTGGACAAGTGCGGCGAAATGCTGGGTAGCATGTTGAATACCATCCACAATTTGCGGCATTACCAGCGCCTGATGGCTGGTTTACGCGAGGCTATTCAACAAGGTACATTGGCCGCCTTTGTCGATGCCTTCTATGCCAAGCGCGGGCTGCCTGTGCCGCCTTTGGACTGACGTTTTTCCGACCCTTTCGAGTCCTTTTTGCAACTGGAGTGCTACATGAGCTTTCTGATCCCTGCCGCTTTCGCGGACGCTGCTGCACCTGCCGCTGCTGCTGGCCCTGCCGGTACCGGCTTTGAGTGGATTTTCCTGGTTGGCTTCCTGGTCATCTTCTATCTGATGATCTGGCGCCCACAGGCCAAACGTGCCAAAGAGCAGAAAAATCTGCTGAGCAGCCTGCAAAAAGGCGACGAAGTCGTTACTTCCGGTGGTATTGCCGGCAAAATCACCAAGGTTGCCGATGACTTCGTGGTTGTCGAAGTGTCCGACAACGTTGAGCTGAAGTTCCAGAAGGGCGCCATCGCTGCGACCCTGCCCAAGGGCACGCTCAAAGCGATCTAAGATTCACACTTTTACCAATCGACGGGGCGCGCAAGGCGCCCCGCGTCTTGAACGGGCGGCGTGATGCTGAACAAATACCCTCTGTGGAAATACGTACTGATCCTGGCGGTGCTGGTGGTCGGTTTTATTTATTCCGCTCCCAATCTCTATCCTGACGATTCCGCCATTCAGGTCAGTGGCGCAAGTACTGCGCTGCAGGTCAGTCAGGCCGATCTGGACCGCGTGAGCAGGGCGCTCGCCGATGCCGGTATCCAGGTCAAGTCGGCTACCCTGGCCGAGAAGGGCAAGGGCGGCCTGCTGCGTCTGGCCAGGCAGGAAGACCAGCTTCCAGCCAAGGACGTGGTGCGCAAGGCGTTGGGTGACGACTATGTCGTGGCACTGAACCTGGCGCCGACCACTCCGAACTGGTTGCGTAACCTGGCGGCAAGCCCGATGAAGCTGGGCCTGGACTTGTCCGGTGGTGTGCACTTCCTGCTGGAAGTGGACATGGACAAAGCACTCGATGCCCGCTTGAAAGTCTACGAAGGCGATGTAAAGTCCCTGTTGCGTAAAGAGCGCGTGCGTTATCGCAGCCTGCCGCAGCAAGCCAATGCGATCCAGTTGGGCTTCAGCGACGAAGCGTCGCGCGAGCAGGCCCGTGCGCTGATCCGCAAGAATTTCAACGATTTCGAGCTGACCACGACCGAACGTAACGGAATGGCGGTGCTGAACCTGGCCATGACCCCGGCCAAGCTGGCGGAAATTCGTGAGTACTCGATCAAGCAGAACTTGACCACGGTCCGTAACCGGGTCAATGAGCTGGGCGTGGCCGAGCCACTGGTTCAGCGCCAGGGTGCCAACCGCATCGTGGTCGAGCTGCCAGGCGTGCAGGACACCGCCGAAGCCAAGCGTATTCTCGGCAAGACCGCGAACCTCGAGTTCCGTCTGGGTGCCGAGCCGGGTGCTTCGAAAGCCACCACCGAATCCTTCGAGTTCCGTGAAGGCGGTCGTCCGCCTGCGGCAGTCGAGCGCGGCCTGATCATCACCGGTGACCAGGTGACCGACGCCCAGGCGAGCTTCGACGAGCAGGGTCAACCGCAGGTAAACATCCGTCTCGATGGCCACGGCGGCGAGCTGATGAGCCGCGCCACGCGCAGCAACGTCGGTCGCAGCATGGCGGTGATCTTCATCGAGCAGCGCCCGATGACCCGCTACGAGAAGAAAGTCGTCGACGGCGTCGAGAAGGAAGTGCCGGTCCAGACCTTCAAGGAAGAGAAGCGCATCATCAGCCTGGCGACCATCCAGTCGCCGCTGGGCAGCCAGTTCCGGATCACCGGTCTGACCGGCCAGGGCGAATCTTCCGAGCTGGCACTGCTGTTGCGTGCCGGTGGCCTGGCTGCACCGATGTACTTTGCTGAAGAGCGCACCATTGGCCCGAGCCTGGGTGCCGACAACATCGTCAAGGGTATCGATGCCTCCCTCTGGGGCATGCTCTTCGTATCGCTGTTCATTATCGCCATCTATCGCTTCTTCGGCATTATCGCCACGGTCGCGCTGGCGGTGAACATGGTCATGTTGCTGGCCTTGATGTCCTTGCTGGGGGCGACGCTGACCCTGCCAGGTATCGCCGGTATCGTTCTGACCATGGGTATGGCGGTGGACGCCAACGTGCTGATCTTCTCGCGGATTCGTGAAGAGATCGCCAATGGCATGTCCGTCCAGCGCGCCATCCACGAAGGTTTCGACCGTGCCTACACGGCGATTCTCGACGCCAACCTGACGACGCTGCTGGTCGGCGGCATTCTCTTTGCGATGGGCACAGGCCCCGTCAAGGGCTTTGCCGTCACCATGTCCCTCGGGATCTTTACCTCGATGTTCACGGCCATCATGGTGACCCGCGCAATGGTCAACCTGATCTACGGCGGTCGTGACTTCAAGAAGTTGTGGATTTAAGGGGCTGCCATGAAACGTACCATCAACTTCATGGGCGTTCGCAACGTTGCGTTCGCCGTCACCATGCTCCTGACTGCGCTGGCGTTGTTCAGCTGGTTCTACAAGGGGCTCAACTTCGGCCTGGACTTCACTGGCGGTACGCTCATCGAGCTGACCTACGAGCGTCCGGCAGACCTGTCCAAGGTTCGCGAGGAGCTGGTTCAGTCCGGTTTCAAGGATGCCGTGGTCCAGAGCTTCGGCGCGACCACCGACCTGCTGGTGCGCATGCCGGGCGACGATCCGAGCCTGGGCAACCAGGTGGCTGCTGCCCTGCAGAAAATTGGTGGCGACAACCCGCCCGTGGTCAAGCGCGTTGAGTTCGTGGGGCCGCAGGTCGGTGAAGAGCTGCGCGACCAGGGCGGCCTCGGCATGCTCCTGGCGCTGGGCGGGATCCTGATCTACCTGGCCTTCCGCTTTCAGTGGAAGTTCGCGGTTGGTGCCATCGTTTCGCTGATCCACGACGTGGTCGTCACCCTGGGTATCCTTTCGTTCTTCCAGATCACCTTTGACCTGACGGTATTGGCGGCGGTGCTGGCGATCATCGGCTACTCGCTCAACGACACCATCGTGGTCTTCGACCGGGTCCGGGAAAACTTCCGGGTGCTGCGCAAGGCGTCCCTGATCGAGAACATCAACATCTCGACCACCCAGACCCTGCTGCGGACCATGGCGACGTCGATCTCGACGCTGCTGGCCATTGTTGCGCTGCTGGTCTTCGGTGGCGACAACCTGTTCGGTTTCTCCATCGCGCTGTTCATTGGTGTGCTGGCGGGTACCTACTCGTCGATCTACATCGCCAACGTGGTGTTGATATGGCTGAACCTGACCAGTGAGGACCTGATTCCTCCGGCTGTGACCACCGAGGTGGATGAGCGCCCGTAACGGCGACATCCCTTCCTGAGGCATCGGCAAAAGGCGCGAGTGTTGAACTCGCGCCTTTTTTTATACTCCAAGGCAAGGAGAAGGGCGGACTTTGATCCGCGTGTGATGGCCAGGAGGTTCACGTGAACAAGTCGATGCTGGTGGGTGCGGTTTTGGGTGCTGTCGGCGTGACTGCCGGGGGTGCTGTTGCCACCTACAACTTGGTTAAGAGCGGCCCGGAATATGCCGATGTCCTGGCCGTCGAACCGATCAATCAAACCGTCAAGACTCCACGCGAGGTGTGCAAGGACGTTAATGTGACCCGGCAAAAACCGGTCAAGGACCAGCATCAGATCGCCGGTAGTGTGCTGGGTGCGGTGGCCGGTGGTTTGCTGGGTAACCAGGTCGGTGGGGGCACCGGCAAGAAAATTGCCACGGTCGCCGGCGCTGTCGGTGGTGGCTATGCCGGCAACAAAGTGCAAGAGCACATGCAGAACAATGACACTTACACAACCACCGAGACGCGCTGTAACACGGTAAACGACCTCAGTAGCAAGGTGGTCGGTTATAACGTGAAGTACGAGTTGGCAGGCAAGGTCGGGCAGGTGCGGATGGATCGTGATCCGGGCGCGCAGATTCCGGTGGATAAGGAAGGGCGGTTGATTCTGGGGCAGGCGCAGACTGAACAGTGAGGTTTGCGGTGCCGCCGGATATTCAGGCAAAAAAAAAGCACCCCGAGGGGTGCTTTTTTATGGGCAGCTAAAGCTTAACGCTTCAGCGAAGCCGGCAGGTGCGGCTGGATCGCCGTCAAAACTGCCTTGAAGCACTTGGTGTTGCCTGCAACGATATGGCCTTTCTCAAGGAAATCGTGGCCACCGGTGAAGTCGCTGACCAGACCGCCTGCTTCCTGAATCAGCAGTACGCCGGCAGCCATGTCCCATTCGGACAGGCCCGACTCCCAGAATGCATCGTAGCGACCGGCAGCGACATAGGCCAGGTCCAGGCTGGCAGCGCCTGCGCGGCGGATGCCGGCAGTCTGGCCGACCAGGCTGCGGAACATGCCCAGGTAGTTGTCCAGGTTGTCCATCTGGTTGTCACGGAACGGAAAGCCGGTGCCCAGCAGGGCGCCTTCCAGGCTCTTGCGCGGGCTGACGCGCAGGCGGCGGCCATTCAGGGCGGCGCCACGACCGCGGCTGGCGGTGAATTCTTCCTGGCGAACCGGGTCGAGAACCACGGCGTGCTCGAGGCGGCCACGGTATTTGCAAGCGATGCTCACGGCAAAGTGCGGAACGCCACGCAGGAAGTTGGTGGTGCCGTCCAGTGGGTCGATGATCCACAGGTAGTCTTCGCCTTCACCGCTGCCTGGGTGCATGCCGGTCTCTTCGCCGAAGATACCGTGGGTCGGATAGGCCTTGCGCAGGGCATTGATGATGCTTTGCTCGGCTGCGCGATCAACCTCGGAGACGTAATCCTTGGCGTCTTTTTCGTCGACCTTGATGGTATCCAGGCGCTCGATGGAGCGGAAAATCAATTCACTGGCGCTGCGGGCGGCGCGCAGCGCGATATTCAGCATGGGCTGCATGGACGTTTCACCTGGGTCGTTAAAGAAAGCCGAACATTCTATCAGAAAACTTTCCGGCATGAAGGCCGACATTTGCTTTCGTAGCGCAATGCTAGTGGGTTCTGTAAGATTTGCTCCCTTTTCCCGTGTCTGTGAGCGCTAGCCGTGCTGCAAAATATTCGTGTTGTCCTGGTCAATACCAGCCACCCCGGCAATATCGGTGGGGCTGCGCGTGCCATGAAAAACATGGGGTTGTCGCGCCTGGTGCTGGTCGATCCGCAGGATTTCCCTTCCCATGAGGCCGATGCCCGTGCCTCGGGCGCCACCGATATTCTCGAGGGTGCGCAAGTGGTCGCGACCCTGGAGGATGCGCTGGCGGGCTGCAATCTGGTGCTGGGTACCAGCGCCCGCGACCGACGCATTCCCTGGCCATTGCTCGACCCGCGAGAGTCCGGCGCGATGGCGGTAGAGCACGCCGGGCTGGGTGAGGAAATCGCCCTGGTGTTCGGTCGTGAATATGCCGGCCTGACCAACGAAGAATTGCAGCGATGTCACTATCACGTGCATATCCCGTCGAATCCCGACTTCAGCTCGCTGAACCTGGCAGCCGCCGTGCAGGTGCTCAGCTATGAAGTGCGCATGTCCTGGTTGGCCGCTGGTGGCCAGGCGAGCAAAGTCGAGAAGTTCGAAGTGGCTTCGGTTCGCAGTAGCGAACTGGCGACCATGGACGAGATGGAGCGGTTCTACGAGCACTTGGAGAAGACCCTGGTCGATATCGCATTCCTCGACCCGGAGAAGCCCAAGCACCTGATGGCGCGTTTGCGGCGTCTGTATGGCCGTAGCTCGGTCAACCGTTCGGAAATGAGTATTTTGCGCGGCATTCTCACCGAGACCCAGAAGGTCGCACGGGGCGAGCCGCATAAGCGGAAGGATCAATGATGTTCGAGCGTCTGCGTGAAGATATCCAAAGCGTATTCCACCGAGACCCTGCGGCACGCAATGCCTTTGAGGTGCTGACCTGCTACCCCGGCCTGCACGCGATCTGGTTGCACCGCGCTGCGCACGCCTTGTGGGTGTGGGGCTGGAAGTGGCTGGCACGGCTGGTGTCGAACTTCGGCCGCTGGCTGACCGGCATCGAGATTCACCCGGGGGCCAGGGTCGGTCGGCGCTTCTTTATTGATCACGGCATGGGTATCGTCATTGGCGAAACCGCTGAAATTGGCGATGACGTGACCCTGTACCAGGGTGTGACCCTGGGCGGCACCAGCTGGAACAAGGGCAAGCGTCACCCGACCCTGGAAAATGGCGTCGTGGTGGGTGCCGGGGCCAAGGTGCTCGGGCCGTTCATCGTGGGCGCCGGGGCCAAGGTCGGTTCCAATGCCGTGGTGACCAAGGCGGTGCCGGCTGGCGCCACCGTGGTCGGTATTCCGGGGCGCATCATCATGAAGTCCGATGATGAGCAGGAAGCCCGGCGCAAGGCCATGGCTGAGAAGATCGGCTTCGACGCCTATGGTGTCAGCGAGGACATGCCGGACCCGATTGCCCGTGCCATCGGCCAGTTGCTCGATCATCTGCAGGCGGTGGATGGGCGTCTGGAGGGTATGTGCGGCGCGCTCAAGGATCTGGGGAGCAACTACTGCGCCAAGGAATTGCCGGCGTTGCGCGACGAGGATTTTGCCGATGTGAAGGTCGAGGACCAGGGCAGCTCGCGCACCGGTTGATCTGGCTGATACAGGGGGCGTGTGCTCGCGCCCCGGCTTTGCTATGATGCCGCCGCCGTTTTGCGGGTAATTCCTACTAGCGTACTAGGTCTAATAGTTGACTTAAATACTAGGGAATTGCATACTCGCACCCATTCCGAAACTCCGTGGTACTAGCCATGCGACTGACTACAAAAGGCCGATACGCCGTGACCGCCATGCTGGATCTGGCGTTGCACGCGCAACATGGGCCGGTGTCCCTGGCCGATATATCCGAGCGCCAAGGTATTTCCCTGTCTTACCTCGAACAGCTTTTTGCCAAGTTGCGCCGCAGCAATCTGGTGTCCAGCGTTCGCGGGCCGGGTGGCGGCTACCAGCTGTCCCGGGATATGCAAGGGATCCAGGTTGCCCAGGTTATCGATGCCGTCAACGAATCGGTCGATGCAACACGTTGCCAAGGGCTTGGCGATTGCCACGCGGGCGACACCTGTCTGACTCACCACTTGTGGTGTGACCTCAGTCAGCAGATCCACGAATTTTTGAGCGGTATCAGTCTGGCTGATCTTGTTACTCGCCGTGAGGTGCAAGAAGTAGCCCAGCGTCAGGACCTGCGTCGCAGTACTGGCAGGACGCCGCATCTGGAAAAGATAGAAACGTCCGCCGTCGAATGATCGCCATCGAATGAGCGGTGCGCCTGCCTGATAGGAGATTTTCAATGAAGTTGCCGATTTACCTCGATTATTCCGCGACCACTCCGGTTGATCCGCGTGTCGCACAAAAGATGAGCGAATGCCTGCTGGTTGACGGAAACTTCGGCAACCCGGCCTCGCGCTCCCACGCCTTTGGCTGGAAAGCCGAAGAAGCGGTCGAGAGCGCTCGTCGCCAGGTCGCAGACCTGGTCAATGCCGACCCGCGTGAAATTGTCTGGACCAGCGGTGCCACCGAGTCCGACAACCTGGCGATCAAGGGTGTCGCGCACTTCTATGCCACCAAGGGCAAGCACCTGATCACCACCAAAATCGAGCACAAGGCGGTCCTGGATACCACGCGCCAACTGGAGCGTGAAGGCTTCGAGGTGACCTACCTGGACCCCGGTACCGACGGTCTGGTCACCCCGGCCATGGTCGAGGCTGCACTGCGTGACGACACCATCCTGGTTTCGGTCATGCACGTGAACAACGAAATCGGCACCATCAACGATATCGCCGCCATCGGTGAACTGACCCGTTCGCGCGGCGTGCTGTTTCATGTCGACGCTGCCCAGTCCACCGGCAAGGTCGAGATCGACCTGGCCAAGCTGAAAGTCGACCTGATGTCCTTCTCGGCGCACAAGACCTACGGCCCCAAAGGCATTGGCGCACTCTACGTGAGCCGCAAGCCGCGTGTTCGCCTGGAAGCGACTATGCACGGCGGCGGTCACGAACGCGGCATGCGTTCGGGCACCCTGGCGACTCACCAGATCGTCGGCATGGGCGAAGCGTTCGCCATCGCCAAGCAGGAAATGGCCTCGGAAAACGTCCGCATCAAGGCCCTGAGCGATCGCTTCTACAAGCAGGTCGAGCACCTTGAAGAGCTGTACATCAACGGCAGCATGACGTCCCGCGTTCCGCACAACCTGAACCTGAGCTTCAACTACGTTGAAGGCGAGTCGCTGATCATGGCGCTCAAGGATCTGGCAGTATCGTCCGGTTCGGCCTGTACGTCGGCCTCGCTGGAGCCGTCCTACGTATTGCGCGCCCTGGGCCGCAACGACGAGCTGGCGCACAGCTCGATCCGCTTCACCTTCGGCCGCTTCACCACCGAAGAAGAAATCGACTACGCCGCGCAGAAAGTCTGCGAGGCAGTGACCAAGCTGCGCGCTCTGTCGCCGCTGTGGGACATGTACAAAGACGGTGTCGACATCTCCAAGATCGAGTGGGCGGCGCACTAAATAGTCGCCGCCAAGAGCGACTCCCTGATGAGTGAGGATTAACACCATGGCATACAGCGAAAAGGTCATTGACCACTACGAGAACCCACGCAACGTCGGCAAGATGGATGCCGAAGACCCGGACGTGGGCACCGGCATGGTCGGTGCACCGGCCTGCGGCGACGTGATGCGTCTGCAGATCAAGGTCAATGAGCAAGGCATCATCGAAGACGCCAAGTTCAAGACCTATGGCTGCGGTTCGGCAATCGCTTCCAGCTCCCTGGCTACCGAGTGGATGAAGGGCAAGTCGCTGGACGAGGCCGAGACCATCAAGAACACTCAGCTGGCTGAAGAGCTGGCACTGCCTCCAGTGAAAATTCACTGCTCGGTACTCGCAGAAGACGCCATCAAGGCGGCCGTTCGCGATTACAAGCAGAAGAAAGGTTTGCTCTAAGTCGCTTGCTTGCAAGTAAGGAGTCTCGATGGCTATCAGCATGACAGAAGCCGCCGCCAACCATGTGCGGCGTTCCCTCGAGGGGCGCGGCAAAGGCGACGGTATCCGCTTGGGTGTTCGCACCACTGGCTGCTCCGGTCTGGCCTATGTGCTGGAATTCGTTGATGAGGCCGGCAGTGAGGATCAGGTGTTCGAGAGTCACGGCGTCAAAGTGATCATCGACCCGAAAAGCCTGGTCTATCTCGATGGCACCGAGCTCGATTTCGTCAAGGAAGGGTTGAACGAAGGCTTCAAGTTCAACAACCCCAACGTGCGCGGTGAGTGTGGCTGCGGCGAAAGCTTCAATATCTGAGGCTGCGCGTGGGTACTCCTTGTCATTTCGCCTTGTTTGACCTGAAGCCGAGTTTCCGTCTGGATCTCGAGCAGTTGGCCGCGCGCTACCGCGAGTTGGCGCGTGGGGTTCATCCTGATCGCTTCGCTGACGCTTCCGAGCGTGAGCAGCGGCTGGCGCTCGAGCGTTCGGCCGGCCTCAACGAGGCCTACCAGACGCTCAAGAGTGCGCCCAAGCGGGCGCGCTATCTGCTGGCGATCAGCGGCCATGAAGTGCCCCACGAAGTCACTGTCCACGATCCGGAGTTTCTTCTGCAGCAGATGCAATTGCGCGAAGAGCTCGAAGATCTGCAGGACAGTGCCGACCTTGCCGGCGTTGCGGTGTTCAAGCGTCGCTTGAAAACCGCTCAGGATGATCTGAACGAAAGCTTTGCGGCTTGTTGGGATGATGCAGCGCAGCGCGAACAGGCCGAACGCCTGATGCGGCGTATGCAGTTCCTCGACAAGCTCTCTTACGAAGTGCGCCAGCTGGAAGAGCGCCTCGACGATTAACCCAGTGCCGCCTCCGGCTGCACGCCTGATACCCAGATAAGCATGGCCCTACTGCAGATCGCCGAACCCGGCCAGAGTCCTCAGCCCCACCAGCGTCGTCTGGCGGTTGGCATCGACCTTGGCACTACCAATTCGCTGGTCGCTGCGTTGCGCAGTGGTCTATCCGAACCTCTTCCGGACGCGCAAGGGCAGGTCATTCTGCCGTCTGCGGTGCGCTACCACGCCGATCGGATCGACGTGGGCCAGGTTGCCAAGGCTGCGGCCTCAAGCGACCCGCTCAACACCGTGCTGTCGGTCAAGCGCCTGATGGGCCGTGGCCTGGCGGACGTCAAGCAGTTGGGCGAGCAACTGCCTTACCGCTTTGTCGGTGGCGAGTCGCACATGCCGTTCATCCAGACCGTCCAGGGGTCGAAAAGCCCGGTCGAAGTCTCGGCCGATATCCTCAAAGCCCTGCGTCAGCGGGCCGAAGAGACCCTCGGTGGCGAGCTGGTCGGGGCGGTGATCACCGTGCCGGCCTACTTCGATGACGCTCAGCGGCAGGCCACCAAGGATGCGGCCAGGCTGGCCGGCCTCAACGTGCTGCGCCTGCTCAACGAGCCGACGGCCGCGGCTGTTGCCTATGGCCTGGATCAACACGCCGAAGGCGTGGTGGCGATCTACGACCTGGGCGGCGGGACCTTCGATATTTCCATCCTGCGCCTGACCGGCGGGGTCTTCGAAGTCATGGCTACCGGTGGCGACAGCGCCCTGGGCGGTGATGATTTCGACCATGCGATCGCAACCTGGATCGTCGAGCAAGCCGGTTTGTCCGCTGACCTCGACCCGGGCGCCCAGCGCAGCCTGTTGCAGGCTGCCTGTGCCGCCAAGGAAGCCTTGACCGAAGCGGATTCGGTCGAGGTGGCCCATGACGACTGGCGTGGCGAGTTGACCCGTCAGGCTTTCGATGCCCTGGTCGAGCCCATGATCGCCCGCAGCCTCAAGGCCTGCCGCCGCGCCGTGCGCGACAGCGGCATCGAGATCGAGGATGTCGAAGCGGTGGTGATGGTCGGCGGCTCGACCCGCGTGCCGCGTGTGCGTGATGCGGTCGCCGAACTCTTTGGTCGTCAGCCGCTGACCGAGATCGACCCGGATCAGGTGGTTGCCATTGGCGCCGCGATCCAGGCCGATACCCTGGCCGGCAACAAGCGTGATGGTGAAGAGCTGCTGTTGCTCGACGTGATTCCATTGTCCCTGGGACTGGAGACCATGGGCGGCCTGATGGAGAAGGTGATTCCGCGCAACACCACCATTCCCGTGGCCCGTGCCCAGGACTTCACCACCTACAAGGATGGCCAGTCGGCCATGATGATCCACGTGTTGCAGGGTGAGCGCGAGCTGATCAGCGACTGCCGCTCCCTGGCGCGCTTCGAGCTGCGCGGGATCCCGGCCATGGTGGCGGGTGCAGCGAAAATTCGCGTCACCTTCCAGGTCGATGCCGACGGCCTGCTCAGTGTTGCGGCTCGCGAGCTGGGTTCGGGCGTCGAAGCCAGTATCCAGGTCAAGCCGTCCTACGGACTGACGGACGGCGAAATCTCCCGGATGCTCAAGGACTCCTTCGAGCATGCCAGCAACGACAAGGTGGCACGCCAGTTGCGCGAGCACCAGGTCGATGCCGAGCGTCTGCTCGAAGCGGTGCAGGGCGCGCTGGATGCCGACGGCGATCGTCTGCTCGACGCCGAAGAGCGCATGGTCATCGAATTGCAGATGCAGGAACTGACCGAATTGATGCATGGCACCGATGGTTATGCCATCGAACAGCAGACCAAGCGTCTGTCGCAAGTGACCGATGCCTTTGCTGCCCGCCGCCTGGACTCTACGGTGAAAGCCGCGTTGGCGGGGCGCAACCTGAATGAAATCGAGGAGTAACTGATGCCGCAGATCATTTTTCTGCCTCACGCCGAGCATTGCCCGGACGGAATGGTTGTAGAGGCCGAGACTGGCAAGTCCATTCTCGAAGTGGCCCATGACAACCATATCGAACTCGAGAGCGCCTGCGGCGGCGTGTGCGCCTGCACCACCTGCCACTGCATCATTCGCGAAGGCTTTGACTCGCTCAAAGAGGCCGATGAGCTGGAAGAGGACTATCTTGATCGGGCCTGGGGGCTGGAGGCGCAGTCTCGCCTGACCTGTCAGGCAATAGTCGGGGAAGAAGACCTGACCGTTGAAATTCCGAAATACTCGCTCAACCATGCAGCCGAAGCGCCGCACTGATTCAAGGAGCTGTCATGAGTCTGAAATGGGTTGATGTACTTGAAATCGCCATCCAGCTTGCTGAAAACAAGCCGGAAGTCGATCCTCGTTTCGTAAACTTCGTCGATCTGCACACCTGGGTCCTGGCTTTGCCGGATTTTGACGACGTTCCCGGGCATGGCGGCGAAAAGGTTCTCGAGGCCATCCAGGCCGCGTGGATCGAAGAAGCCGACTGAGCCGTTTCAGCAGGTTAGGCAATCCCCCTAAACCCGCGTATAATTCGCGGGTTTAATTTTTCGCTTCAATTACCGTTTCTGGAGTTACACCATGGCTGTTCAACGTACTTTCTCCATCATCAAGCCTGACGCCGTTGCTAAAAATGTTATCGGCAAGATCGTTACCCGTTTCGAAGACGCTGGCCTGCGCGTCGTGGCTTCGAAAATGAAGCAACTGTCCAAGGCTGAAGCTGAAGGCTTCTACGCTGAGCACAGCGAGCGCGGTTTCTTCGGTGACCTGGTTGCCTTCATGACCTCCGGTCCGGTTGTCGTTCAGGTTCTGGAAGGCGAAAACGCTATCGCTCTGAACCGCGAGCTGATGGGCGCTACCAACCCTAAAGAAGCTGCTGCCGGCACCATCCGTGCTGACTTCGCTGAATCCATCGACGCCAACGCTGTTCACGGTTCGGACTCCGAAGCCGCTGCTGCTCGCGAAATCGCTTACTTCTTCGCTTCTACCGAGGTAACCACTCGCTAAGCAAAGGCTTACGAGTGAAGGTGAAACCATGACGACATCGACTGGCAAAACTAACCTGTTGGGGCTGACTCAACCGGAAATGGAGAAATTCTTCGACTCGATCGGGGAGAAGCGTTTTCGTGCCGGTCAGGTAATGAAATGGATTCACCACTATGGCGTCGATGATTTCGACGCCATGAGCAACGTCAGCAAGGCCTTGCGCGAAAAGCTCAAGGCCTGTGCTGAAATTCGCGGGCCGGAAGTGGTCAGCGAAGACATCTCCAGCGACGGCACCCGCAAGTGGGTGGTGCGCGTAGAGTCCGGCAGCTGTGTCGAGACCGTCTACATTCCCCAGGGCAAGCGCGGTACCTTGTGCGTTTCGTCCCAGGCCGGCTGTGCGCTGGATTGCAGCTTCTGTTCCACCGGCAAACAAGGCTTCAACAGCAACCTCACCGCCGCCGAAGTGATCGGCCAGGTGTGGATTGCCAACAAATCCTTCGGCAGTGTCCCGGCTACCGTCGACCGTGCCATCACCAACGTGGTGATGATGGGCATGGGCGAGCCATTGCTGAACTTCGACAACGTGGTCGCCGCCATGCATCTGATGATGGACGACCTCGGCTACGGCATTTCCAAGCGTCGGGTGACCCTGTCCACCTCCGGCGTGGTGCCAATGATCGACGAACTGGCCAAGCACATCGATGTGTCCCTGGCCCTGTCGCTGCACGCGCCCAACGATGCGCTGCGCAACGAACTGGTTCCGATCAACAAGAAATACCCGTTGAAAGTGCTGCTCGACTCCTGCCAGCGCTACATGTCGGCACTGGGCGAGAAGCGCGTGCTGACCATCGAGTACACCTTGCTCAAGGACGTCAACGACAAGCTCGAGCACGCTGTGGAAATGGTTGAGCTGCTCAAGAACGTCCCTTGCAAGATCAACCTGATTCCGTTCAACCCGTTCCCGCACTCCGGTTACGAGCGGCCGAGCAACAACGCCATCCGGCGGTTCCAGGATCACTTGCACCAGGCCGGTTTCAACGTCACGGTGCGTACCACCCGTGGCGAAGACATCGACGCGGCCTGTGGTCAACTGGTAGGGCAGGTGATGGATCGTACCCGCCGCAGCGAACGCTATATTGCCGTGCGTCAGCTGAATGCCGACTCCGATACGCCGCAAAACGCCGCGGATCGGACCTGAAGAGAGGATCTCCATGACCCTGCGCGTTGCGCTGCTGGTGCTGCTGGTCAACTTGCTGGCTGGATGTGTTTCAACGGGTAATGTCGATCCGATGAGCACCGGCAAGGGGCGTGATGAGGCACGCCAGGCGTATGTACAGCTGGGCATTGGTTATCTGCAGGAGGGTTTTACCGAACGTGCGAAGGTCCCCCTGAAGAAAGCCCTTGAACTGGACAGCGCCGATGCCGATGCCAACGCGGCGTTGGCGCTGGTGTTCCAGGCCGAGGTGGAGCCGGAGCTTGCCGACCAGAGCTTTCGCAAGGCATTGGCCGCACGCCCCGCCGATGCGCGTATCCTGAACAACTATGGCAGCTTTCTGTACGAGCAGAAGCAGTACGAGGATGCCTATGAAATGTTCGGCAAGGCAGCAGCCGATACGCTTTACCCCGAGCGCTCACGGGTTTTCGAGAGCCTCGGCATGACGGCACTGAAGCTTGCGCAGCGCGATACGGCGCAAGCGCATCTGGAAAAAGCCTTGAGATTGAATCGCCAGCAGCCGCGGGCGTTGCTGGAAATGGCTGAGTTGTCTTATGAAGACAGGCATTATGTGCCAGCCCGGGAGTTCTATGACCGCTTCAGCCAGTTGAGCGAGCAGAATGCCCGTAGCCTGCTGCTCGGCACGCGGTTGGCGAAAGTATTCGATGACCGGAACAAGGCCGCCAGTTTTGGCCTGCAATTAAAACGACTCTATCCCGGTACGCCGGAATATCAGCAATACCTGTCGGAGCAATGATGAAAGCGGCGCATCCCGAAGTAGTAGCAGCGAATCGCGTCAACCCCGGTGAGACCCTGCGCCAGGCCCGCGAAAGCAGAGACTGGTCGATCTCAGAGGTGGCGGTCAAGTTGAACCTGACTCAGGTATCCCTGGCCAACCTGGAAGCCGGCGCTTTCGACAAGCTGCCGGGGCATACCTTTGCCCGTGGCTATATCCGCGCCTACGCCAAGCTGCTGGGGATGGACCAGGCCGTCCTGGTCCAGGCCTTCGATCAGTACACCGGCACCGATGCCCATGGCAGCAATGTGCATAGCCTGGGCCGGATCGAAGAGCCGGTACGGCTGTCGCACAACATTCTGCGCATCGTCAGCCTGTTGTTGCTGGTGGTGGTGATCGGTGGCGGCTTCTTCTGGTGGCAGGACCAGACCACGCTGCGCGGCAAGGACCTGGCCAACATCGCCATGGAACATGTGGAAGTCGAAAGCGCTGACGGTACCACCCAGATTCATCCGCTCGACGAGCCCGAAGACCAGGCAGTGAGCGAAGCCCAGCAACCGGAAGAGACGCCTTTGAGCCTTGAGCAAGGCCAGGCCTCGACCGATCCGGCCGCCGCGCCTGTCGAACCTGCCGCAACCACCGCTACCCCGGCACCGGTGGCTCCGGTAACCGCTCCGGCCGCGCCTGCGGTGGCCGCAACGCCTGCTCCTGCCGCCCCGCAAGCACCCGTTGCCGGTACCGGCAAGCTGCATCTGCAATATGTTGCCAATTGCTGGACCCAAGTCACCGATGGCAACGGCAAAGTGCTGCTCAGCGGGCTCAAGCGCAAGGGCGACAGCGTCGACCTGAGCGGCAAGCCTCCGTTTACGCTGCGTCTGGGCTTTGCCCGGGGTGTGCAAGTGACCTACAACGGCCAGGCCGTTGATGTGGCGCCTTTTACCAGTGGCGAGACTGCTCGCCTGAAACTAGGGCAATAAGTCATGCACGGCGAATCTCCGATCAAACGTCGCGAATCTCGTAAAATCTGGGTGGGTTCGGTTCCTGTCGGCGGCGATGCGCCCATCGCCGTACAGAGCATGACCAACACCGATACCAACGATGTCGCCGCGACCGTTGCACAAATCAACCGTCTGGTCGACGCCGGCGTGGACATCGTCCGCATCTCGGTCCCGGACATGGATGCGGCCGAGGCATTCGGCAGGATCAAGCAATTGGTCCAGGTGCCATTGGTTGCCGATATCCACTTCGACTACAAGATCGCCTTGCGCGTCGCCGAGCTGGGCGTCGACTGCCTGCGCATCAACCCGGGCAACATCGGCCGTGAAGATCGTGTTCGCGCCGTGGTCGATGCGGCCCGCGATCGCGGCATCCCGATCCGCATCGGCGTCAACGCCGGCTCCCTGGAAAAAGACCTGCAGAAGAAATACGGCGAGCCAACGCCTGCGGCGCTGGTCGAGTCGGCCCTGCGCCATGTGGAGCACCTCGATCGCCTGGATTTCCAGGACTTCAAGGTCAGCGTAAAGGCTTCCGACGTATTCATGGCCGTGGAGGCCTACCGCCTCCTGGCCAAGCAGATCATCCAGCCGCTGCACCTGGGTATCACCGAGGCGGGCGGTTTGCGCTCCGGCACGGTGAAATCTGCGGTCGGCCTCGGTATGCTGCTCGCCGACGGGATTGGCGATACTATTCGCATTTCGCTGGCGGCCGATCCGGTCGAGGAAGTGAAGGTCGGCTACGACATCCTCAAGTCCCTGCACCTGCGTTCGCGCGGTATCAACTTCATCGCCTGCCCGAGCTGCTCGCGGCAGAACTTCGATGTGGTCAAGACCATGAACGAGCTGGAAGGGCGCCTCGAGGATCTGCTGGTACCGCTGGACGTTGCGGTGATCGGTTGCGTGGTCAATGGGCCGGGCGAAGCCAAGGAGGCCCATGTCGGCCTCACCGGCGGTACGCCGAACCTGATCTATATCGACGGCAAGCCGGCGCAAAAATTGACGAACGACAACCTGGTCGATGAGCTGGAAAAGCTCATTCGGCAGAAGGCGGCCGAAAAGGTCGAAGCCGACGCGGCGCTGATCGCCCGCGGCTGATTGGGCCTTTTGATAAAGAATCGCTAAGGATTTTCTGTGAGTAAATCTCTGCAAGCCATTCGTGGCATGAACGACATCCTGCCCGAGCAGACCCCCCTGTGGCGCTATTTCGAAGGCACCGTGGCCGGTTTGCTGGATAACTACGGTTATCGCCAGATCCGCATGCCGATCGTCGAGTTCACCGAGCTGTTCAAGCGCTCGATCGGTGAAGTGACCGACATTGTCGAAAAAGAGATGTACACCTTCGCGGACCGCAACGGCGATTCGCTGACCCTGCGCCCCGAAGGTACCGCTGCCTGCGTGCGCGCCGTGCTCGAGCACGGCATCACCGGCGGTGGCCAGGTGCAGAAGCTCTGGTACATCGGCCCGATGTTCCGCCACGAGCGTCCGCAGAAGGGCCGCTATCGCCAGTTTCACCAGATCGGTGTGGAAGTCTTCAATCTGGACGGTCCGGACATCGACGCCGAGTTGATCGTGCTGACCTGGCGCCTCTGGGGCCAGCTCGGCATCCGAGATGCGGTCAAGCTGGAACTCAACAGCCTGGGCAGCAGCGAAGCCCGTGGGCGCTATCGCGATGCGCTGGTCGAGTTCCTCTCGGCGCGCCTGGACCTGCTCGACGAGGACAGTCAGCGTCGTCTCAAGACCAACCCGCTGCGCATTCTCGACAGCAAGTCGCCGGATACCCAGGCCCTGCTGGCCGATGCGCCAAAGATGGCCGATTACCTGGACGAAGAGTCGCGCGTGCACTTCGAGGGCCTCAAGGCTCGCCTGGATGCCGCCGGTATTCCCTATGTGATCAATCCCAAGCTGGTTCGCGGCCTCGATTACTACAGCAAGACGGTATTCGAGTGGATCACCGACAAGCTGGGCGCCCAGGGCACCGTGTGTGCCGGTGGCCGCTACGATGGCCTGGTCGAGCAGATGGGCGGCAAGCCGACCACCGGCGTGGGCTTTGCCATGGGCATCGAGCGGTTGATCCTGCTGCTCGAAACCCTGGAACAGATTCCCGAGTCCATCGCTCGTCAGATCGATGTCTACCTGTGCGCTTTTGGCGAGCAGGCCGAGTTGGCAGGCCTGGCCCTGACCGAACGGTTGCGCGACCAGTTGCCCGGGCTGCGCCTGCAGGTGAACGCCGGTGCCGGCAGCTTCAAGAGCCAGTTCAAGAAGGCGGACAAGAGCGGAGCGCTCTACGCCTTGATTCTGGGGGACGACGAACTGGCGCAACAAGTGGTAGGTTTCAAACCCCTGCGTGGCCAGGGCGAACAACAAAACATTGCCTTCGATGCTCTGGCCGAGCATCTGGCAGCCTGCGTCGTGCAGGGTTGAAGCTGGTAAACAGCCGATTTAGCGAATAGGAGTATTGGGGTGTCGAGTACCGAAGATGAACAGCTCGCGGTTGTAAAGGACTGGTGGGAGCGTAACGGCAAGCCCCTGGTGACCGGTGGCCTGCTGGCGCTGGTGATCGTGTTCGGCTGGCAAGCCTGGCAAAAATATCAGACCAACCAGTCGCAAGGCGCTTCCAACCTCTATCAGGCGCTGCTGGAAACCACGCTGACCCCGACCGGTGAGCCGGACGCAGCCAAGGTGGCCGAGTTGGCCGGCAAGCTCAAGAGCGAGTTCGGCGGCACAGCCTACGCCCAATACGCCAGCCTGTTCGTGGCCAAGGTGGCCGTCGACACTGGCAAGCTCGATGACGCTGCTGCAGAGCTCAAGGGCGTGTTGGACAAGCCGGCCGACGACACCCTGGGTGAAATCGCCCGTCAGCGCCTGGCTCGCGTGATGGCTGCCCAGAACAAGCCCGACGATGCGCTGAAACTGCTTGCCGGCGATGCCGACAAGGCCTTCCAGGCCAGCCGTGAAGAACTCAAGGGCGACCTGCTGGTGCAACTGGGTCGCAGCGACGAAGCGCATGCCGCTTACGAAAAAGCCAAGGCTGCGCTGTCTGACGACGCAGCGGTCGGTGGCCTACAACTCAAGCTGGACGACCTGGCCAAAGGGGATGCGTGACGTGATCCGTTGGAAACATGCAGCATTGCTGACCCTGGCCCTTCTGGCAGCGGGTTGCAGCAGCAACAGCAAAAAGGAATTGCCACCGGCCGAACTGACCGACTTCAAGGAAGAAGTGGTCTTGAACAAGCAGTGGAGCCGCTCGATCGGTGACGGTCAGGGCGAAACCTTCAACATGCTGGTGCCGGCCATCGAGAACGACCGCATCTACGCCGCTGACGTTACCGGCGTCGTCATGGCGCTGGATCGCATCACTGGCGACGTGGTCTGGAAACAGGACCTGGAGCTGCCCGTTTCCGGCGCCGTTGGCGTAGGTTACGGGATGGTCATGCTCGGCACCCTGAAGGGCGAAGTCGTGGCCCTGGATGCCAGCACCGGTGAACAGAAGTGGCGCTCGCGCGTTACCAGCGAAGTCCTTGCGCCACCGGTCACCAATGGTGACGTGGTGGTCGTACAGACCCAGGATGACCGCATCATCGCTCTGGATGCCGCCAGCGGCAACCAGCGCTGGATCCACGAGAGCACCCCGGCGGTACTGACCCTGCGTGGCACCGGCGCACCGGTTGTGACCAATCGTCTGGCGATTGCCGGTCTTTCGACCGGTAAAGTCATCGCGCTGGACACTCAGAACGGCGTGCCGGTCTGGGAACAGCGCGTGGCCATTCCGCAAGGCCGTTCCGAGCTTGATCGGGTAGTCGATATCGATGGCGGCCTGCTGCTGTCCGGCGGCGTCCTGTATGTGGCCAGCTATCAGGGTCGGGTTGCCGGCCTGGATCTGGAAAGCGGTCGTGTACTCTGGCAGCGTGATGCTTCCAGTTACGCCGGCGTGGCCCAGGGCTTTGGCAGCGTTTACGTGAGCCTGGCTTCGGGTACCGTCGAAGGGATCGACGAACGTTCTTCCTCCGCGTTGTGGAGCAACGACTCGCTGGCCCGTCGTCAATTGTCGGCGCCGGAAGTATTCTCCAGCTACGTAGCGGTCGGCGACCTGGAAGGTTACCTGCACCTGCTGAGCCAGGTAGACGGTCGTTTTGTCGGTCGCGAGCGTATCGACAGCGACGGTCTGCGGGCCCGTCCGCTGGTGGTAGGCGACATGATTTATGTGTATGGCAACAGCGGTAAACTGGAAGCGCTGACTATCAAGTAATGCGTTAGCTATGCTTGGGGTAATCCCCAAGCGGCCTTGCTCTGCAAGGTTTGCGGCACTTCACGTGCTGCCCCGAGCACCAGCCGCTGCCTCGCAGCGGCTTTTGTATTTTCTGAAATAACGAAGTGGAGAGCCGCATGGTTCCCGTAATCGCCCTGGTGGGCCGACCGAACGTCGGCAAGTCCACCATGTTCAACCGCCTGACCAAAAGCCGTGACGCCATTGTCGGCGACCTGTCTGGTCTGACCCGTGATCGCCAATACGGTGAGGCAAAGTGGCAAGGGCGCTCCTATATCCTGGTCGACACCGGCGGTATTTCCGGTGATGAACACGGCATGGACGAAAAGATGGCCGAGCAGTCGTTGCTGGCCATCGAAGAAGCCGATGTCGTGCTGTTCCTGGTTGACGCCCGCGCCGGTTTTACCGCCGCCGACCAGATGATTGCCGAGCACCTGCGCAAGCGCAACAAGCGCTCGCTGCTGGTCGCCAACAAGATCGACAACATCGATCCTGAGATGGCCCGCGCCGAATTCGCACCGCTGGGCATGGGCCACGCCATTGGCGTTGCCGGTGCCCAGGGGCGTGGCGTCAACACCCTGCTCGAAGCCGCCTTGAGCGAGTTCCCTCGCGATACCGAAGAAGAGGACATCAACGCTGAAGTCGCCGAAGGCGAAGAAGCGGTCCGTATTCCGGGGCCAAGCGAGAAGGATGGCATCAAGATCGCCATCATCGGTCGCCCGAACGTCGGCAAGTCGACCCTGGTCAACCGCATGCTCGGTGAAGACCGGGTCATCGTCTATGACCAGCCCGGCACGACCCGCGACAGTATCTACATCCCGTTCGAACGCAACGACGAGAAGTACACCCTGATCGACACGGCCGGGGTGCGCAAGCGCGGCAAGATCCACGAGGAAGTCGAAAAATTCTCGGTGGTCAAAACCCTGCAGGCGATCAAGGACGCCAACGTCGTCATCTTCGTCATGGACGCCCGTGAAGGGGTGGTCGATCACGACCTGAACCTGCTGGGCTTCGCCCTGGAGACCGGTCGCGCCATCGTCATCGCCCTGAACAAATGGGACGGGATGCAGCCAAGCGAGCGTGACTACGTCAAGACCGAGCTGGAGCGCCGGTTGTTCTTCGTCGACTTCGCCGACATTCACTTCATTTCGGCGCTGCACGGCACCGGCGTGGGCAACCTGTACCAGTCGGTGCAGGCCTCGTTCAAGTCGGCGATCACCCGCTGGCCAACCAGCCGCCTGACCCAGATCCTCGAAGACGCAGTCGGCGAGCACCAGCCACCGATGGTCAACAGCCGCCGGATCAAGCTGCGTTACGCTCACCTGGGCGGTGCCAACCCGCCGCTGATCGTGATCCACGGTAACCAGGTCGAGAAAGTACCGAAGTCCTACGTCCGCTACCTGGAAAACACGTACCGCCGCGTGCTGAAGCTGGTCGGTACGCCGATCCGCATCGAGTTCAAGGGCGGCGACAACCCGTACGAAGGCAACAAGAACACGCTGACGGACCGTCAGGTCAACAAGAAGCGGCGCTTGATGTCGCACCACAAGAAAGCCGAGAAGAAGCGCCGCGACAAGCGTTGATTCCATGGCGACCGCTTCGCGATCGATCGCGGGCAAGCGGAACGCCGCCCGGCCCGCTCCCACAGAATTCGCAAAACCCTGTAGGAGCGGGCTTGCCCGCGATAAGGCCCAAAGGGCCTTCCAGCACGCAAAGGGCGCCTATGGCGCCTTTTTCATGCCCGCTCAATGGGATATGCTCGAAGGTACCCGCGCCGCCGTGAGCCGGGTGTTCAGCAGGGAAAGGCCCATGATCAGCAGTAAGTTGCCGAATGTCGGCACGACCATTTTCACCCGCATGTCTGCGCTGGCCCATGAAACCGGTGCGCTAAATCTGTCCCAGGGCTTTCCTGATTTCGCCGCGCCCCAGGCATTGTGTGACGCGGTCGGGCGACACATCGCCGCCGGTCACAACCAGTATTCACCCATGGCCGGCTTGCCTGCCCTGCGCGAGCAGGTCGCGGCTAAGATCGCCCGCAGCTATGGTGTAAGCGTCAATGTCGATACCGAGGTAACTATCACCCCGGGCGCGACCGAGGCGATCTTCTGCGCCATTCAGGCGGTGATCAATGCCGGCGATGAAGTCATCGTCTTCGACCCGGCCTACGACAGCTACGAGCCCTCGGTGGAGCTGGCCGGCGGTCGCTGCGTGCACGTGCAATTGAGCGCCAACGACTTCGCCATCGACTGGCAGAAGCTCGAAGACGCGCTGAGCCCGCGCACCCGCATGATCATCCTCAACACTCCGCACAACCCCAGCGGCGCGCTGATCAGCCGTGCCGAGCTGGATCAGCTGGCGCAACTGATCGCCGATCGCGATATCTACCTGATCAGCGACGAAGTCTACGAACACCTGGTCTACGACGGCGTGCCGCATGTCAGCGTGCTGGCCCATGAAGCGCTGTACCAGCGTGCTTTCGTGGTGAGCTCGTTCGGCAAGACCTACCATGTCACCGGCTGGAAAACCGGCTATGTCGTCGCACCGCCGGCCCTCACCGCAGAACTGCGCAAGGTGCACCAGTACGTCAATTTCTGTGGCGTTACGCCGCTGCAGTGGGCATTGGCGGACTTCATGGCGGCTCACCCGGAGCATGTCGAGGAGTTGCCGGCCTTCTATCAGGCCAAGCGCGACCTGTTCTGCGACCTGCTGGTGCCTTCGCGCTTCACCTTCAGCCGCGTGCCCGGAACCTACTTCCAGCTGGTCGATTACTCGGCGATTCGCCCGGACCTCAATGACGTCGACATGTCGTTGTGGCTGACCCGCGAGCACGGGGTGGCGACCATTCCGATTTCGGTCTTTTATCAGCAACCAGTCGCCGAACAGCGCCTGGTGCGCCTGTGTTTCGCCAAACGCGAGGAGACGCTGCGTCAGGCAGCGGAAAAACTATGCGGGATTTGAGTGGCTTGCCCAACCTGAACGTGGCCCTGGTCCAGACCACCCTGGCATGGCATGACCGGTTGACCAACCTCGACCATTTCGAGCCGCTGATCGAGCAGGCTCGCGGGGCTGATCTGATTATCCTGCCGGAAATGTTCACCACCGGTTTTTCCATGGAGTCTGAAAGCCTGGCAGAGCCGGAGAACGGCCCGACCTCCAAATGGCTGCGGGCCCAGGCCAAAAAGCTCGACGCCGTCGTCACCGGCAGCATCATCATCCAGGCCGCCGATGGCAGCCACCGCAATCGCCTGCTCTGGGCGCGGCCCGATGGTGAATTACTGCATTACGACAAGCGCCATCTGTTTCGCATGGCCGGTGAGCACAAGCACTACACCCCGGGCGAGCGTCAGGTGCAGTTCGAGCACAAGGGCTGGCGGATCCGCCCGCTGATCTGCTACGACCTGCGTTTTCCGGTGTGGAGCCGGGATGCCCAGGACACCGACCTGCTGATCTACACCGCCAACTGGCCGGGTGCTCGTCGTATGCATTGGAACCGCTTGCTGCCGGCGCGGGCCATCGAGAACCTGTGCTATGTGGCAGCGGTGAACCGGGTCGGGATCGACGGCAAGGGCTTTGCCTATGCCGGCGACAGCCAGGTATTGGACTTCCAGGGAGAAAGCCTGCTCAGTGCCGGGGAGGCCGATGGGGTGTTCCAGGTGAGCCTGAGTTCGGCGGAGCTGGCGGCATATCGGACGCGGTTTCCGGCGAACCTGGATGCGGATGCCTTTGAGTTGCATTGAGTTCTCTGCGAGCGCTGTGCGCTCGATCGCGGGCGAGCCCGCTCCTACAGTGGTTTGTGTCGCACCACAGATCCCCTGTAGGAGCGGGCTTGCCCGCGATGAGGCCGAACCTGCAAACACGAAACCCAACCACAAAAAAACCGGCCAAAAGGCCGGTTTTTTGTATGCGATCCATGAACCCCACCTACCGCAAGACGGGGCGACGGTTTACCGTGGCATCTCTGGCGAGCAACTCCACGGCAGCAAGGCTTCATAGTCTTCGACCGACGAAGCATGCGGCAACCGCTCCAGTACGTGGCGTAGCCACGTATAGGGTTCCTGGCCGTTGATCTTGGCGGTTTCGACCAGGCTATAGATCTGCGCACTGGCCGTGGCCCCCTTGGGCGTATCGCTGAACAGCCAAGCCTTGCGGCCGATGACAAACGGCTTGATTGCTCTTTCGGCCGCATTGTTGTCGATGGGTAAATAACCGGCCTCGACATAGCGCTCCAGTCGGCTCCAGTTGTTTGCCAGATAATGCACGGCCTTGCCCAGCGCACTTTGTGCGGTGACCTGCGGATGGGTTTTATCCAGCCAGCTTTTCAGTTGGGCGAGGATCGGCAGGCTCTTTTCCTGGCGACTGATAAACCGCTGTTCGTCACTGACGTCCTTAAGTTCACGCTCAATGCCGTACAGTTTGTTGATCATTGCCAGTGCGATATCCGCACGTCCCGTCTTGCCCTTGGGCTGCACTTTTTGCGCGTCCACAAACTTGCGTCGCGCATGCGCCATGCACGCCAACCGTTCGACGCCCGGTTGCAACGCCAAGGCGTTATAGCCGGCGTAATCATCGGTCATGACATAGCCGCGATAACTTTCCAGCAGACGCAACGGCACGTCCTGCGCACGGCTGGAGGTGTAATCAAACAACACCACTTTTCGATCGGGCGGGCCGCTGGCTTGTACCCACATCCAGGATTGGCTGGTCGGATCTCGATCCGGCTCTTTCAACACCTGGACGCGGGTTTCATCGCAGTGGATCACCGGACTTTCCAGTAATCGGTCGCGCATCAAGTTCAGCAACGGCTGGAAGTGTTCGCTGCACTGGATCACCCAGCGCGCCAGGGTCTGGCGCGGGATATCAATGCCATGCCGGCTAAGCACCGTTTCAAACCGATGCAGCGGCAAGCCGTCGACATACTTGGTGGTCAGCAGCATGGCCAGCACGCTCGGGCTGGCCATGCTCTTCTCGATCAACTGAGCGGGTTTGTCGGCGGTGACCGGTGCGGTTTCGCAACCACGGCAACCGTAGACCTTGCGGATATGTTTGATGACCCGGATCTGCATCGGCACGATATCCAGCTGTTCGCTGGTGTCTTCGCTGATCACATGCTTGCGGCAACCGCAGGCACAGGTCAGTTCGTGTTCGGGCAGTTCATGAATAACTTCGATACGCGGCAGATCAGCCGACAACGGCTTGCGTTTGCCACGGCGCGGCGTCGGCGAAACGGCTTCTTCGTCAGGGTCATCAACGAGCGGCATCGGCTCGCTTTCCGGCTCGTTGAACAGCGCCAGTTGCGGCGTGTTGGGCTCAACGGTCTGTTCGGATTTGCGCCCGAACAAGCGGTCGCGCAGCAACTTGATCTGTTCCTTCAGGTCGACGATGTGAGTCTGATAAGCCTGGGCCACTTCTTCCTGGCGGCTGAGTGCCTCAAGCAGCAGTTGCTTGAGCAAAACAGGATCATCAGGAAGGTCGTCGGGTAGGGAAATCATGGCCCGGATTATACCGGGTCAAGCGACGTAGCGCGGGGTCAAAACCTGATGAGGACGGTTACGCCAAAGATCAAAACCGTCGAGTAACCAGTTGAGTTCCTGAACCGTCAGCACAATCGCCTCATCGCTGACATCGGGTGATGCTTTAAAGCGCTCGGACTCCAGCCGCTTGAGCCAAAGGCAGAAGCCGTTGCGCTCCCAGTACAAGATCTTCACGCGGTTCCGGGATTTGTTGAGGAAGACAAACAGCACCGGATCGAACACCGCCACTTTTATATCCAGCTCGACCAGCGCGGCGAGGCCATCAATGGATTTTCGAAAGTCCACGGGTTTGGGGTAGAGATAGACTTTTTCGACTTTGGCGTCGGGTCGCATCATGGCGGGCGGGCTCCAGAGAAAAACGGGAGCACAGCATCCGGCGTCAGGGGAACGCTTTGAATGTGTAGTTCATGGAGCGGTTACGGTTTTTTTGCATCAGGCGACTGTTAAGCCGCCTTCGCTTCCTGTTGGCTCAACGAGCGGTTCAGCGCACTGAACAGTGCCTTGAAGCTGGCCGTGGTGATGTTTTCATCGATGCCCACGCCATGCACCGGACGCTCGCCGGCCACGCGCAGCTCGATGTAGGCCGCAGCTTTGGCGTTGGTCCCGGAACCGATGGCGTGTTCGTTGTAGTCCATGATCTCAACGGCAATCGGCAGGCCAGCCACCAGAGCTTCCAGGGCGCCATTGCCCTTGCCACGCCAGTGCACGGTTTCGCCGTCGCTGTTGACTTCGACTTCGACGCTGCTGTGGCCGTTCTCTTCCTGCAGGCGGTGGCTGACCAGCGCGTAGGGCAGGTTGGCTTGCAGGTATTCGCGGTTGAGCAGGCTGTGGATCTGCTGTGCGGTCATCTCCAGGCCCAGGCGGTCGGTTTCACCCTGGACTACCTGGCTGAACTCGATCTGCATGCGGCGTGGCAGGCTGATGCCATATTCCTGTTCGAGCAGGTAAGTAATACCGCCCTTGCCGGACTGGCTGTTGACGCGGATCACCGCCTCGTAGCTGCGGCCGATGTCGGCCGGGTCGATCGGCAGGTAAGGGACTTCCCACAGGGCGTCGTCCTTCTGCTTGGCGAAGCCCTTGCGGATCGCGTCCTGGTGCGAGCCGGAGAACGCAGTGTGAACCAGGTCGCCGACATACGGGTGACGCGGGTGCACCGGAATCTGGTTGCACTCTTCGACCACCTTGCGCACGCCGTCGATGTCGGAGAAATCCAGCTCCGGGTCGACACCTTGGGTGTAGAGGTTCAGGGCCAGGGTGACCAGGTCGACGTTACCGGTACGCTCACCGTTGCCGAACAGGCAGCCTTCGACGCGGTCGGCGCCGGCCAGCAGGCCCAGCTCGGTGGCGGCAACGCCGGTGCCACGGTCGTTGTGGGTGTGCAGGCTGATGATCACGCTGTCGCGGCGAGAAACATTGCGGCCGAACCATTCGATCTGGTCGGCGTAGACGTTCGGCATCGAAACTTCGACGGTGGCTGGCAGGTTGAGAATGATCTTGTGTTCAGGCGTCGGGTTCCAGACCTCGATCACCGCATCGCAGACTTCCTTGGCGAACTCGAGCTCCGTGGCGCTGAAGGTTTCCGGCGAGTACTGGAAGGTCCACTGGGTTTCCGGCTGCTGGGCGGCGTATTTGACGAACAGCTTGGCGGCGTTCACGGCAATCTCTTTCACGCCTTCCTTGTCCTGGTTGAAGACAATACGGCGGAACGAGGGGCTGGTCGCGTTATACAGGTGCACGATGGCCTTTTTCGCGCCGCGCAGGGATTCGAACGTCCGCGCGATCAGGTCTTCACGCGCCTGGGTCAGCACCTGGATGGTGGTGTCGTCCGGGATGTGGCCACCTTCGATCAAGCTGCGAACGAAGTCGAAGTCGGTCTGCGAGGCGGACGGGAAGGAGGCTTCGATCTCCTTGACGCCGACACTGACCAGGGTCTTCCAGAAGCGCAGCTTCTTGGCGGCATCCATGGGCTCGATCAGCGATTGGTTGCCGTCACGCAGGTCCGAGCTGCACCAGATCGGCGCGACGGTAATGGCCTTGGACGGCCAGGTACGGTCAGGCAGATCGATGGTCGGGAACGCGCGGTACTTCTTCGATGGATCTTTGAGCATGGTCATGGGAGCAATCCTTTAATGTGCGGCCTTGAAAGGGGCCTGCCAAGAGAACAAGAGATGAATAGGCGAGGCGACGCGATTCAGCCTGGCAGTCGGGCACTGACCAGGCAGAGGCTGCTGTGTTGGCGGAGCTGGATGAGGGTGTGAGAGGTCTTCATGTCTTCAACCCTAACGATTGGGGTGAAAGATGGCAAGCACGTTAAAAAAATTGAGATAAATGTTCTTTTCAGTGGGTTTTTCGAGTTTTTATAGCGTTGTAATGAAGAAAAGTATTTTTTGATTGCGATGCTTTCAAGGCGTGCGCAATCCTTTGTAGCCGCTGCCGCCAGGCTGCGCTCGTGCGCGGAGCGGTCGCAAAATCTCAAGGTCGCGAGGAGCCCCTGCGGGCCTCAGCGCAGCCTGCGGCAGCGGCTACATAAGGTGTGTCAGTTACGGCTGGAACGCGCCAATGAAAATCGCCGGATCCACCCGCGCATCGTTCAGGCTGACATTCCAGTGCATATGCGGCCCGGTCGCCCTCCCGGTCGAGCCCACGCGACCAACGACCCCGCCACGAGCCAGGCCCTGGCCGACCTTCACATCAATCTTCGACATATGGCAGAACATGCTGATGAAGCCTTGGCCATGGTCGACGAACACGGTGTTGCCGTTGAAGAAGTAGTCACCGATGAGGATCACCTTGCCGGCGGCTGGGGTCTTGATTGGGGTTCCGGCGGGTACGGCGAAGTCCAGGCCTGCGTGAGGATTGCGTTCTTCACCGTTGAAGAAACGGCGTACACCGAAACGGCTGGAAAGCGGGCCATTGACCGGTTTGTCCAGCAACAGGTTGCTCGGGGTGCCCGGGCTGAAGCTGCGGTAGGCCTGCAGTTGTTCGGCCAGTTCGCGGTCGAAGCGTTTCAGGTCGGCTGGATTCGGGTTGACCTGGCGCTGGTTTTTCAGGGTGATGCGCTGTTCCGGGTAGGCCTTCATGCCCACCGAGAAGTTCAGGGTGCGGGTGCCGGTGGTGAGTTGCGCAGGCCCAGGCTTGAGCGTCAGTGGCAGGCCGACGATGGCCAGCCAGTTGTTCTGCTCCTTGACCACCATTACCGGTTTGCCCTCGAAGCGGGCTTGTGGCGCGCTTTCTGCAGGGCCCAGGTCGATCACTGCGACACCGCCCGGTACGGGCTGGTTGAGCATGCGGGTGATGTAACTGTTGGCATTGACCTGGGTAGTAAAGAGCAGGCACAGCAGCACCAGCGGAGCAAAGAAATGCGGCATTGATCAGTCCAGTAAAGAAAGCGTGACCGGGGTCAGGTGGTTGTCTTCGACGCGGACCTGCAGCTCGCCTTCACCGAGACGCGCGGTCAGGCGCTGGCCGGTATGGGTCTGGTCGGCGCGGCGGACGGCCTGGCCGCGCTCGTCGAGCAGGATGCTGTAGCCACGAGCCAGAGTCGCCAGCGGGCTGACCACTTGTAGGGTCTGGACCTGGGTCTGCAATTGCAGGCGGCGAGCCTTGAGGCTTTCGCGCATGGCCCGGGGCAGGCGTTCGGCGAGTGTGTCGATCCGCTGTTTGAGCAGCGCCAGGGTGCGCCCCGGATGCTGTGCGGCCAGGCGGGTATCGAGACGGGCCAGGCGTTCGCGACGGGTATTGAGCCGTTGCTCGAAGGCGCGGCGCAGGCGCATGTCCAGGTCATCCAGGCGCTGGGCCTGCTGGCGCAAGCGTTCGCCGGGATGGCGCAGGCGCCGGGCCAGGCCGTCCAGGCGCAGGCGGTCGTGCATCAGGCGGTTTTGCATGCGCAGCAACAGGCGCCGTTGCAGGCTTTCTATTCGCCGTTGCAGGTCGCTGGAGTCCGGCGCCAGCAATTCGGCGGCAGCCGAAGGCGTTGGCGCGCGTACGTCGGCGACGAAATCGCAGATCGACACGTCGGTTTCATGCCCGACCGCACTGACGATCGGCGTGACGCAGGCATCCACGGCACGGGCCACGGCTTCTTCGTTGAAGCACCAGAGGTCTTCCAGCGAACCGCCGCCACGGGCCAGGATTATTGCGTCGAAGCCGTGCGCATCGGCCAGTTTCAGGGCGCGGACAATCTGCCCGATGGCCTCGCGGCCCTGGACGGCGGTCGGGATCAGCGTCAGTTCGACCTGCGGCGCACGCCGACGGAACACGCTGATGATGTCGCGGATGACCGCCCCGGTCGGAGAACTGACAATGCCGATACGCTGCGGGTGGGCCGGCAACGGGACCTTGCGCTCGGCACTGAACAGGCCTTCGGCGCCGAGCTTTTCCTTCAGGGCATCGAAGGCCAGGCGCAGGGCACCGTCGCCGGCCGGCTCGACAGTGTCGAGAATCAGTTGATAGTCGCCGCGGCCCTCGAACAGCGAGACTTTGCCGCGCACTTTCACCGCCAGGCCATCCTTCAGCGCCTGGCGTACCCGCGCTGCGTTCTGCCGGAACAGGGCACAGCGCACCTGGGCGCCGCTGTCCTTGAGGGTGAAGTAGACATGGCCGGAGGCCGGGCGGGCCAGGTTGGAAATCTCGCCCTCGACCCAGATGCTGCTGAACACGTCCTCGAGCAGGACCCGGGCGCGGTTGTTGAGCTGGCTGACGGTGAGGACTTCGCGGTCGAGACCGAGGCGTTGGAAAGGATCTTTAATCATGGGGGGCATGATAAGGGTTTTGAGGGGGGAATCTCCATTGTGGTGAGGCAGGTGGATTGAAGTAGCTTTTACCGGCCTCATCGCTGGCAAGCCAGCTCCCACAATGGATCTGTGCCAGGTCATCTTTTTAATGGCAATGCAGAGCCCCTGTGGGAGCGGGCTTGCCCGCGATTGGCCCTCCCGGCCGAACACTTGACCTCCAGCCACAGGAGATTAAGCTGCCCACATCAAGCATGCCCCAGGCCCCGTTCCATGATCACCCAAAGCATTATCGTCCCGAAAATCTCCACCTTGCCCGTTCACGAACCACGGGCGCGGGCGATCCTGCGTTGGCTGGTCCGCAAGGACATCGTTCAGGAGCAACTGACCACCTGCGGCCGCACCGGCAACCGCATGGCCCACGCCATCGCCCCGGGTGCACGCAACGTAGTGCTCAAGCCGGATCTGCTCCCGTTCGATCAGCCGATCAACGGCCTGGAAGTCGTTACCAAGCGCTGCATCTATACTCCCCAGCAGGGCTTTCTCGAAGAGGCCGGCTGCCCGGAGTGCCGCCGGGAAATCGGCGAAGCGCTGTTCGACAGCCTGGAAGAATGGATGCCGGGTCAGACCGATAACTTCACTTGCCCCGAGTGCGGGCATGAAGACGACATCAACGGCTTTCTATTCCTGCAGCCCTGCGGGTTTTCCAACCTGGGGTTTATCTTCAATAACTGGGCGCCGGCAGGGTTCAAGCAGGAATTTCTCTACGAATTCGCCGATTGGCTCGACCAACCGGTAGCCAATGTAAGGGTCGAGTTGCAAGGCAAGTGACGATTGACCGATCTTTACATTGAGCCGACCGCTATGTATGAGTATAATGGCGCGCTTCCATTTTTCCCGCTCGGGAGCCCCCGCGATGCTGCGTATCAGCCAAGAAGCCCTGACCTTCGACGACATTCTCCTAGTCCCCGGATATTCCGAGGTTCTACCTAACGAAGTCAGTCTCAAGACCCGTTTGACCCGTGGCATCGAGCTGAATATTCCGTTGGTTTCCGCCGCAATGGACACCGTAACTGAAGCCCGTCTGGCAATTGCCATGGCTCAGGAAGGCGGCATCGGCATTATTCACAAGAACATGACCGTCGAGCAGCAAGCTGCCGAAGTGCGCAAGGTCAAGAAGTTCGAAGCCGGCGTGGTCAAGGACCCGATCACCATCGAGGCCGATGCCACGGTGCGCGATCTGTTCGAACTGACCCGTCAACACAACATTTCCGGTGTTCCGGTGCTGCATGATGGCGACCTGGTCGGCATCGTGACGTCCCGTGACGTGCGCTTTGAAAACCGTCTGGATGCCACCGTTCGCGAAGTGATGACGCCTAAAGAGCGCCTGGTCACCGTACGCGAAGGCGCCAACAAGAACGAAGTGCGCGAGCTGCTGCACAAGCACCGCCTGGAAAAAGTCCTGATCGTCGACGGCAAGTTCGCGCTCAAGGGCATGATGACCGTCAAGGACATCGAAAAAGCCAAGGCCTACCCGCTGGCCAGCAAGGATGACCAGGGTCGTCTGCGTGTCGGCGCTGCGGTCGGTACCGGTAAAGACACCGGCGAGCGTGTTTCCGCACTGGTGGCTGCTGGCGTCGACGTGGTTGTCGTCGATACCGCCCACGGCCACTCTAAGGGCGTGATCGATCGCGTTCGCTGGGTTAAAGAGAACTTCCCTGAAGTGCAGGTCATCGGCGGCAACATCGCCACCGGCGCTGCCGCCAAGGCGCTGGCCGAAGCGGGCGCCGATGCGGTCAAGGTCGGTATCGGCCCTGGCTCGATCTGCACCACCCGTATCGTCGCCGGTGTCGGCGTACCGCAAATCAGCGCCATCGCCAACGTTGCCGCCGCCCTTGAAGGCACCGGCATCCCGTTGATCGCCGACGGCGGCATCCGCTTCTCCGGTGACCTGTCCAAGGCCATCGTGGCCGGTGCCTCCTGCGTGATGATAGGCTCGATGTTCGCCGGTACCGAAGAAGCGCCGGGCGAAATCGAACTGTTCCAGGGTCGCTCCTACAAGGCCTATCGCGGCATGGGCTCGCTGGGTGCAATGTCCCAGGCCCAGGGTTCTTCGGACCGTTACTTCCAGGACTCTTCGGCAGGCGCCGAGAAGCTTGTTCCCGAAGGTATCGAAGGCCGTGTGCCGTACAAGGGCTCTCTGGCCGCGATCATCCACCAACTGATGGGTGGCCTGCGTTCCTCGATGGGTTATACCGGCAGCGCCGATATCGAAGAAATGCGCACCAAGCCTGAATTCGTCCGCATCACCGGTGCCGGCATGGCTGAATCCCACGTCCACGACGTGCAGATCACCAAGGAAGCGCCAAACTACCGCGTAGGTTGATTCAGGCAGCAAAGCTAAAGTAACCGGGGCTGTTTTCGACAGCCCCGTGTCGTTTCTGATTACCACTGACGAGAATGAGTCATGGCCCTCGACATTCACGCCCACCGTATCCTGATCCTCGACTTCGGTTCCCAGTACACCCAGCTGATCGCCCGCCGCGTGCGCGAAATCGGCGTGTACTGCGAACTGCACCCGTTCGACATGGACGATGAAGCGATTCGCCAATTCAACCCGCGCGGGATCATCCTCGCCGGCGGCCCGGAATCCGTGCACGTAGCCGACAGCCCGCGCGCCCCGCAAGCGGTGTGGGACCTGGGCGTACCGGTCTTCGGTATCTGCTACGGCATGCAGACCATGGCCGAGCAGCTGGGTGGCCGCGTCGAAGGTTCCGAGCTGCGCGAGTTCGGTTACGCCCGCGTCGATGTGGTCGGCAAGAGCCGCGTCCTCGAAGGCATCGAAGACCACATCGATGACGATGGCGTCTTCGGCCTGGACGTCTGGATGAGCCACGGTGACAAGGTCACCGAGATTCCAGAAGGTTTCCACATCCTGGCCAGCACCCCGAGCTGCCCGATTGCCGGCATGGCCGACGATGCTCGTGGCTACTACGGCGTGCAGTTCCACCCGGAAGTGACCCACACCAAGCAGGGCGGTCGCATCCTCTCGCGCTTCATCCTCGACATCTGCTGCTGCGAAGCCCTGTGGACCCCGTCGCACATCGCTGACGACGCGATTGCCCATATTCGCGCCCAGGTCGGGACCGACAACGTCCTGCTGGGTCTGTCCGGCGGCGTCGATTCCTCGGTGGTTGCAGCCTTGCTGCACAAGGCCATCGGCGATCAGCTGACCTGCGTCTTCGTCGACAACGGCCTGCTGCGTCTGCACGAAGGCGAGCAAGTGATGGCCATGTTCGCCGAGAACATGGGCGTCAAGGTGATCCGTGCCAACGCCGAAGAGCAGTTCCTGAACAACCTGGCCGGCGAAGCCGATCCGGAGAAGAAGCGCAAGATCATCGGCCGCACCTTCATCGACGTGTTCGATGCCGAGTCCTGCAAGTTGCACAACATCAAGTACCTGGCTCAGGGCACTATCTACCCGGACGTGATCGAGTCGGCTGGCGCCAAGAGCGGCAAGGCCCACGTGATCAAGTCGCACCACAACGTCGGTGGCCTGCCGGAAGAAATGAACCTCAAGCTGGTCGAGCCCCTGCGCGAACTGTTCAAGGACGAAGTCCGCCGTCTGGGCCTGGAACTCGGCCTGCCGTACGACATGGTCTACCGTCACCCGTTCCCGGGCCCGGGCCTGGGTGTGCGGATCCTCGGTGAAGTGAAGAAGGAATACGCCGACCTGCTGCGTCGTGCCGACCACATCTTCATCGAAGAACTGCGCAAGGCCGACTGGTACCACAAGGTCAGCCAGGCGTTCGTGGTGTTCCAACCGGTGAAATCGGTCGGCGTGGTCGGTGATGGCCGTCGCTACGCCTGGGTCGTGGCTCTGCGCGCGGTAGAAACCATCGACTTCATGACCGCCCGTTGGGCGCACCTGCCTTACGAGCTGCTGGAAACCGTCAGCGGCCGGATCATCAACGAGATCGAAGGCATTTCCCGCGTCACCTACGACGTGTCGAGCAAGCCACCAGCGACCATCGAGTGGGAGTGATCCTCTCTCGGCGCCTGGCCTGCCAGGCGCCTGGTCAACCATAAGACCCCAAGCATAGATGGCGCCAACGGAAACGTTGGCGCCTTTTTTTATGCGCTAATGAAGCTGATCACGGATATGCAGTCGAGCTTGGATCTTGTAGATGCAAATGAAAATCTGTATCATTAAGTTTCAATTTAAGGGCGCAGGGAGAGCATTGCCCAAATAAAAATAAGGTCAAGGCAATGCTTAAAATGCTACTCGTATACGGCCATCTGCTCGCCACTTGTATTGCACTGGGACGAGTGCTGCAGGCCGATCACAAACTTTGGAGCTGGCGCAAGGAAGCGCTGGATCAGGCCCGGCGTGAGTATCTCGAGGAAACTCAGAAGATAGTCACCCTCGCGCTGCTAGCCCTTTGGGGAAGTGGCCTGCTGTTGGTGCTCCAGGGTTACCTCGATGAGGGGGTCACGTATCTGCTCAATCAGAAGCTCTGGGCCAAAGTGACCGTAGTCGCGCTGCTTAGCCTGAACGGTGCGTTGTTGCATCGAATCGGTTTCCCGCTGCTGCAAAAGGCTCCCTTCGTCTTGTTGCGCAGCCGCCTTGCACTCTTGGGGGCACTCTCCATGAGCGGCTGGCTATTTGCCGCTTTCCTGGGCGTGGCTCGAGCGTGGAATCATGTGCTGCCTTATCTCTACGTGATGGGGGCATTCGCTGTGTTCTCGTTGCTGGCTTGTGCCGTGGCGCTTGCAGTCGTCAGTACGGTGTACTCTGTGGGCGAGAAGGAGCCCTCGGTGTCAGGATAGTTGTCGCCGATCGCCCGTCAGATCCTTGCGCGTCAATGTGATGCGCATCAAGACTTATTATTTCTCAAATGCGGGTGTATCGTATTTGCCCTTCGAACCCCTGCGTGGGGGAGGGCTGGCCAGCGGGTCAGACCTGTTCTGGTTTTATGAGGTAGTTGAGTTCATGTCCTTTACCCGTCGACAAATTCTCGGTGGTCTGGCCGGTCTTGTGGTGGTTGGCCTGGGTGCGGGCGGAACTACGCGCTACTGGTTGGGGAGGACGGAGTCTCAGGCTGGTCACGATTACGAACTGATCGCAGCACCTTTGGATGTAGAGCTGGTGCCGGGGCAGATGACTCCGGCATGGGCCTTTGGCGGTTCGGCGCCGGGCAAGGAATTGCGGGTGCGCCAGGGCGAGTGGCTGCGGGTGCGCTTTATCAACCAGCTACCGGTGGCGACCACCATCCACTGGCATGGCATCCGCCTGCCGCTGGAGATGGATGGCGTGCCCTATGTTTCGCAACTTCCGGTCATGCCGGGCGAGTTCTTCGATTACAAGTTCCGCGTGCCGGATGCCGGCAGCTACTGGTACCACCCGCATGTCAGCAGCAGCGAAGAGCTGGGCCGGGGGCTGGTCGGGCCGTTGATCGTCGAAGAGCGCGAGCCCACCGGTTTCCTGCACGAGCGCACCTTGAGCCTTAAAAGCTGGCATGTGGACGAGGAGGGCGCCTTCCTGCCCTTCAGCATCCCGCGCGAGGCGGCACGCGGCGGCACGGCCGGGCGACTGTCGAGCATCAATGGCGTGCCGGGGGCCACGATCGATTTGCCGGCCGGGCAGATCGTTCGCGTGCGCCTGCTCAACCTTGACAATACTCTGACCTACCGCATCAACCTGCGTGGCAACGCCGAAACGCGGATCTATGCCCTCGACGGCAATCCGATCGAGCCGCGGCCCATGGGCAAGGATTACTGGCTCGGGCCTGGCATGCGTATTTGCCTGGCGATCAAGGTGCCGCCCGCAGGCGAAGAGATTTCCTTGCGCGATGGTCCGGTAAGGCTCGGCACATTGCGCTCTGTGGCCAGCACGCAGGCACCGGGCGATTGGCCGCCTGCCTTGCCGGCCAATCCGGTGGCAGAACCGGACCTGGGCAACGCCGAAAAGCTCAATTTCAACTTCGAATGGGTCGGTTCGGTCTCCGTGGATGTGGAAAACGGCAGGCCGCCGAGTCTCTGGCAGATCAATGGCAGGGCTTGGGACATTACCGACAAGACGTGTGCTGACCGCCCGATCGCGACGTTGAAAAAGGGTAAAAGTTATATTTTCGAATTGAAGAACATGACCCAGTACCAGCACCCGATCCATTTGCACGGCATGAGTTTCAAGGTGATTGCTTCCAATCGCCGCAAGATCGAGCCCTACTTCACCGACACCTATCTGCTGGGCAAGAACGAACGCGCCCAGGTAGCGCTGGTGGCGGATAACCCGGGCGTATGGATGTTCCATTGCCATGTCATCGATCATATGGAAACCGGCCTGATGGCGGCCATTGAGGTAGCTTGATGCGTCAGCCACAGATCATTGATCGCAGTAACGACCAGCACTACATGCGCGAGGCGCTGGCCCTGGCGGCCCAGGGCGCGGCCATGGGCGAAGTGCCGGTCGGCGCGGTGCTGGTGCAGCACGGCCAAATCATCGGTCGCGGTTTCAACTGCCCCATCAGTGGCAGCGACCCCAGCGCTCATGCAGAAATGGTCGCGATCCGCGCCGCCGCCCAGACGGCGAGCAACTACCGCCTGCCGGGCAGTACGCTGTATGTGACGCTGGAGCCCTGCAGCATGTGCGCGGGGTTGATCGTTCACTCGCGTATTGCGCGGGTGGTCTATGGCGCGCTGGAGCCCAAGGCCGGGGTGGTGCAGAGCCAGGGGCAGTTCTTTACCCAGGGATTTCTCAACCATCGGGTGCTGGTGGAGGGCGGGGTATTGGCCGAGGAGTGCGGGTCGATTCTGAGTGAGTTCTTCAAGGCGCGGCGGGCGAAGGCGTGAAGGTCCTTCGGACCTTATCGCTGGCAAGCCAGCTCCCACAAAAGAGTGTGCCGCCCCGTTAATTCCTGCACACCGCTCTGAATGTGGGAGCGGGCTTGCCCGCGATCGGGTGCGAAGCGCTCGCAGATTTAATTACAACTGCGGGGTTTCTTCGGTCGGCTTGGTCTTGTCCACGCCCGGCACATGCAGATTACTGTCCGCCACCTGGCTGCCTTCAAGCTGCGGCTGGGTCACCCAGGTGAGGATGTCGTAGTAGCGGCGGATGTTGGCAACGAAATGCACTGGCTCGCCGCCTCGGGCATAGCCATAGCGAGTCTTCCTGTACCACTGCTTCTGTGACAGGCGCGGCAGCATCTTCTTCACATCCAGCCACTTGTTCGGGTTCAGGCCTTCCTGCTTGGCCAGCTTGCGCGCGTCATCCAGATGACCGCCGCCGACGTTGTAGGCCGCCAGGGCGAACCAGGTGCGGTCAGGTTCCTTGATCTTGTCGTCCAGTTGGCTTTTCACATACATGAAATACTTGGCGCCGCCCCTGATGCTCTGTTTGGCATCCAGGCGGTTGGACACGCCCATGGCCTGTGCGGTGCGCTGGGTCAGCATCATCAGCCCGCGTACGCCGGTCTTGGAGGTGACGCTCGGCTGCCACAGGGATTCCTGGTAGCCGATCGCCGCCAGCAGGCGCCAATCGACCTGCTCTTGCTTGGCCGAGGCCTGGAAGTGCTTTTCGTAGCGGGGCAGGCGTTGCTGCAGGTGCTTGGCGAAGGTGTAGGCGCCCACATAGCCAAGCACATCGACGTGGCCGTAGTAGCGATCCTTGAGTCGTTGCAGGGTGCCGTTCTTGCGGACTTTGTCGAGGAAGCTGTTGATCTCGTTGAGCAGGCTGTTGTCGTCCCCGACGGCGACGGCCCAGCGCTGGTCGCGGGCATCGCCCAGGTCGAAGGCGACCCGCACGTTGGGGAAGTAGACCTGGTTCATGGCCACTTCATTGGAGTCGACCAGGGTCAGGTCAATTTGCCCCTCATCGACCATGCGCAGCAGGTCGACGACCTCAACGGCGTCGGATTCATCGTAATTCAGTGCGGGATATTGCTTCTTTAGCTCCGCCAGTTGTTCGGCGTGGGTGCTGCCCTGAAGCACCATGATGCGTTTGCCGACCAGGTTCTTCGCGTCGGTGGGGCGCGATTGGCCATTGCGGTAGATGATTTGCGGCGTGACTTCCAGGTACGGATGGGAGAACCGCGCATCGAGCTTGCGTTTTTCGCTGCTGACCAGGCCCGCGGCCGCCAGTACCGGGCCAGATGGCTTGCCCAGGCCTGCGAAAATTTCGTCGAGGTTGTCGGCGGTTTCGATCTTCAGCTCAACCCCGAGGTCATCGGCGAAACGCTTGACCAGCTCATATTCGAAACCGGTTTCGCCGTTGCGATCCTGAAAATAGGTGGCTGGGCTGTTGCGGGTTATGACGCGCAGGACGCCATCTTCCTTTACTCGCTCGAGTGTGCTGGGTTTATCAACACAGGCACCAAGCATCAGGAAGAGTCCGGTTGCGATGAGCCATCTGGCGCAACGCTGGCGCAATGCAGTCTGGGCAAACATAGGTGCAGTATACGCAAAGGACCACTTGCGCCATATCTCGACAGCGGGTGGCTTGTCTGTTAGTGCTGTGTAGGAGAAAGCCTACACTGAAGGTAGACGTGCTGCGCCGTGGTTTGGCTGCGTAAAAAAACTGGCCAAGGACGTATCCCTAAAGGGAGATTTCGGTGTTTGCGAAGTCTGCCGACGTTCGGCCATTGCATTGCATGCCGTTTCGGGTGCCGTAGCCTGCGGTTTAGGCTAGAATGCACGGCCTCTAAGCACACCCCTTCCTGAGGCTGTCCCGACGATGTTGATCCTGCGCGGCGCTCCTGCCCTTTCTGCCTTTCGCCACGGTAAATTACTCGAGCAACTGAGCCAGAAAGTCCCCGCTGTTAGTGGCTTGTATGCCGAATTTGCTCACTTCGCCGACGTTTCCGGCGTCCTGACCGCTGAACAACAGCAGGTGCTGGCCCGCCTTCTGAAGTACGGCCCAAGCGTGCCGGTTCAAGAACCTGCCGGCCGACTGTTCCTGGTCATGCCGCGTTTCGGCACTATCTCGCCCTGGTCGAGCAAGGCCAGTGATATTGCCCACAACTGCGGCCTGAGCGAGATACAGCGCCTGGAACGTGGTATCGCGTTCTATGTCAGCGGTCAGTTCAGCGAGGCCGATGCAGCGATCATCGCCGACGTGCTGCACGACCGCATGACCCAGGTCGTGCTCAACAGGCTGGAAGAGGCTGCCGGCCTGTTCAGCCACGCCGAGCCCAAGCCGCTGACGTCTATCGATGTTCTCGGTGGTGGCCGCGCCGCACTGGAACGTGCCAACGTCGAGCTGGGCCTGGCCTTGGCCGAAGACGAGATCGATTACCTGGTCACCAGCTTCCAGGGTCTCAAGCGCAACCCGCACGACATCGAACTGATGATGTTCGCCCAGGCGAACTCCGAGCACTGCCGCCACAAGATCTTCAATGCCAGCTGGGATATCGACGGCCAGAGCCAGGAAAAAAGCCTGTTCGGCATGATCAAGAACACCTTCCAGATGCACAACGAAGGCGTTCTTTCAGCTTATAAGGACAACGCCGCGGTCATCGTAGGCTCCGTCGCCGGTCGTTTCTATCCGAACCCTGATACCCGCCAGTACGGCGCGGTACAGGAGCCGGTGCACATCCTGATGAAGGTCGAGACCCACAACCACCCGACCGCGATCGCCCCGTTCCCGGGCGCCTCCACCGGTTCCGGTGGCGAGATTCGCGATGAAGGTGCGACGGGCCGTGGCGCCAAGCCAAAGGCCGGCCTCACCGGTTTCACCGTGTCCAACCTGCAGATCCCCGGTTTCGAACAGCCGTGGGAAGTGCCATACGGCAAGCCCGAGCGCATCGTTACCGCGCTGGACATCATGATCGACGGCCCACTGGGTGGCGCCGCGTTCAACAACGAATTCGGTCGTCCGGCCCTGACTGGCTACTTCCGTACCTTTGAGCAATCGATCAGCACTCCGCACGGTGACGAAGTGCGTGGCTACCACAAGCCGATCATGCTCGCCGGCGGCATGGGCAACATCCGCGCCGAACACGTGCAGAAGGGCGAGATCACCGTCGGCTCCAAGCTGATCGTGCTCGGTGGCCCGGCCATGCTCATCGGTCTGGGTGGCGGTGCCGCCTCTTCGATGGCGACCGGTACCAGCTCCGCCGACCTGGATTTCGCCTCGGTGCAGCGCGAAAACCCGGAAATGGAACGCCGTTGTCAGGAAGTGATCGACCGCTGCTGGCAGCTGGGTGACAAGAACCCGATCAGCTTCATCCACGACGTTGGCGCGGGCGGCTTGTCCAACGCCTTCCCGGAACTGGTCAACGATGGCGGCCGTGGTGGTCGCTTCGAACTGCGTAACGTGCCGAACGACGAGCCGGGCATGGCCCCGCTGGAAATCTGGAGCAACGAATCCCAGGAACGTTATGTCCTGGCCGTCGATGCCGCCGACTTCGAGCGCTTCCAGGCCATCTGCGAGCGCGAGCGTTGCCCGTTCGCGGTGGTCGGTGAGGCCACTGCCGAACCGCAACTGACCGTGACCGACAGCCACTTCGGCAACAGCCCGGTGGACATGCCGCTCGAAGTGCTGCTGGGCAAGGCCCCGCGCATGCACCGTTCGGCCGTTCGCGAAGCGGAGCTGGGCGATGACTTCGACCCGAGCGCCCTGGACCTCACCGAGTCCATCGAGCGCGTGCTGCACCACCCGGCCGTGGCCAGCAAGAGCTTCCTGATCACCATCGGCGACCGCACCATTACCGGCCTGGTCGCACGCGATCAGATGGTTGGTCCGTGGCAGGTCCCGGTGGCCGACGTCGCCGTGACGGCGACCAGCTTCGACGTCTACACCGGCGAAGCCATGGCCATGGGCGAGCGCACTCCGCTGGCACTGCTGGATGCGCCTGCGTCCGGTCGCATGGCGATCGGCGAGACCCTGACCAACATCGCGGCCTCGAGCATTGGCAAGATCTCCGACATCAAACTGTCGGCCAACTGGATGTCCGCAGCCGGTCACCCGGGTGAAGATGCGCGCCTGTACGACACCGTCAAGGCTGTCGGCATGGATCTGTGCCCTGAGCTGGGCATCACCATTCCGGTGGGCAAGGACTCCATGTCCATGAAAACCCGCTGGAGTGAAGAGGGCGCGGAGAAGAGCGTGACCTCGCCGCTGTCGCTGATCGTGACGGGCTTCGCCCCCGTGGTCGACATTCGCAAGACCCTGACCCCAGAGCTGCGCATGGACAAGGGCGAGACCGACCTGATCCTGATCGATCTGGGTCGTGGCCAGAACCGCATGGGTGCCTCGATCCTCGCGCAGGTGCACGGCAAGCTCGGCAAGCAGGCACCGGACGTCGACGATCCGGAAGATCTGAAAGCCTTCTTCGCGGTGATCCAGGGCCTCAATGCCGACGGTCACCTGCTGGCTTACCATGACCGTTCCGACGGTGGTCTGCTGGTCAGCACCGTGGAAATGGCCTTCGCCGGCCACTGCGGTCTGGACCTGAACCTCGACGGCCTGGCGGAAACCTCGGCCGATATCGCCGCGATCCTGTTCAACGAAGAGCTGGGTGCGGTCATCCAGGTTCGCCAGGGCGCGACTCCCGATGTGCTCGCCCAGTTCAGCGCTGCCGGCCTGGGCGACTGCGTGGCGGTGATCGGTCAGCCGATCAACAACGGCGAAGTGACCATCAGCTTCAACGGTGAAACCGTGTTCGAAGGCCAGCGTCGTCTGCTGCAGCGTCAGTGGGCCGAGACCAGCTACCAGATCCAGCGCCTGCGCGACAACGTCGTATGCGCCGAGCAGGAATTCGACGCGCTGCTGGAAGAAGACAACCCGGGCCTGAGCGTCAAGCTCGGCTTCGATGTCAACCAGGACATCAGTGCGCCGTACATCAAGAAGGGCGTGCGTCCTCAGGTGGCGGTACTGCGCGAGCAGGGCGTCAACGGTCAGGTGGAAATGGCCGCGGCCTTCGACCGCGCCGGCTTCAACGCCATCGACGTGCACATGAGCGATATCCTCGCCGGTCGCGTCGACCTGAACGACTTCAAGGGCATGGTTGCCTGCGGTGGTTTCTCCTACGGTGACGTACTGGGCGCCGGTGAAGGCTGGGCCAAGTCGGCGCTGTTCAACAGCCGTGCACGGGATGCCTTCCAGGGCTTCTTCGAGCGCAACGACAGCTTCACCCTGGGTGTGTGCAACGGTTGCCAGATGCTCTCGAACCTGCACGAGCTGATTCCGGGCAGCGAGTTCTGGCCGCACTTCGTACGCAACCGCTCCGAGCAGTTCGAAGCGCGGGTGGCGATGGTGCAGGTGCAGGAGTCCAACTCGATCTTCCTGCAGGGCATGGCTGGTTCGCGCATGCCGATCGCAATCGCCCACGGTGAAGGTCATGCCGAGTTCCAAAGCGAAGAGGCTCTGCTCGAAGCCGATTTGTCCGGTTGCGTGGCCCTGCGTTTCGTCGACAACCACGGCAAGGTCACCGAGACTTACCCGGCCAACCCGAACGGCTCGCCGCGCGGGATCACCGGCCTCACCAGCCGCGACGGTCGCGTCACCATCATGATGCCGCACCCTGAGCGGGTCTTCCGTGGCGTGCAGAACTCCTGGCGTCCGGACGACTGGAACGAAGACGCGGCGTGGATGCGTATGTTCCGTAACGCCCGCGTCTGGGTTAACTAAGGGTGTACAAGCTCAGCTTCTTCGTGCCGCCAAGCCATGTCGAGGCTGTCAAAAGTGCCGTGTTCGCCGCCGGAGGGGGGCGAATCGGTGCCTATGACAGTTGTTCATGGCAGGTGTTGGGCCAGGGTCAGTTTCGCCCGCTGGACGGCAGTCAGCCGTTCCTCGGGCAGACTGGCGTGGTCGAACAGGTGCAAGAGTGGAAGGTTGAGCTTGTTGTCGAAGATCCCTTGATCGAAGCGGTAGTGTTGGCGCTCAAGCAGAGCCATCCGTACGAAACGCCAGCCTATGAGGTCTGGCAATTGCTGGATATCTGATGCAACACCTACAAAAAAGGCGCCTGTGAAGGGCGCCTTTTTTTGTTGCGGGTATATGCCTCAGGGGCGAATTTCAATCATCGTGCCGTCCTGGACCATGCTCCAGACTTCTCGCATGTCTGCGTTGGTCATGGCGATACAGCCTTCGGTCCAGTCCAGGGTATGGAAGACCTCTTCCGGGTATTCGTCGTCGATCGGAGTACCGTGGATCATGATCATGCCGCCAGGCTCGACCCCTTCACGGCGGGCGCGCGCGGCATCGCTGATATTGGGGTAGGAGATGTGCATGGCCAGGTTGAAGCGATCGCTGACCTTGCGCCAGTCCAGCCAATAGAGGCCTTCGGGTGTGCGTTTGTCACCCTCGTACAGCTTGGCGCCCTTGGGTCGCTTGCCCAGGGAGATTCGATATTCCTTGATCGGTTTGCCATCGCTGATCAACTGCAACTGTCGACTGGACTTGAGCACCAGCACTTTTTCGATGAGGGGTTGCTGGATGACAGGTCTGGTCACGATGGTCTCGGTGAAAGACGCCGAAGCCGTCGAGGCGATAAAGAGGCAGAAAAAAGCGAGCAGCCAACGCATTGAAACGGTATCCCTGGAGGTGATGCACGCTGCTTGCGCCGGTGCTGTAGGTTGAAGTCAGGCCTTTGGCAACTGGGCGAGCAGTGGCGGCAAAAATTCGTTGCGAACCGGGTAGTGCTGTTCGCGCCGGTCGCTGTAATAACATTCTAAGGTACGCCCAACCGTCCGGAAAGCCAGCTCCGACCACGGAATCTCGCTTTCATCGAAGAGTTTCACTTCCAGGCTCTCCACGCCGATGGCGAAGTTCGGATCGGCGAGTTCGGCGCGGAAGAAAACATGCACCTGATTGATGTGCGGCAGGTCGAAGAGGGTGTACAGGTGCATGTCGCCCAGACGGGCGCAGGCTTCTTCATCGGTTTCCCGACGGGCCGCTTCCTCGAGGGTTTCGCCATTCTCCATGAAACCGGCGGGCAGGGTCCAGAAACCACGTCGTGGTTCGATGGCGCGGCGGCATAATAACACCTTGTCGCCCCATAATGGCAGGCAGCCAGCAACGATGTTCGGGTTTTGATAATGAACGAGGGTGCAGTGGTTGCAGACATACCGCAGGCGATTGTCGCCTTCGGGGATGCACTGGATCACCGGGTTGCCGCACTGGCTGCAGAATTTCATGCTGGGATTCCTGATGGCTGTGCCTATCTTGGCGCGTACAGCCTCTGCCCGGCAAGCAGGATTGACGCAGGGGGTTGGGCAGGGCGCAGCTTTGGTGCATGATGCGGGGTAGGCAACGATTCGAGAGTAACCATGCTGGACGAGCTACTTCGCCGTGTAAGCAGCCATACGCCGCGCACCCTGGAGACGGACCTGCGTTTTCCCGAGGCCGCCGTGCTATTGCCGATAACCCGCAGCGAAGATCCCGAGCTCGTCCTGACCTTGCGTGCCAAGGGGCTTTCGACCCATGGCGGCGAGGTTGCCTTTCCCGGCGGTCGGCGCGACCCCGAGGACCCCGACCTGATCTATACCGCCTTGCGTGAAGCCGAGGAGGAAATCGGCCTGGCGCCGGGGCTGGTGGAAATCGTCGGCCCCTTGAGCCCGTTGATTTCCCTGCATGGGTTGAAGGTCACGCCTTTTGTCGGGCTGATTCCCGATTTCGTCCAATACCGGGCCAACGATGCCGAAATTGCCGCGGTGTTCACCGTGCCACTGGAGTTTTTCCGCCAGGACCCACGTGAACACACCCACCGTATCGATTACCAGGGGCGCAGTTGGTACGTGCCCAGTTACCGTTACGGCGACTACAAGATCTGGGGGTTGTCGGCGATCATGATCGTCGAGCTGGTCAATCTGCTTTACGATGCCGATATTCGCCTGCATCAGCCACCCGAACGCTTCACCAATATCTGAGCGGGCTGTCAGCCGCCACTGCCTGAGCGTTGAGGAATCAAGCATGAAGTACCGTCTGGGTGACTCTCGGGTCGAAACCCATCCTGAAAGCTGGGCAGCGCCCACCGCCAGCCTGATCGGCAAAGTACGTCTGCAGGCCGGTGCCAGCGTCTGGTTCGGCGCCGTGCTGCGCGGTGACAATGAACTGATCGACATTGGCCCGGACAGCAATGTCCAGGACGGGACCGTGATGCATACCGACATGGGCTCGCCATTGACCATCGGCAAGGGTGTGACCATAGGGCATAACGCCATGCTGCATGGCTGTACGGTAGACGATTACAGCCTCATCGGCATCAATGCCGTCATTCTCAATGGCGCGCGGATCGGCAAGCACTGCATCATCGGCGCCAACGCGCTGATCGGGGAAGGCAAGGAGATTCCGGACGGGTCTCTGGTCATGGGCTCGCCGGGCAAGATCGTGCGTGAACTGACCGAGGCGCAGAAAAAAATGCTCGAGGCCAGTGCCGCCCACTATGTGCACAACGCCAGGCGCTATGCGCGCAAACTGGCGCCGCAGGACGAATGATGACCACTGAACGGCCGGTGCCTTCGCCTTGTATCAATGTGTGTGCGCTGGATGACGATGACATCTGCGTCGGTTGCCAGCGCACGTGCGCAGAAATCACCCGCTGGAGCCGCATGGACAATACCGAGCGGCGTGAGGTGCTGCGTTTGTGCCACGAGCGCGCGCGCGCCAGCGGCCTGCTCTGGGAGACCGGTTCGCCACCGGGCCCCTGACCCGGCGCTTGGCCGTGCAGGGCTTGCTGAAGTACCCTGTGCCGCTCATTTTCTGATACCCGGCGCATGCATGGTCTTTCTGCTTGCCTATATCAGCAGCGTAGTGCTGATCAACTACGCCTTCTCCAGTGCGCCGCACCTGGACATCATCTGGTCCGCCTGGGGCGGGTTGGTGTTTGTCCTGCGCGACATGGTCCAGCTGCGTTTCGGTCATGGCGCCATTGTCGCGATGCTGGCAGCGCTGGTGTTGTCCTACGTTACCTCCGACCCGACCATCGCCCTGGCCAGCGCCACTGCTTTCGCGGTGTCCGAAGGCATCGACTGGCTGGTCTTCACGGTTACCCGCAGGCCGCTGCATGATCGCCTGTGGATCAGCTCGGCGCTCAGCATCCCGCTCGATACCTTCATTTTTTTCGGCATGATCGACGCCCTCACGCCAGGCGTGGTCATCACAGCCCTGGCCTCGAAGTTCGCCGGCGTTACCTGTGTCTGGCTGGCCATGGCCTGGCGCGCACGGAAAAACGCTCTGGCCAGCTGAAGCCGCCAGGGCAGGTTCATGTAAAATGGTCCTTTTTCAGTGGGGTTGCTCCGAGCAGGGGCAGCCCTTGAACCGCTCCCCTGAGGACCTGAGATGACCCGTATCGGAACTCCACTGTCGCCGACCGCGACGCGCATATTGTTGTGTGGCTGCGGTGAGTTGGGCAAGGAAGTGGTAATCGAACTGCAGCGCCTGGGCGTTGAAGTGATTGCCGTCGACCGTTACGCCAATGCCCCGGCCATGCAGGTCGCCCATCGCAGTCACGTCATCAATATGCTCGACGGCGCAGCCCTGCGTGCAGTCATCGAAGCCGAAAAGCCGCACTTCATCGTCCCGGAAATCGAAGCCATCGCAACCGCTACCCTGGTGGAGCTCGAAGCCGAAGGCTTTACGGTGATTCCGACCGCCCGTGCCGCGCAGTTGACCATGAACCGCGAAGGTATCCGCCGCCTGGCCGCCGAAGAGCTGGACCTGCCGACTTCGCCTTACCACTTCGCCGACACCTTCGAAGACTACCGCAAGGCCGTCGAAGACCTGGGCTTCCCGTGCGTGGTCAAGCCGGTGATGAGCTCCTCGGGCAAGGGCCAGAGCCTGCTCAAGGGCGTCGATGACGTGCAGAAGGCCTGGGACTATGCGCAGGAAGGCGGGCGTGCCGGCAAAGGTCGAGTGATCATTGAGGGCTTTATCGACTTCGACTACGAAATCACCCTGCTGACCGTTCGTCATGTCGGTGGCACCACGTTCTGTGCGCCGGTCGGCCATCGTCAGGAGAAGGGCGATTACCAGGAGTCCTGGCAGCCACAGGCAATGAGCCCGGTTGCGCTGGCCGAGTCCGAGCGCGTGGCCCGGGCGGTGACCGAGGCCCTGGGTGGTCGCGGCATGTTTGGCGTGGAACTGTTCATCAAAGGTGATCAGGTCTGGTTCAGCGAAGTTTCGCCGCGCCCGCACGACACCGGGCTGGTGACGCTGATTTCCCAGGACCTGTCGCAGTTCGCACTGCATGCCCGGGCGATTCTGGGCCTGCCGATTCCGTTGATTCGCCAGTTCGGGCCGTCGGCTTCGGCGGTGATTCTGGTAGAAGGGAAGTCCCGGCAGACCGCATTTGCCAACCTGGGTGCCGCGCTCAGCGAGCCGGATACCGCACTGCGCCTGTTCGGCAAGCCGGAAGTCAACGGCCAGCGCCGCATGGGCGTGGCCCTGGCACGCGACGAGTCGATCGAAGCGGCTCGTGCCAAGGCGACTCGGGCTTCCCAGGCGATCAGCGTAGAGCTTTAACACGACCGCGTTGCGGCCGATCGCGGGCAAGCCCGCTCCTACAGGGGTACGCGTACTATGTAGGAGCGGGCTTGCCCGCGATGCGATCTATCAGGCGATGCGATTCAGATCGCTCTCTCTGGTTTCCTTCAGGCACAGCACAGCCACCACGCTGAGCAACGCTGCCGCCGACACATACCCGCCAACCCAGCTCAAGCCCCCCATGGCCACCAGCTTCTGCGCAAAGAACGGCGCGGCCGAGGCGCCGACGATGCCGCCCAGGTTGTAGGCCGCCGAAGCACCGGTGTAGCGCACGTGCGTGGGGAACAATTCAGGCAGCAGAGCACCCATGGGGGCGAAGGTCACGCCCATCAGGAACAGTTCGAGGGCCAGGAACAGCGCCACGCCAGTGGTCGAGCCCTGGGTCAGCAGCGGCTCCATGGTGAAGCCCGAGAGTATTGCCAGCACGCCGCCGACGATCAACACCGGCTTGCGCCCATAACGGTCGCTGGCCCAGGCCGACAGCGGGGTGGCCGCGGCCATGAACAGTACGGCGAAGCACAGCAGGGCGAGGAAGGTTTCCCGGCTGTAGCCAAGTGTCGAGACACCGTAACTCAGCGAAAACACCGTCGAGATATAAAACAGCGCGTAGCAGACCACCATCGCTGCGGCGCCGAGCAACGTCGGTGCCCAGTACTGGGCAAACAGCTCCACCACCGGCATTTTCACCCGCTCATGGCGTTCGACAGCCTTGGCGAAAATCGGGGTTTCTTCCAGTTTGAGGCGAACATACAGCCCCACCACAACCAATGCCGCACTCAGCAGAAACGGAATGCGCCAGCCCCAGGAGCGGAACTGTTCATCGCTCAGTAGCATGGCCAGGGTCAGAAACAAACCATTGGCCGCCAGAAAGCCGATCGAAGGGCCCAGTTGTGGAAACATGCCGAACCAGGCGCGCTTGCCCTTGGGGGCGTTTTCGGTGGCCAGCAGGGCGGCGCCGCCCCATTCGCCACCCAGGCCCAGGCCTTGTCCGAAACGCAGAACGCAGAGCAGTATCGGCGCCCAGGCACCAATGCTGTCATAACCGGGCAGTACCCCGATCAGTGTTGTACAGATGCCCATCAGCAGCAGCGAAGCGACCAGGGTCGATTTGCGCCCGATGCGGTCGCCAAAGTGCCCGAACAGGGCAGAGCCCAGCGGGCGGGCGAGGAAGGCGATACCGAAGGTCAGGAAAGCAGACAGCATCTGGGCGGTGCCAGAAGTCTGCGGAAAGAATACCGGCCCGATCACCAGCGCCGCGGCGGTGGCGTAAACGTAGAAGTCATAGAACTCGATGGCCGTGCCGATGAAGCTGGCGGTGGCGACGCGTGTTGCGGAATTGACCGGGGGCGTGTCGGAGGTGTCGTTATAGGTGGTGCTGGTCGTCATGCGCTTATCCCTGAGAGTCGAGCCGGTCCGTGTGTGGCTCGATTATAGGAAGCGCACTACCGGGCTTCAACGCCTTCCGGCAGGGCGCGACATGGCGTTGGTTTGCCAGATCAGGACACGGCTGACGCGGTTGTCTTCGGTCTCCAGGATTTCCAGGCGATAGCGACCGATCTTCAGGCACACCGTGGTTTCCGGAATGCTTTCCAGGGCTTCGGTGACCAGGCCGTTGAGTGTCTTCGGGCCGTCGCAGGGCAGGTGCCAGCCCAGGCTCTTGTTCAACTCGCGGATGGAAATCGCGCCTTCGATGACGAAGCGGCCGTCGGCTTGCGGATGGATATGCGGGTTGTCGAGGCTGTGCTCGTCTTCGAATTCGCCGACGATTTCTTCGAGGATATCTTCCAGCGTGACAATGCCCTGGACCTCGCCGTACTCATCGACCACCACGCCGAGGCGGCGTTGCTGCTTGTGGAAATTAAGCAGTTGCAGCTGCAGTGGCGTGCTTTCCGGGACGAAGTACGGGTCGTAGCAGGCAGCCATCAGTTGGGCCATGGTCAACTCGCCCTTGGGCAGCAAGTGGCTGATCTGGCGTGTATTGAGCACTGCTTCGACCTGATTGATGTCGCTGTGGAACACCGGCAGGCGGGTGTGCCGGCTGATGATCAATTGTTCGATGATCTGTTCGATCGGGTCGTCGAGGTTGACGCCGTCGATTTCGCTGCGGGGTACCAGGATGTCGTTGACGGTGATTTTATCCAGCGCATGAATGCCGCTTGGCAGCTGCGGCTTGTGAGCCCTTGCGTCATTGGCGAGTTCGTTGAGCAGCTTGCCGGTAGTGTCTTCGCTGCCTTGCTGAATCGGGCCCGCCTTGACGGCAAATGGCCGTAACAGGGCTTTGGCAATGCCTTCGAGCGGCCAGGCCAGGGGGTAGATCAGCGCGAACAGCGGCTTGAGCAGGGCGTTACCAAGGCTGATAAAAGCGTGTGGATGGCGGAGGGCGAGCAGTCGCGGCAGATATTCGGCAAAGATCAGGATCACGCAGGTGGCGCCGAGCCCCGCCAGCCAGGGGCCTCTATCGCCCGACAGGTGCATGGCCAGCAGCGTGCCGAGCACCACGGTCACGACATTGCACAGGGTTTTGCTCAGTACCAGGCTCTGCAGCGCTACCTCGAGCCGTGGCCGGTCGCCCGCACGGCTGTTGGGGCGTTGTGCCGCCAGGTGATGCTGCGCTGCCTCGACTGCGGTGAACAGCGCCGACCACAGCAGGGTCAGCGCCATGACGCCGAGTAGCGGGCCTAGAGGCAGGTTATCCATGGGCCCGGGCCTTCAGACGTGCAGGATGAATTCGCGTACCAGCTTGCTGCCGAAGTACGCCAACATCAGGAGGCAGAAGCCTGCGAGGGTCCAGCGGATGGCTTTGTGGCCGCGCCAGCCGAGATGATAGCGGCCCCACAGCAGTACGCTGAAAACGATCCAGGCCACGCAAGCCAGCAGGGTCTTGTGCACCAGGTGCTGGGCGAACAGGTTCTCGACGAACAGCCAGCCCGAGATCAGCGACATCGAGAGCAGGCTCCAGCCGGCCCAGAGAAAGCCGAACAGCAGGCTTTCCATGGTTTGCAGCGGCGGGAAGTCCTTGATCAGTCCCGATGGGTGCTTGTGCTTGAGCTGGTGGTCCTGCAACAACAACAGCAAGGACTGGAACACGGCAATGGTGAGCATGCCGTAGGCCAGGATCGACAGCAGGATATGTGCCAGGATACCCGGCTCCTCATTGATCAATGGCACGGTGCCTGTGGGCGCGAATTGGGCGATCAATGTCGTCGCAATGCCCAGCGGGAATAAAAGCAGGAGCAGGATTTCGACCGGGATTTGCGTGCAGGCAATCAGCGTCAGGGCGATCACGGCGACTGAAATCAGACTGGCGGCACTGAAGAAATCCAGGCTCAATCCCAGCGGGGTCAGCAACTGCCAGAACAGCGCCGTGGCATGGGCCACCACCGCCAGTGCACCAAGCAGGCAAAGCAGGCGTTTATCGGCTCGGGAGCCCTGTCCCAGGCGGATTCCTTGATAGAGAGTCGCAGCGGCGTATAGGAAGGCGGCGGCGAGGCTGGGTAGTAAACTGGGTGACAAGGGGAGCATAAATCCTGTTAGGCGAGCCCGAAAGGGTTGAGTTTGGCATAGAACGCGCCTGCCACGAAAGACGCCTGTATGGTGTCCGTGCGGCAGAGTCTTCGCTATAATCGGCGGCCTGCCCTTGCCAAAGGCTCGTCGAGCACCCCCGCGAGCGCTTGCAACAGCTGATAAACCTCGGTTCGACAGAGCCTGAAAGGATCACGAATGTTTGAAAACCTGACCGATCGTCTCTCGCAGACGCTGCGCCATGTGACTGGCAAGGCCAAGCTGACCGAAGACAACATTAAAGATACGTTGCGCGAAGTGCGTATGGCTTTGCTCGAAGCCGATGTTGCCTTGCCGGTGGTCAAGGATTTCGTCAACAAGGTCAAGGAGCGCGCTGTCGGCACCGAAGTGTCGCGCAGCCTGACGCCGGGCCAGGCGTTCGTGAAGATCGTCCAGGCCGAGCTCGAAAGCTTGATGGGCGCCGCCAACGAAGACCTCGCGCTCAACGCCGTGCCGCCAGCCGTTGTGCTGATGGCCGGCCTGCAGGGCGCGGGCAAGACCACCACGGCCGGCAAGCTGGCGCGCTTCCTTAAGGAGCGCAAGAAAAAGACCGTAATGGTGGTGTCGGCCGACGTCTACCGTCCGGCGGCGATCAAGCAGCTCGAGACGCTGGCCAACGATATCGGCGTGACGTTCTTCCCGTCCGACATCAGCCAGAAGCCTATTGCCATTGCCGAAGCGGCCATTCGCGAAGCCAGGATCAAATTCATCGACGTGGTCATCGTCGATACCGCCGGTCGCCTGCACATCGACGCCGAGATGATGGCCGAGATCAAGGACCTGCACGCGGCGGTCAAGCCGGTCGAAACCCTGTTCGTGGTCGATGCCATGACCGGCCAGGACGCCGCCAACACGGCCAAGGCCTTTGGTGATGCGCTGCCCCTGACCGGTGTGATCCTGACCAAGGTCGACGGCGATGCCCGTGGCGGTGCCGCCCTGTCGGTACGCGCGATCACCGGCAAGCCGATCAAGTTCATCGGTATGGGCGAGAAGAGCGAAGCGCTCGAGCCGTTCCATCCTGACCGTATCGCCTCGCGCATTCTGGGCATGGGCGACGTGCTCAGCCTGATCGAGCAGGCCGAGCAGACCCTCGATAAAGAGAAAGCCGACAAGCTGGCGAAAAAGCTCAAGAAGGGCAAGGGCTTCGATCTCGAAGACTTCCGCGACCAGCTGCAGCAAATGAAGAACATGGGCGGCCTTGGCGGCCTGATGGACAAGCTGCCGAACATGGGTGGCGTGAACCTGGCGCAAATGGGCAACGCCCAGAATGCCGCCGAGAAGCAGTTCAAGCAGATGGAAGCCATCATCAACTCCATGACCCCGGCCGAGCGCCGCGACCCCGAGCTGATCAGCGGCTCGCGCAAGCGCCGTATCGCCATGGGTTCCGGCACCCAGGTGCAGGACATCGGTCGCTTGATCAAGCAGCACAAGCAGATGCAGAAGATGATGAAGAAATTCTCCGCCAAGGGCGGCATGGCAAAAATGATGCGCGGCATGGGCGGAATGTTGCCCGGCGGCGGCATGCCCAAGCTCTAAAGAATTCAGGTTGCCGACAACCCCATTTTGGGGTTGTCGGCAATCCGAACCCCGCCTCGGCGGGATTACCTGCCACTGCTTGCAGTGGCTCCAATTGCAGATCTGCATGGCGCGCTGTTCGGCGCCGGAAAATGGCATTTGCAAAAGTCCGTACATTCCTTGAGAATATGCGGCCTTTCGGGCACCCGTGTGCCCGCTGTGCATTATGATTTGCAGCACCGACTACAGGAACGATGTTCAATGCTAACCATCCGTCTTGCCCGTGGTGGCTCTAAAAAGCGCCCATTCTACCAACTGACCGTTACCGATTCGCGTAACCCACGCGACGGTTCCCACAAGGAGCACGTTGGTTTCTTCAACCCTGTCGCTCGTGGTCAGGAAATCAAGCTGTCCGTGAACCAAGAGCGCGTAGCCTACTGGCTGAGCGTTGGTGCACAGCCGTCTGAGCGTGTTGCTCAGCTGCTGAAGGAAGCTGCCAAGGCTGCTGCCTGAGCAATATGAACGCGACGCCAGAAAGCGCTGATGACCTGATCGTTGTCGGCAAGATATTTTCGGTTCACGGCGTTCGCGGCGAGGTGAAGGTGTATTCCTTTACCGATCCGATTGAAAACCTGTTGGATTACCGCATCTGGACGCTTCGGCGTGACGGCGTGGTGAAACGGGTAGAGCTGGTCAGTGGCCGTTCCACTCAAAAGGACCTGGTCGCCAAGCTCAAAGGCCTCGACGATCGCGATGAAGCCCGTCTTCTGAGCGGTTATGAGATTCTGATCTCGCGGAGCCTTTTACCCAACCTGCCTGGCGACGAGTACTACTGGTACCAGTTGGTAGGTCTGAAAGTCATCAATCAGGACGGACAGTTGTTCGGCACGATTGATCACCTGTTGGAGACCGGCGCGAACGATGTAATGGTGGTCAAGCCTTGCGCAGGCAGCCTGGATGATCGCGAGCGTCTGTTGCCCTATACGGAGCAATGCGTGCTGGCAATCGACCTGGGTGCAGGCGAAATGAGGGTTGAATGGGACACGGACTTCTAAACGATGGCGAGCCTTCGTGTCGAGGTCATTACGTTGTTCCCCGAGATGTTTTCGGCCATCAGCGAGTACGGCATTACCAGCCGCGCGGTGAAACAGGGGTTGTTGCAACTGACCTGTTGGAATCCGCGGGACTACACCACAGATCGTCACCATACGGTGGATGATCGGCCGTTTGGCGGTGGTCCGGGGATGGTGATGAAGATCAAGCCCCTCGAAGATGCCCTGGTCCAGGCCAGGCAAGCAGCAGGGGAAGCGGCGAAGGTTATTTACCTGTCGCCACAAGGCCGTCAACTGAATCAGTCGGCGGTACGCGAACTGGCGAATGCAGAGTCGTTGATTCTCATCGCAGGTCGTTATGAAGGCATTGACGAGCGGTTTATTCAGGCTCATGTCGATGAAGAGTGGTCGATTGGCGACTATGTATTGTCTGGCGGTGAGCTGCCGGCGATGGTCCTGATCGATGCGGTTACACGACTGCTGCCCGGAGCTTTAGGGCATGCGGACTCCGCCGAGGAAGATTCCTTTACGGATGGTCTGCTTGATTGCCCGCATTACACCCGACCGGAGGTATATGCGGATCAGCGTGTTCCCGACGTGTTGCTAAGTGGCAACCATGCACATATCCGGCGATGGCGTTTACAGCAGTCCCTTGGAAGGACCTATGAACGACGCGCCGATCTTCTGGAAAGACGCTCGCTTTCTGGAGAAGAGAAGAAGCTGCTGACGGAGTATCTCCGTGAGCGGGACGATAGTTAACGTATCGATGGTAGATCAGACGATTTACCTTAGGAGCACAGCATGACCAACAAAATCATTCAGCAGATCGAAGCTGAGCAGATGACCAAAGAGATCCCGACCTTTGCCCCGGGCGACACCATTGTCGTTCAGGTGAAAGTGAAGGAAGGTGATCGTTCGCGTCTGCAGGCCTTCGAAGGCGTTGTAATCGCCAAGCGTAACCGTGGTCTGAACAGTGCTTTCACTGTTCGCAAGATCTCCAACGGTGTTGGCGTAGAGCGTACTTTCCAGACCTACAGCCCGCAGATCGACAGCATGGCCGTGAAACGTCGTGGTGACGTGCGTAAAGCCAAGCTGTACTACCTGCGTGACCTGTCCGGTAAAGCAGCGCGCATCAAGGAAAAACTGGCTTAAGTCCAGTTTTGCCAGCGGTCACGGGGCCGCGATGCAGAAAAAAGCAGCCTTCGGGCTGCTTTTTTGTTGCTCGTCGTTTGTGGAAGACTAGCGTCTGTCTGTCCATTCTCTATTTTTTCGCGACGCTTGCGTTTCCGAGTTCTCATGCCTGCTATCGAACACCCGCTGATCGATCAATACCTCGATGCCCTCTGGCTGGAAAAGGGCCTTTCCGACAATACGCGCGAGGCTTATCGCAGCGACCTGGCCTTGTTCAACGGCTGGTTGCAGGAGCAGGGCGTCGAGCTGATCGGTACCGGCCGCGAGATGATTCTCGACCATCTGGCCTGGCGCCTGGAGCAAGCCTACAAGCCCCGTTCCACGGCTCGGTTTCTCTCTGGTGTCCGTGGTTTTTATCGCTACTTGCTGCGGGAGAAATTGATCGGCGTCGATCCAACCCTGCAGATCGAGATGCCGCAACTGGGTCGGCCGTTGCCCAAATCGCTATCTGAAGCCGACGTCGAAGCGCTATTGCTGGCGCCGGACCTGAGCGAGCCGATCGGCCAGCGCGACCGGGCGATGCTCGAAGTGCTGTACGCCTGCGGCTTGCGCGTGACCGAGCTGGTCAGCCTGACCCTGGACCAGGTCAACCTGCGTCAGGGTGTATTGCGGGTGATGGGCAAAGGCAGCAAGGAACGCCTGGTGCCGATGGGGGAGGAGGCCGTGGTCTGGGTCGAGCGCTACTTGCGCGATGGCCGCAACGACCTGCTCGGCGGGCGTCCCAGTGATGTGCTGTTCCCCAGCCTGCGCGGCGAACAGATGACCCGGCAAACCTTCTGGCACCGGATCAAGCATCAGGCTCAGGTCGCCGGCATTGGCAAGGCGCTGTCGCCGCACACGTTGCGGCATGCCTTCGCCACGCATTTGCTCAACCATGGCGCGGACCTCCGAGTGGTGCAGATGCTGCTGGGCCACAGTGATCTCTCTACCACCCAGATCTACACTCATGTGGCGCGTGCGCGCCTGCAAGATCTGCATGCCCGGCATCATCCGCGCGGTTGAGCTCCAGGCGCGGATCGCACAGCTCTTGTGTCAGACGGAGTCGGCCCCGCAGGCCTAATGTGTTAGGCTTGACCGGTTTGTACTGGGGGCATTGACTGCGCACCATTTTTGCGCACGACCGTACTGCGGTTGGTCCCCACGTCCGCCTTTAGGAGTTCTCATGCGCTTGACCCGAATTTTTGCCGCCGCCATTGCGCTGGTCAGCAGTTTTGCCATGGCCAATGACGCCGAGCAAACCATTCGCAAGACCCTCGAAACCCTGCAACTGGATGTGCCGGTCGATAGCGTGGCTGCCAGCCCGCTCAATGGCCTCTATGAAGTCAAGCTCAAGGGCGGCCGGGTGCTTTATGCCAGCGCCGACGGTCAGTTCGTCATGCAGGGCTATCTGTTCCAGATCCAGGATGGCAAGCCCGTCAACCTGACCGAGAAAACCGAGCGTCAGGCCATCGCCAAGACCATCAACGGTATTCCCAGCGCAGAAATGGTCGTCTACCCAGCTGTGGGCCAGACCAAGTCGCACATCACCGTCTTCACCGATACCACGTGCCCTTACTGCCACAAGTTGCACGCCGAGGTTCCAGAGCTGAACCGCCTGGGCATCGAAGTGCGTTATGTCGCCTTCCCGCGCCAGGGCCTGGGTTCGCCGGGTGACGAGCAATTGCAGGCGGTCTGGTGCTCCAAGGACCGCCGCGGTGCCCTGGACAAGATGACCGATGGCAAGGAAATTACCGCAGCCAAATGCGTGAATCCGGTCAGCAAACAATTCGAGCTGGGCCAGTCGATCGGTGTCAGCGGTACACCGGCCATCGTTTTGGAGAACGGTCAGGTGATTCCGGGCTACCAGCCGGCGCCACAAGTTGCGAAACTGGCGCTGGCAGCCAAGTAATTCTGCATTGTCAGGGCAGGCCTCTGACAAGCACGGTCTGGCGGATCGACCGCCAGGCCATTCAATAGCGAGCCGCACAGCAGTCTGCGGTTGTTTTCATGGCCGACCTCGCGTCGGCCGTTTCATGGGGAGTTCACAGTGAAACCGGTCAAAGTAGGCATCTGTGGGTTGGGGACCGTCGGTGGCGGTACCTTCAATGTACTTCAGCGTAACGCCGAGGAGATCGCCCGCCGTGCCGGGCGTGGTATCGAAGTGGCACAAATTGCCATGCGTTCGCCTAACCCGAACTGCCAGATTGCCGGTACCCCCATTACCGCGGATGTGTTCGACGTTGCGACCAACCCCGAAATCGATATCGTCATCGAGCTGATCGGTGGCTATACGGTTGCCCGGGAGCTGGTGCTCAAGGCCATCGAGAACGGCAAGCACGTCGTCACCGCGAACAAGGCGCTGATCGCTGTCCACGGCAACGAGATCTTCGCCAAGGCCCGCGAGAAAGGCGTGATCGTCGCATTCGAAGCCGCAGTGGCAGGCGGCATTCCGGTGATCAAGGCGATTCGCGAAGGCCTGTCGGCCAACCGTATCAACTGGGTGGCTGGCATCATCAACGGCACCGGTAACTTCATCCTCACCGAGATGCGCGAAAAAGGTCGGACCTTCGAAGACGTCCTCGCCGAAGCCCAGGCACTGGGTTACGCCGAAGCCGATCCGACCTTCGACGTCGAAGGTATCGATGCGGCGCACAAGCTGACCATCCTGGCCTCGATCGCGTTCGGCATCCCACTGCAGTTCGACAAGGCCTACACCGAAGGCATCACCAAGCTGACCACCGCCGACGTCAACTACGCCGAAGCGCTGGGCTACCGCATCAAGCACCTGGGTGTTGCCCGCAGCACCGCCAGCGGCATCGAACTGCGCGTACACCCGACCCTGATCCCGGCCGATCGCCTGATCGCCAACGTCAACGGCGTGATGAACGCCGTCATGGTCAATGGCGACGCAGCAGGTTCCACCCTGTTCTACGGCGCCGGTGCCGGCATGGAGCCGACCGCGTCCTCCGTGGTTGCCGACCTGGTCGACGTGGTGCGGGCAATGACGTCCGACCCGGAAAACCGTGTGCCGCACCTGGCCTTCCAGCCCGACTCGCTGTCGGCGCACCCGATCCTGCCGATCGAGGCCTGCGAAAGCGCGTACTACCTGCGCATTCAGGCCAAGGATCACCCTGGCGTACTGGCCCAGGTGGCAAGCATCCTGTCCGAGCGCGGCATCAACATCGAATCGATCATGCAGAAGGAAGTCGAAGAGCACGATGGCCTGGTGCCGATGATCCTGCTGACTCACAGCGTGCTCGAGCAGCGTATGAACGATGCCATCACCGCCCTGGAAGCCCTGCAGGATGTGGTCGGCAGCGTCGTACGCATCCGCGTCGAACAATTGAATTAACTTAGCGGTAAGCTACACGCTGCAAGCCGCCGTTGCTTGTAGCTTGTAGCTTGTAGCCTGAAGCTCAACCAGAAAGGTTTGCCCTCATGCGTTATATCAGTACCCGCGGCCAGGCGCCGGCCCTGAATTTTGAAGATGTGCTGCTCGCCGGCCTTGCCAGCGACGGCGGCCTCTACGTGCCGGAAAACCTGCCACGTTTCAGCCAGGAAGAAATCGCTTCCTGGGCTGGCCTGCCGTATCACGAGCTGGCGTTCCGGGTGATGCGCCCGTTCGTCACCGGCAGCATTCCGGATGCCGACTTCAAGAAGATTCTCGAAGAAACCTATGGCGTGTTCGCCCATGCAGCGGTCGCGCCGCTGCGTCAGCTGAACGGCAACGAATGGGTACTTGAACTGTTCCACGGCCCGACTCTGGCGTTCAAGGACTTCGCCCTGCAATTGCTCGGTCGCCTGCTCGACTACGTGCTGGAAAAGCGCGGCGAGCGCGTGGTGATTCTTGGCGCCACCAGCGGTGATACCGGCTCGGCCGCGATCGAAGGCTGCCGTCAGTGCGAAAACGTCGACATCTTCATCCTGCACCCGCACCAGCGTGTTTCGGAAGTTCAGCGTCGGCAGATGACGACCATCTTCGGCGATAACATCCACAACATCGCCGTGCAAGGCAACTTCGACGACTGCCAGGAAATGGTCAAGGCCAGCTTTGCCGACCAGGGCTTCCTCAAGGGCACCCGCCTGGTAGCCGTGAACTCGATCAACTGGGCGCGGATCATGGCCCAGATCGTTTACTACTTCCATGCGGCCCTGCAGTTGGGCGGCCCGGCCCGTTCGGTAGCGTTCTCGGTGCCGACCGGCAACTTCGGCGATATCTTCGCCGGTTACCTGGCGCGCAACATGGGCTTGCCGATCAATCAACTGATCGTCGCCACCAACCGCAACGACATCCTGCACCGCTTCATGAGCGGCAATCAGTACGTCAAGGACACGTTGCACGCGACGCTTTCGCCATCGATGGACATCATGGTCTCGTCGAACTTCGAACGTTTGCTGTTCGACTTGCACGGGCGCAACGGCGCATCGATTGCCGGGCTGATGGATACCTTCAAGCAAGGCGGCGGTTTCAGCGTCGAGCAGGATCGCTGGACCGAAGCCCGCAAACTGTTCGATTCGCTGGCTGTCGATGACGAGCAAACCTGCGAAACCATCGCCGACGTCTATGCACAAACCGGCGAAGTCCTTGACCCACACACCGCGATTGGGGTCAAGGCCGCACGCGAGTGCCGTCGCAGCCTGGACATTCCGATGGTGGTTCTGGGCACGGCGCATCCGGTCAAGTTCCCGGAAGCGGTCGAGAAGGCGGGTGTAGGTAAAACACTTGAGTTGCCACCGCATCTCTCTGATCTTTTCGAAAGAGAAGAGAAGTGCACGGTATTGCCCAATGATCTCAAGGCCATTCAGAACTTTGTCGGTCAACACGGTAATCGTGGCAAGCCGCTCTGATTGACTAGATCTGCAACACATAAAGCCCGTCTCCTGACGGGCTTTATTTTTTCTACGTGCCACACTGCTTTCGGTTTCAACGATCAAGGGATAGGTAGTACGACATTATGCTGTCCAGCCGTGTCCGCTAGTGTTTTTAAGTCCGTAAAATTCCTTTTGAATTCAATAGGTCGGTCCTATCCTGTGTCTGTACCTGTTCGCTTGTGTCTGTCAGTGACCAGCGTCTAACAGACACCAGATAGACACGAGAAAGCACCAAGGGACTGTGGAGGGAATCATGACCGGTTGGACAGGTTCCCGTTATCCGTTGAGGGTAAGGCCATGTCAAACCTGACTGATCGGACAGTTCAAAAGGCGATCCGTGATGCAAAGACGAACGGATCGGATGTGTGGGTGACGGATGCTGCGAAATCCAGAGGTACGGGTCGGCTACGACTGCGAGCCAGTGCCAACGGTCGTGCTGCCTTCTACTTCCGCTATGTGAACCCGGAAGGGAAGCAGTGCCAGATATCCCTCGGCGTCTACGACAGCGACGGCAAAGCGGGACTGACGCTCAAGGAAGCCGGGAACAAAGCTGGTGCGCTGTCGAAGCTATATCAGGACGGCCACCGCGACTTGCACGCCTACCTTGCCCAACAAGGGGCCGCGCGTGATGCAGACGCCAAGGCCGCCCAGCACGAGCGCGAGGAAGCCGAACGGCAGGCCAGCAGTGGATCACTGGAGGCGTTGTGCAACGGCTACGTTGCCCACCTGCGGCGCCAGCACAAGTCGTCGGCCAGGGATGTGCGCAACCTGCTCCACAAGCATGTGATCGAAGCGTTCCCTGCTTTGGCCGCTACCCGTGCGCAGCACATCAGCCACAAGGATGTGAACGTGATGTTGTCGGCCTTGGTAGATGCAGGCAAAGGTCGGACAGCCGGCAAGGCCCGCGCCTTTTTGCGGGCAGCATACGCTGGCGCACTCGCGGCTGAGTTTGATCCAACCATTCACCCGGATCTGCACGGTTTCGACTTGGTAATGAACCCGGCAGCACTGGTGCCAGCGAAAGCACTGGCGCGCTTCAACAGGGTGGGCGAACGGACACTGTCCGAATCCGAACTGCGGGTCTACATGGCAGCGCTGGAACAACGGCCAGGGCTCGCCGCCGACGCTATCACCCTGGCTTTGTTCCTGGGCGGCCAGCGCATTGCCCAGACGCTGCGGCTACGTCCGGCTGACGTGGACCTCGACGCCGGCACCATCGTCTTGTTCGACAGCAAAGGCGCTCGTCAGACACCAAGGACGCATGTGTTGCCGCTGAATGAGAGGGCCCTGGTGATCGTCAAGCGGCTGTTGGCGGCCAATGGTAGCAAGCCGTTCCTGTTCGCCCGCCACACCGTGCCGGTACGCCCCGAGATACTCTCCAAGCTCGTCGCCAAGATCAGCAGCATGATGGTGGCAGCCGGTACGGCACGCGAGCCCTTCAAGCTGTGTGATCAGCGCAGGACCGCCGAAACGGCGTTGGCCCGCATGGGCATCAGTAAAGACATTCGCGCCCAACTGCTTTCTCACGGACTCGGTACGCTGCAAGACCGTGTTTATGACCGGCATTCGTACATGGACGAGAAGAAAGCCGCTTTGGAGCGTTGGGCGATGAAGCTGGAAGAGATTGCCAGCGGTAAGGCAGCCAGCAATGTGGTGCCGTTGCGCACAGGAGCGTGAGCCATGAACGTGTCAGACCGACTGAAGGTATTGATCCGGCAGGTGGAGGCGATGGAACGTCTCAACGTACAGGGGGAACTGTCCACTGTGCAGCAATTTATCCTGACAAAGATCGGTGACTATCTGGACCGAATTGACCTGTGGGGCCCTGCTTTGCTTCAGCGGGGCAGGCCGGGTAAGCCCGAGGATGAGTTACGTCAGCTGCTCGCGCTGGTAGAAGATCTTAAGCGTGATAAAGGGATCAAGACGGACAAAGCCGCCCTCGAATGGCTCTGCGCGCACGGCGAACGTCGGGTGGTGCCGATCAAGACCTTGCGGAACCAACTCAGTCAGGCGCGCCAACTGTCTCGTTAATGCCATCTGTCATCCCGGAAATTCTAGGGAATTTTTTCGGGATGCGCTTCAGCGTAAAAAGTCTCCCAATGGTTCTGAAATCATCAGGAGACAAACATGGAACAGCTTAAACAACTCTTCAGCCCCAACAACGCCGCCGACGTGCTGGACCTCTCGCGCTCCAAGGTCTACGACCTCATGAAACGCGGGCTTCTGCATTATGTGATGGTCGATTCGGATCGTAGGATTCCGCTTTCCGAAATTGAAAGGATCGCCGCCGAAGGTGTGCCATCCATCACCAAGGATGGGGGGTAAGCCATGACCACCAAAGAAAAGCCCCCTGCCGGTAGCACGGTAAAGGGGGCTGAGGGAAGCACTTCATGCACCGTTGATCCTAGCGCGGAATCTGAGACCAAGCAACTGCTTGGTGGAACCCCCCGTGGCTACATGGGGACTAGGAAAGTTAAAATTAACAAAAGAGCCTTTATCGGTCTAGAGATGGAAGAACGCTGGGTGCCGTTCAGGATGGTCTGGAATCCGAAGCGGGAGAAGTGGGACAAGATCCCCAACAACGGCCAATTCAACCTGTCCACCAGTGAACCAAAGCAATGGACGCCAATGGCCGAAGCGCTGGAACGCGCCAATAACCCTAAGCTCGATCTATCCGGGGTTGGTTTTGTCATGACCGGGGGTCTTACGACTGGCGGGGGTGCCGACAAGTGTACCTTGGCCGGTTTCGACTTCGACGACGTAAACTTCGACAAGTTCAAGATCCCGTTCAAGACTTATGCGGAAAAATCCCCCAGTGGTAAAGGCGTGCGCATGTTTGCTTGGGTGCCAACCGCTTGGGCGAAAAAATATCAGGACACGTTGGATTGCAAGCCGCCGAACTGTGACCACTGTGAAATTTATCTAGGCACTAGTGCAAGATTTTTGACAGTAACGTTCGATAATATGAACGCCAAACACATGGCCAACCTGACCGAAGACGATCTGAAGGTTATCGAATCTTGGGGCCTGCGTGAACTGAGGGAGACACGCGGGGAGCCAGCAAAACCCATCGATGACTTTGACGGCACGCCAGCGGACCTATCCAAGTGCCTGCTGAGCGAGGACCAGCAAGCACTGGTAGACGGGAACTATGCCGGTGATCGAAGCCCCGTTTTTTACGGGCTTATCATCATGCTGGCTAATGACGGTATATCTGCCGAAGATATTTTGGCAACCATCTTCCAGACCGAAGCCTTGTGGTCGTATTGTTTAAGCCACCGGGGGGATGACGAAGAGAAGGCAGCGGAATTTGCCAAGGATGAGGTCCGGCGGGCTTGGGATAAAACCGATGACGGTATCCACCGGGACATGATCGGTTACGGGAAGCCAGCCGATCCTGTTGTAAAAGATCCTGATGCGCCCGAAAGCAATCCAGTGAGTGATCCAGTGGCTGGTCCAGTGACTCCTGAAGTCAGCCCCACCTTCCCCATGGAACTGTTCAAGAAGGCACCGGGTCTGGTCGGTGAGATTGCCAAGTGGATCATGAGGGCGTCACATGCGCCTAGGGAAGAGTTCGCCTATGCCGTGGCGCTGTCCATCGTCGCCTGCCTGATCGGCCCCCACTGCACGGCGGGGGGCTCCATACTCAACCTGTATATCGCACTGGTCGGCGGCACCGGGACGGGCAAAACCGAAGCGATGAAAGCGGGGCTCAAGCTGTTGGGCGCTACGGAAGCCAAGGACTCTGTGTCCGACTTTCCGGCATCGGAGCCTGCCATGCGTCGGCAACTCACCATAACCCCCAATGCCCTGATCCGCGTAGACGAACTGGCGCACAAATTTGAAAGTCTTGGTAAGGGTGACGCGAACGGCTCGGGGCTGAGCCGGGCCGTACTGGAAGCCTATGACGGCGACCGGATGCCGCCGAAACCCTACGCCGACAGCCACAAGACGCTGGAGGCAGTGGAAAATCCGTTCGTGCAGATCCTTGGTGGCACCACCGACAAGATCTGGGAAGCGTTTTCGATCAAGCATCTGGAAGACGGGACGTTGAACCGGTTCATCTTCATCTGCCTGCCCGACGATCCCCCCTACAGCTGCAACGACGAGCCTTGGCATGCGGTGCCGAAGGCGTTCAAGGATAAGCTCACCGCCTTCTGGCGGGCTGGGCGACGGGACGAGATGATCGGTGAAGGGTGGGGGCGCAAGGTTGAATATGACGAGGAGGTGAAGGCGGCACTGAAAGCCCTTGGGCCGCAGGTGTACGAGCGGAAGCAGCAGCTGGGCGAGTACGGCCCCTTGTATGGAAGGTTCGAACTGCACGTCAGCAAGATCGCGGCCATCCTTGCCGTCGGTGACGGGCGTCTGCTGGTGGAGATGAACGACTATTCACAGGCGCTGGCCTTCATGACCTGGAGCGTCGAGACCACGCTGAGCAAGGTCAGCGGCACCTTGGCGGGCAGCGCCTTCGAGAAGTCCACCAAGCAGGTTGTGCGGCTCCTGCAAAAGGCAGGCGGCAAGCTGCGTCAGCGCGATCTGTACAAGGGCATGAACTTGTGTCGCCGGGAAATGGCAGAACTGCTAATCACGCTGGGAATGCGCGAACAGGTGAGGGAGACAAAGGCGGAAAACAAGAACGGGACGACGACAATTTGGGTGGAGTTACTGTCCTAACCACTGTCCTACTGTCCGTAAAAAAGGAGGGCACCGGGGGCTTTCACAGGGGGTTGACTGTCCTACTGTCGTATTTGCGAAAAGACAGTACCGGAGGCTCTAGCACAGGGCATCCCCATACTGTCTTAAAAAAAAAAAAAAAAAAAAATAGAATTATATAAAGAGCCTTTTAAGGGTTTTATCTTAATTTTAAGGGTTTTATCTGTGTTTTAGGGGTTTCGGGGCGTTCTGCGTGAATATTTCCCGGAAAAAGACGGACAGTAGATTTTGACCCCGGTGAAGGGGGTCAGGAGGCGATGGTGAAAGCCCCCCATCAGGGGGCGCCTGTGAAATGAAGAGGACGCCGCCGTACTGTTGGAGCAGGAGGATATGAAAATGAAACTGGTTAAATTGGCGCACCCTTCGCAAGTGCGCGAAGTCGGCCCCGGCGACCTTGATCGGCTGTTGGCGCAAGGCTGGGTGGAGATCAAGAAGCCGGTGAACAGGAATGCGCGCAAGCAGCGGCTATTTCGCCAGCGCCGTAAATTGCTCGGGCAAAAGCGAATTGCCGCGTATCTGGATATGGCAGATGCAGAGGCTTTATTAGCTGCACGGCTGCCGGGTGAAACTGTGGCGCAATTGCTAATGCGGTTATTGCGCGTTAATAGTGAAAACCATATACCGGACAGAGACAAATAGAAAATTTTACGGATTACTGAGCGGACGAGCCGAAAGCCCTAGATAGACGCTTAATTGGTAGGTTATTTGTTTATTTATAAAAGACGAAGCGTAATGAAGTGGTAGCAGCGACCCAGATGGTGATCGCGGCCAATATGGCAACCCTCACCAATGGACAGCACTCAGGGGAGGAAGCTCTATCAATTGATAGAGCTTCTGGAAAGCCCAAGGTAGCCACCAAGCGCTCTATCTGCGAAGCGGAGAGGTCGTCAACAAACGAACGTTAAATGATACCGGCCTTGGATGCCATATTCTGGTATCAACAAAACGGCTTGCGCCTTTGATGATGCCTGTTAGACTGATACCAGTGTTTGTTGATACCAGCCGCAGAGGGGATACCGCCATGAGAACCTTTCTTTACGCCAGGGTTTCCACCGAAGACCAGACCACTGACAACCAGGTGCAGGAGGTACGGGCCGCAGGCTTCGCTGTGGAGCAACAGCGGGTGATCGTGGAGACAATCTCGGGCAGCACGATAGCTACCCAACGCCCGCAGTTTGCGAAGCTGGTAGAGCGTCTGGAGAGGTCGGACGTACTCATTGTCACCAAGCTGGATCGTCTTGGCCGTAGCGCAATTGACGTCCAAAGCACAGTCAAGTCACTCGCTGATCGTGGGGTCAAGGTTCACTGTCTGGCATTGGGCGGTGCCGACCTGACCAGTTCAGCCGGGAAGATGACCATGGGTGTGCTGGCCGCTGTCGCAGAGTTCGAACGTGACCTGATCGTCGAGCGGACACAGGCCGGACTGGCGAGAGCCAAAGCTGAAGGCAAGAAGCTGGGCAGACCCGTTGCGACTGGCACAACTGCGCAGGTGCAGCGGTTGAAGGCTGAAGGCAAGTCGCAGCGGGAAGTGGTTGCGCTCTCGGGGTTGAGTATCGCCACGGTGAAAAGGCATTGGAGCCCAAGCCATAGAGAGCGGTGCTGAAGCATCCCTGAACGCATCTCGGGAGGTCGCAGGGGTATTGAGGAGGTGAAGCATGAACGCAACAATGGAATCAACCGCACCCTATCAATCCGCACTCGATAGGACGGTGCCCAGCCCATGGGCTGGTCAACTGCGCTCTGATCTGAACGAGTTGCAGATGTACCGGGCTCAACAACCTGTTCCTGATCCAGTCAAAACCGCAGCCAAGAAGGCACGGGCAGATAATGCCCGTGAAGACAAGACAAGGCGCCTGAAAGCCGCGATGGACGCCGTGATTTCACTCTACCGCAAGCAGCTTGTGGACTGGACCGGCACTGCCGGCGAGCGCGCCATATGGGTGCAAAAACAGATACAAGCCGAGGCAGATGCCGAGTACGCCGCACTGGTCGAACTCAACTGCATCTTGACCGAAAGCCACCCCGAGCACCGGATAAAAGTCAAAGCGGGCAACCAAACTCTGGTGCCGGGGTGGCGCTACATTGATGATTACTTGAAAAGTCTGCATATCTAATAAATAGAACGGCAGTCACTCGTCTTATCGGCGTTAGCACAGTCACTACTTCGTGTTATATGTGTACCCAATACGAACGCAACACAACGTATTGGAGAACTCCACAATGTCCCGTTCCGATGTTATCGACCCGCAACAGCTTCCTCCTGTTCCCAGCCTGAAACCCAAGGACATTAAGCTGCGCGAAGCCGCGCATAACGAATGGTTCATCGTGGCTGAAGCGGGCACGACACTGGAGCGGCTGAGTGAAAGTTCCTACTATGCCACCGTGGCCGGACAATTTATTCCATATGATGAGCTAATCATCGTGGATGCTGGCCGAACTTTTTATGCGCGTTATGTGGTGCTGCAATGCGGCAATGGCTACGCCGAAGTGCAGCAACTGAGCTATGTCAAACTGCCCGCGATGTTGTGCAGCATCGGTGAAAAACTTCCATCGAATCATCGGCTTGTGTATTGCGGGCCGGATGAAATGTGGAGTGCAGTTAGAAACTCCGATGGTCTGACGGTGATTAAAAACGCCATTTCCCAGGAAGACTGCCTGTCACAACTGTTAAATCATGCGAGCCTGCGGACATGAACAGTGAGTTGATTAACCGGCACGTTCAGGCATGTGCGATTCAATTTATAAGTTATAGCGGCACTATGCGTGCGCTGGCGGGTTATGTGCAACATAGCATGGGTGATAACGCACCAAGCATTGAGGAATTAACCCGCTATCTGCAAAGGCCGGAAACCCATAAAGAGTTACTGAAGTATGAAGTGGGCTTGTGGCGGGATACGCTCGGCAATTGGTGCTTGGTGTCCTTGGCGACGCCGCCAACCCTCGAAGGCATGCGCTACCGCTTGGAGCATTTCCCCGTTTCCAATACCTGTTGTCGCTGGTGTTTGTTGGACAGCAAACGCTTGGCTCACATCGACTTGATTTACGAGAAAGATATCCGCAACGAGCCTGTGCCTCGCTCCCTCTTACATAAAATCTGCATGAAACCGTGGCTATCTATGCGCACTCAGGTCGCCCGTTCTGGAGTAACAACATCATGATGACCGACAACGAACTTGCTTTACTCGCTGGCATCGCCGACGCCGCCAAAGGCCAAGCGTGGTGTGGTGATTTTATAGAGTTTCTACGCTTTATCGGCAAGCCGGATGCCACCATAAGCGAAGCGCACCAGATAGTAAAAATTTTTAGCGCCCATTATCGCAGTGGTCACATGCGCTGGGTCTTGGCCGATCGATACGGCATTGCCCTGTGGAAACTGCGCGGCAGCCCGCAAATCCGGGTGATTGATTTGAAGGCGATGAAGCTGCACCCGCCTGTCGCCCCCGACACGTGTCGGCTTTGCGGGATCACGGAGAAAGAACCCCGGCTCAATCTGGCAATGGACCCCAACGGTGGCCCGGATAGTCATGTGCATATCCATTGCAAGAAAACGCTGTACAAATTAAGGGCACAGGAGGCTTGTTGTGGGTAATGAAATCGATTTATATAAACCCGGTGACTTGGCGCCGTATGCACCATCACCACAACCGTTAGCGCCTTCTCCTGATAGTTGGAGCAATGTGCCGGATGTTTTATCACCGGGTGAAATTGACACTTATCAAGGCGGCCAAACGATCTTTGGGCAAACACTCCCTCCCGGTGTAACTGCCCAACAAGTGCAGGCCGCAATCGGACAGCTAGCCGGTGTCTTCCTCTCGGATTTTTCCAAGCTTCAGCACAATGCGCGGCATATCCAGCAAGCCATTCAATGGTATCAGGATGCACTCGCTAACCCGCCATCAGCACAACGGCAACGCCATCGCTATAACCTTTTCGAGCATAAGTCCGACCCGATTTTTCAAGCCTTCGCCAACTTCGCCCACGACCACGCTTTTAGCGCAAAGATGGTTGAAGACATCTGCTGGTGGGTGTCGGAGGCAGCACGACGGCTTAATGCTCAACCAGTTGGAAGCCCTGTGTCAGACGCACAAGGAAGTGCACCCCCCTCTCATGAAGATCAACTGTCAGACGCCGACTGGGCCGAACTCAACCGACGCAATGAACGCACAAAGATGGATACGGAAGTCGTTTTGCGTAAACGCTGGGGCACTTCCTACGAAGCAAACATCCAAGTCATCCAAAGTTATTTTGACGGTTTACCGGCCAGAGATCAGGCGCACCTTACCCAAATATCCAATGTCGGGGTTCTGCTCAACACCGTTCAAGCAATGGAACATTTGTTTAATTCTGCCATCGGTAGTGGTTCCCTGCCTACATCAGGCAGTGCGATTGCCCAAGAAATAGCGGCGATTGAACGCACGATGAAACACGAGCGGCAGAGCTATCTGAGAGACCCCCAGCTTCAAGCAAGATATAGGACGTTGCTTGATATAAGAGATAGGAGTTAATCTAAAATGGCAAACGTTATAAGCCCACGACCGTCTAATCGTACCTTCGCCGCTATAACCCTGAGCACGGCAGCCAGCGGTGAATCCGAGTCAGTTAACATAACGGGTTTAGTTTTAAGCTGTATCGAAATGTCAACTGCATGGTCAGATGCGCGAATCGGAATACAGGGTTCCATCAGTGGCACGACCAGCTTCTTTAATGTGTTTAACGATCTGGGCGATTTTCTGACTTTTCCCACATCGGCCAATCGGATCGTCGCCTTTGATCCTGCGCCCCTTGCCGGATTGCAGGTTATTAAAATTACCAGCCTGACCAGCGCGGGGGTTGCGGTGGCCCAAGCCTCCCCCAGAATTTTGAAGCTCGGTTTATCGGAGAATTGAACCATGGACAACATTTCTGCTTCACATCCCCTTTGCGTCGAAGCCCGCGAAGTCCGCGACCAACTTGTGGCCGACGGTGGCGACGAACGCTTGATCTCGAAGCTCAACGCTTTACTGGCTTTGCCGTTTCTTCACGGTGGGCAGCAGATAACGCTGCGCGGTCTGATAGCAGAGGCGCGACTTAAATGACCAATATTCTGAATCGGCCCGTGCCCCCACGGCAAGAACAGCCCCCAGCGCCGACAAGCACGCATCCTGGGCTCGCTAGGTTGGAGCGGAAATTCCGCAGCCTCGGTATCGAGCTACCGGATAAAGTCCCGCCAGAACCTGTGGATGTTAATGGCTTGGGCGCTGCTATCCAGCAATTGATCGACCAGACTGTGGCAGAGCGCGTAGCCGAGGCATTAAAAGAACAGCAACAGCGTACGGAACGAATGCAGCAGCAGTCCCCTGCACCAGTGCCGCCAGCATCAAAGCCGGTGCCCGCAATACTCAAGGTTACCCAGCGAGACGAAAACGGGCGCATCGCGGCCATGTCCATAACGCCGGTGCCATCCAATACATTCCCGCCGCCAGCATCAAAACCAACGCCCGCTGAACTACGGGTAACTCAACGTGACGAACATGGTCGCATCATGGCCATGTCCATAACCCCAGCATGAGGATTTAATAGGAGGACACGAACATGACCATCCTCTATAGCAACCAAGCGAACGGCGATCTGGCCGAAGCCTTCGGCGAAATCGAAGCGCTGTTTCATGCGATGACGCAGATTGTGCCAGTGCCTCACCGCAAGCCTCGGCGGGCGATGACGGTACACCTCAACTACCG